>JAFKGG010000373.1:8483-59352 GCA_017307915.1 Burkholderiales bacterium | reverse complement strand
CGAAGTCATCATGGGCTGCGTGCTGCCGGCCGGCCAGGGCCAGGCGCCGGCGCGCCAGGCCTCGATCGGCGCCGGCCTGCCGCCGTCGACCGGCGCCACCACGATCAACAAAGTGTGCGGCTCGGGCATGAAGGCTGCGATGTTCGCGCACGACCTGCTCGTGGCCGGCAGCCAGAACGTGGTGGTAGCCGGCGGCAGGGAAAGCATGAGCAACGCACCCTACCTGATGCTCAAGGGCCGCGGCGGCTACCGCTACGGCCACGGCACCATCTATGACCACATGGCGCTCGACGGCCTGGAAGACGCCTACGACAAGCAGCCCAACGGCGGCGGCAAGTCGATGGGCCTGTTCGCCGAAGACTGCGTCAGCAAATACGGCTTCACCCGCGAAGAGCAGGATGCCTACGCGATCGAATCCACCCGGCGCGCGGTGGCCGCCAACAACGACGGCAGCTTCAAATGGGAAATGGCCCCGGTCACGGTGGCCGGCCGCAAGGGCGACGTGCTGATCGAGAAAGACGAGCAGCCGTTCAAGGCCAATCCCGAGAAGATCCCGACGCTGAGGGCCGCGTTCAAGAAAGACGGCACCGTCACCGCCGCCACCTCGTCGTCGATCTCCGACGGCGCGGCCGCGCTGGTGCTGATGCGCGCTTCCACCGCCGACAAGCTGGGCGTCAAGCCGCTGGCGCGGCTGGTGGCGCATGCCACGCATTCGCAGGAACCGCAGTGGTTCACCACCGCGCCGGTCGGCGCGATCGCCAAGCTGTACCAGAAGACCGGCTGGAACAGCGGCTCGGTGGATCTGTTCGAGATCAACGAAGCGTTCGCGACCGTGGCGATGGCGGCGATGAAGGAACACGGGCTGCCGCATGCCAAGGTCAACGTGCACGGCGGAGCGGTGGCGCTGGGCCACCCGATCGGCGCTTCGGGCGCGCGGCTGATCGTCACGCTGATCGGCGCGCTGCGCAAGACCGGCGGGCGCCGCGGCATCGCCTCGCTGTGCATCGGCGGCGGCGAGGCCACTGCGGTCGGCATCGAGCTGGTCTGACGATGCCCACGGCACTGGTCATCGGCGCTTCGCGCGGCCTGGGTCTGGAGTTCGTCAAGCAGTATCTGGCCGAAGGCTGGAACGTGTTCGGCACGCACCGTTCCGAACCCGACCGCCTTCGGCTGCGCGAACTCGGCGCGCATACGCTGAAGTTCGACGTGCTCGACACCAACGATCTGGCCGGCTTGTCGTGGCAGCTAGACGGCGAAAAGCTCGACGTGCTGATCGTCAATGCCGGTGTCTACGGGCCGCGCGCCAGCAACATCCACCAGCCGCCGGCGCCTGACGACTTCGATCTGGTCATGCGCACCAACGTGCTGGCGCCGATGCGGCTGGTACCGCTGGTGGCGCCGCTGCTGGGGCCGTCACGCGGCACGCTGGCGTTCATCTCCAGCCGCATGGGCTCGATCGCCGACGCCGGCGCCAGCTACGGCATGCTGTATCGCGTTTCCAAGGCCGCTGAAAACATGGTGGCCAAGCTCGCGCACGCCGAATACGCCACGCTCGGCGTGCGCGTGCTGACGCTGCATCCGGGCTGGGTGCGCACCGACATGGGCGGGCCCAACGCCGACGTCGATGTTGCCGCCAGCATCGCCGGCATGCGCCGCATCATCGACAACCCGACGGCTTATCCGGGCGGCAGCTTCTACGACTATCGCGGCCAGTCGCTGGCCTGGTAGCGCGGGCGCGGCCGGCCTTCGCCTCCGGCCGCACCTGCGCCCCCGTCCATCGCCATCACACGCCCGAGGCACCGCCATGCTGCTTTCCGACGAACAGACGATGACGCGCGACGCCGTGCGCGCGTTCGTGCAAGCCGAGATCGCGCCGAACGCCGCGCGCTGGGATCGCGAATCGACGTTCCCGGCGCAGGCCTTGCAAGGGCTGGCCCGGCTCGGCTGCTTCGGCATCACCGTGCCGCCGCAGTGGGAAGGCGCCGGGCTCGACTACGTATCACTGGCGCTGGTGCTCGAAGAAATCGCCGCCGGCGACGGCGCCACCTCGACCATCATCTCGGTCAACAACTGCCCGGTGTGCTCGATCCTGCTGGCCTGGGGCAACGAAGCGCAGAAAGAACAGTGGCTGCGCCCGCTGGCCGCCGGCCGCATGCTCGGCGCGTTCTGCCTGACCGAGCCGCAGGTCGGCTCCGACGCCTCGGCGCTGCGCACGCGCGCCGTGTGCGACGGCGATCACTGGATACTTGACGGCGTCAAGCAGTTCATCACTTCGGGCAAGCATGCCGACGTGGCGATCGTGATGGCGGTCACCGACAAGGCCGCCGGCAAGCGCGGCATCTCGGCGTTCCTGGTGCCCACCGGTACGCCCGGCTACGTGGTGGCCCGCCTGGAAGAGAAAACCGGCCAGCACGCCTCCGATACCGCGCAGATCGTGTTCGACAACTGCCGCGTGCCGGCGGCCAACCTGATCGGCGACGAGGGCCAGGGCTACAAGATCGCGCTGTCGGGCCTGGAAGGCGGGCGCATCGGCATCGCGTCGCAATCGGTAGGCATGGCGCGCGCCGCGTTCGAGGCGGCCATGCGCTATGCGCGCGAACGGCAGGCGTTCGGCCGGCCTATCATCGAGCACCAGGCGGTCGAGTTCCGGCTGGCCGACATGGCCACGCGCATCGAAGCCGCACGCCAGTTGATCCTGCACGCCGCCGCGCTGAAAGACGCCGGCAAGCCGTGCCTGAAGGAAGCGGCGATGGCCAAACTGTTCGCCTCGGAGATCGCCGAACGCGTCTGCTCGGATGCGATCCAGATCCACGGCGGCTACGGCTACGTCAACGACTATCCGGTCGAACGCATCTGGCGCGACGTGCGCGTGTGCCAGATCTACGAGGGTACCAGTGACATCCAGCGCATCCTAATCGGACGCGCGCTGGGCAACGAGGCATTCTGAAGACTCGCTACGGGCACGCGGCGGCGCATTGACGCGACCGCGCGCGATCCAACCGACCCAGTGCCGCGCGCTCAGCCGTTCTCAGCCGGCGGTTCCCGATCCGGCGAGCCGAGCCCGCAGCTCAGGATGAGGCGCTCGGCCGCACGCCCATCGAGCAGCACAGAGCGTTGCCGCAAATCGGCGATGACGACCTCAGCCAGTGCCCCGGCGGCAGCGCGGCTGCCCGCGATCGATTCGTTGCGGCCACCGGCCGCCCAGCCCACGACGTAGGTGCCCGGCATCCCATCGACCCTGCCGTTGCGATGCGCGACGGCCCCGGTCTGCGGATCGACCGGAACGCCCGGCATCACCGCGGGCCGCTGGCCGACTGCATGGATCAGCACATCGGCCGCGATCTCGCGCATGCCCCGCGAGGGATCGCGGACCACCAGCACCCGATCGCGATGACGCAGCGGCGCGCACTCGAAATGCCAGCGAATCGCCATGCCGGGCCCGGAATCGGCGCCGCCGCCGTGGCCTGCCCAGCGGCGCAGCACCTCCAAGGCCGGCAGATTGCTTCCCTCTGCCATCGAAACATCGGCCGGATCCACCAGCCGCCGCAAACCATCAACGTTTTCCAGTTCTTCCAGGCCGGCGGCGGAAAAGCGCGTGTTACCCGCATGGCCGCGACCGCACAGATGGATCTCCTGCAAACCCAGGCCCGCATGCCACTCGACGACCGCCCGGGGAACGCCGCAACGCGCCAGCGTTTCACTCGGGTGCGCCAGCAGGCGCGCCACGTCGAGGGCGACATTGCCGTGGCCGATGATGCACGCAGCCTGCGTGCGGCCCGGCAATTGCCGGGCATCCGCGTCGGGATGGCCGTTGAAGCAGCGCAGCAGATCGAATGCGGTGATCGATGACGAAGAGGGCAGGTCGGGATCCGAGGAGATTGCCTTCGCCCCGCACGCAGCCCCGGTGGCCAGGATCACCGCGTCGTAGGCCACGCGTAGATCCTCGAACGCGATATCGGCGCCGACCCCCACGTTGGCGAAGCAACGCAGGTTCGCACGCCGCGCGATGCGATCGAACAGACGGCTGAGGCCGCGCGTACCGGCATGGTCAGGCGCCACGCCGTAGCGCAGCAGGCCGTAAGGCTGGGGCAGGCGCTCAAAGACGTGCACCTGCGCGTCGGGCAAGGCACGGGTCAGGAAATCGGCGCAGTAGAAGCCGGCCGGCCCGCTGCCTACGATGGCAATCACCATAGGCGCAGCGCGCCTGCCGTCAAGCGGTCGTCTCGGCCTGTGCCGCCGTGCGCAGCCAGGCGCCGAACCAGTCGACCGCGAGCGCCGACATGTCGGCGCTGCCCGAGGCATCGAGAAGCAGCGTCTCGGCGAGCCGCGTCGCGCCGCGTTCGGCCAGCAGCGCGTCCCAGAGCCGGCCGCCGTTGGCGAAGGTCTCCTTGTAGATGCTGTCGCCCAGCGAGACGACGCCATAGCGCAGCCCCTTGAGCTCGCCGTCCTTGCGGCGCAACCCCTCATACAGCGGCTTGCCGGGGTCGGGCACTTCGCCCTCTCCATAAGTACTGCTCACCACCACCAGATGCTGCGTGCCATCGAACAGCTCGGGCTGCGTGCGTTCGGCGAGCACCATCGTCAGCTCGTGTTCTTTCGAGAAGGCCGCGACCAGATCTTCCGCGATCATTTCAGCCGTACCCGTCATGGTCACCACCAGCAAGGTCACCTTCATCGTTTGCGCATTCCCGCTGCGGCTCAATCGGCCTTCGCCTGATCCTGTGAGACGACAGCGGCGAAGCGCTGGAAGAACTCGCTTGCCGTCTTGCTCGCGACGCTGTCGATCAGACGCGAGCCGATCTGAGCCAGCTTGCCGCCGACCTGCGCCTTCGACTCATAGCGCAACAGCGTGCCGTCGCCGTCGTCGCTCAGATCGACGCGCGCATTGCCGCTTGCGAAACCGGCCATGCCGCCTTCGCCCTTGAAGGTGATCGTATAGCCGCACATCGGCTCGATATCGGAGAACGCGACCGTGCCGGTGAAGCGCGCGCTCACCGGCCCGACGCGCGATTTGACGACGGCGCGCAGCGTGCGTTCGTCGATCCGTTCCATCTGCTCGCAGCCCGGGATCGAGGCCTTCAATGTTTCCAGGTCGTTCAGCGCCTCCCAGACCTTGGCCCGCGATGCTTCCAGATGATGTTCATTGTTCAGTTGCACGATCGTCGTATCCCTTCAAGCACAGCTTCGTTGCCGCGGGCACAATCCGGCCCATCTAAATACCGATCGATTGCAGCCGATCGAACGCTCACCGCGCACCACCTTCAGCCGCCGCCGAACGGATCAGCGAGCGCAGATAAGCCGGACGCATCGGCACGCGATTGACGTTGACGCCGATGCCCGACAGCGCATCGGCCACCGCATTGACCACCGCCGGCAGCGCGCCGATCAAGCCGCCCTCGCCCACTCCCTTGAAACCGCCCAGGCCGTCGATGGTCGGCGTCTCGATATGCGAGATCTCGAAGTTCGGAATGTCCATTGCGGTAGGCAGAAGATAATCGAGCAGGCTCGCGTTGAGCAACTGGCCGTTCTCGTCGTAGACCATCTCTTCCATCAAGGCTTCACCGATGCCTTGCGCTGCCCCGCCATGAATCTGGCCGTCGACGATCATCGGATTGATCACCCGGCCGCAGTCATGAACGACCACATGCCGGTCGATGGTGACGCGGCCGTCGCGGGCATCGACGGTCACCGCCACCACATGCGCGGCATTCGCCACCGTCACCACCGGCGGGTCGTAGTATTCCGAGGCTTCGAGACCGAAATCTTCGCCTTCGGGCAGACTGACGTCGCACATCGCGTAGGCGATCTCGGCCACCTCGCGAAAACTCAGCCGCAGATCGGTGACGCCGGCGACGTGAGCGTAGCCGTCGCGCACCACGATGTCCTGCGGCGATGCCTCGAGCACATGGGCGGCGATCCGCCGGATCTTGTCGGCAACCTTGGTCGAAGCGCGGATCACCGCGCCCCCGCCGGTGACGGCGCTGCGGCTCGCGAAGGTATTGGTGCCGTACGGCGAAACGGCAGTGTCGCCTTCGATGATCCGCACGTCTTCGATGTTCGCGCCCAGGTAGTCCGCCACGATCTGCGCAAAGGTGGTCAGATGCCCCTGGCCGGCCGCCGCATGGCTGATCGACACGGTGACCTTGCCGGTGGCCTCGACCCGCAGTGCCGCGCTGTCGATGCCCGACATCCGCTTCAGGCCGCGCGAACGCCAGGCAGGGGCCCCCATGCCGGTGAATTCGGTCATGTTGCAGATGCCGACGCCGCGATACTTGCCGTCGACCAGCCGGTCGCGCGGCTGCGCGCGGCGGAACTCGTCGTAGCCGATCGCCTCCAGCGCCTTGTCCAGGCACTGCTGGTAGCTGCCGGTATCGAAACGCACGCCGACCGCCGTGGTCCACGGCATGTCGGAGGCTTGCACCACGTTGCGCCGGCGCACTTCGGCAGGATCGATGCCGAGGTAGCGGCCGATGCGGTCGAGCATGCCCTCCATCGCCATCATGCACGACGGCTGCGCCACGCCCCGATACACGCCGGCCGGGTTGGTATGCGTGGCGATCGAGAAGCTGCGGTACATATAGTTGCGGATGCGGTACGGCCCGAGAATCATCCGCGAACCGCCGGTGGTTTCCAACGTGCAACCGAACGGATAAGTCGAATAGGCACCGGCATTGGTCAGCAGCTCGAGCTGCATGCCGCGAATGACACCGTCGCTGGAGAACGAGACTTCCAGGTCGTACAGGTGGTCGCGCGCATGAATGTTGGTGAGCAGCTCTTCGCGGCGATCCTGGACCCATTTGATCGGCCGGCGCAGCTTGAAGCACAGCGCGGCCGCAACCACCTCTTCCGGATAGAGCTGCGCTTTGGTGCCGAAGCCGCCGCCGACGTCGGGCACGACCACGCGAATGCTGGCCTCCGAACGGCCCAGATGATGCGCGAGCCCTTCGCGCACCAGATGCTGGATCTGCGTGGAGGTATGAAAGACGATGGCGTCGCTGTGTTCGGGCAGCGCCAGGCAGCCGCGCGGCTCCATCGGCACGCCCGCGACGCGGCCGGTGCGAAAGCGCTCGCGAATCCGATGCTCGCCGGCGGCGAACTCGCGTTCGAACTCCGGCGTCTCGAACTTGCCTTCGAAAATGATGTTGCGCTC
This sequence comes from Burkholderiales bacterium, assembly GCA_017307915.1. Classification (GTDB taxonomy): domain Bacteria; phylum Pseudomonadota; class Gammaproteobacteria; order Burkholderiales; family Burkholderiaceae_E; genus Zeimonas. The sequence continues at coordinate 52,202 of JAFKGG010000373.1, read as the reverse complement.
GATATGATCGTGCACCAGCGGCGCGCCGGGCTTGCGCGCCTCTTCCATGTCGACCGCCGCCGGCAGCACCTCGTACTCGACCTCGATCAGATCGATCGCGTCCTGCGCGATATAGCGGTCTTCGGCCAGCACCACGGCCACCTGCTCGCCGACGAAGCGCACCTTGCCGTAAGCCAGCGCATTGCGATCAGCAGCCTGGTATCCGGGAAACAGGATCTCGGTATGGATCGGCTTCATCAGCGGCGCCAGATCCTCGCCCGTGTACACGGCGAACACGCCGGGCAGGCTTCGAGCGGCGCTGGTGTCGATCGACTTGATCAGCGCATGCGCATGCGGGCTCATCACGAAGGCCAGGTGCAGCAGGTTCTGCGGCTCGGCCAGGTCGTCGACATAGCTGCCGCGGCCGCGCAGCAGCGCCTCGTCTTCGCGGCGCAGCAGCCGTTTTCCGATGTAACCGCCGGTCTCATTGGCCTGCATGGCATCCTCCCGCATCAGCGGCAGCCGCCGGCTGCTCGCGCAGGCGCCGCGCCGCATCGGCCACCGCCTGCACGATGTTCGCGTAGCCGGTGCACCGGCAGATGTTGTTGGCCAGCGCGGTACGGATCTGCGCTTCGCTCGGCTCGGGGTTGTCGCGCAAGAACTCCTCGATCGTCATCAGGAAACCGGGTGTACAGAACCCGCACTGCAACGCATGGCATTCGTGGAAGGCCTGCTGGATCGGATGCAGCGCGTCGTCGCCGGCCAGGCCTTCGACGGTGGTGATCTCGCAATCCTGCACGTCGATCGCGAAATGCAGGCAGCTGCGCGCGGCGCGCCCGTCGATCTGCACGGTGCACGCGCCGCACACGCCGTGCGCGCAACCGATGTGCGTACCTTTCAGACCCAGCTTGTGGCGCAGGAAATCGGCCAGCAGCATGCGCGGCTCGGCCATGCGCTCGTAGCGCTTCCCATTCACCTGCAAGCTCAACTTCCTCTGATCATCCATCGCGGTCCTCTCGATCTCAGTTCACTCGCGCAGCCGATGCCGCCTTCAGCACGGCGCGCTCGACCAGGGTCGCCAGCAGCTCCTTCTTGTACTCGGCATCGGCGTGAATCCCACCCATCGGCTCGACCCCGGACGCCGCCACGGCAGCGGCCTCGGCCGCCGCCTGCGGCAGGCGGTCGGCGCGCAGCAGGATCGCTTCGGCGGCTTCCAGCCGAATCGGCACGCCGCCCACGCCGATCGCCGCCAGCCGCACGCTGCCGCAGCGATCGCGCTCGTCGAATTCCAGATGCGCAGCCACGCCGACCACCGCAAAGCCGTGCGCGCGATTGCCGACCTCGACGAAGGACGCACCGGCTTTCGTGCCGCAACAGGGAAACCTTACCGACTCGAGCATCTCGCCCGGTTCGACCGCCGTGGTCAGGTCACCGATGAAGAAATCCCGCGCCGGCACCTCGCGCGCGCCCTGCAGGCCGTTGATGCGGAACTGCGCATCGAGCGCGAGCGCGACGGCCGGCAGCTCGGCCAGCGGATCGGCATGCGCCAGGCTGCCGCAGACGGTGCCCCGGTTGCGATTGGCGATGCCGCCCACCCATGGCAGGGCAGCGGCGAGCAAGGGTACGCGGCCGCCCACCACCGGTGAGCGTTCGGCGTCGACCTGGCGGGTGCCGGCGCCGCACTGGATCTGCCCATTGTCTTCGCGCAGATAGGCGAGCTCCGGGCAATGATTGATGCTGATCAGGGCGCGCGGCTGCAGAATCCGGAAATTCAGCAGCGGCACCAGACTCTGCCCGCCGGCGAGGATGCGCGCATCCTCGCCGTAGCGGCCCAGCGTCTCGATCGCCTCGGCCAGGCTGCGCGGCTCGTGGAATTCGAACTTCGATGGCTTCACACCCTCTCCTTCTTCGATGTTCCTGTGACGTCGCCGCAGCCGACGCGCCGGTTCAGAGCGGCGGCGGTACGCGCGGTGCCAGACGGTGCGTGATCGGCGCGATCGACGGCGCCACGATAACGCCATCCTTGACGATCTGCTCGCCGTCGATCCACAGCGATTGATCCGAGATCACGCCGTCGGGGTGATTCTCGCCGCCGCCGGGGATCCACCACGGCAATCCCATGCCGACCGCGTCGACCCCCATGACCCGCGAGTCTTCGATGAACGAGCGGCCGGTCGCGCGCGCGGTGGGGCTCATGCCGTGCGTGAAATGAATGATGTTGCCGTACTGGCCGTTGCCGGCGCGGCGCAGCGCGCGATCCAGCGTGAGCCGGTGCGTGGTCGGCCCCTGCACTTCGCGGATCTTGCCGTCGACCTTGACGATGAGCGCCGGTTCGACCGCCGCATAGTATTCATGGAAGATCGCGGTAAAAGCGATCGTGCCGCGCACGCTCTCCAGCACCGGGAACAGCGTGGCCGAACCGGGTACCAGATAGTGCCCCGGCTTCTCGGCGCGCCGCGGCTTGCGATAAGGCGGCTTGTCGATCTCGAACAGCACGTCGGTGCCGCGCGGGCAGGTGATGCGCGCCCGCTTGCCGACCGACCCGATGATCAGCTCTTCCATCTTCTCGTGCACGGCGTAATGGCCGTCGAGATCCATCGCGCCGAACAGCCTGCCGATTCCTTCGGCGCCGAGATCGGCGCCCAGCAGATAACGCGTCTTGCCAGCCTTGATCGCCACCTCGTAGACGTGCGATCCGGCCAGATACGGAAAGCACAGGTCGATCCAGACGTCGGCCGCCAGCACCGCGGGCTCGACGAAGCGCGGCACGTAAGGATCGGCCAGTGCCCCCTGGAACGGCACCGTCGGAATGGTCAGTATCGACGGCACTGCCTCGAGCGCCGTCAACGCACGGAACACGGCGCGCAGGGCGCGGGCATCGGTCTGCGCATCGGCCGTGATCAACACGGCCTCGCCTTTGCGCACCGCGAGGTAGTCGGCGGCCATCACCGCCGCGCCTCGATCGAGCATGGCGACGTCTTCACTCATGCGCCTGGCCCTCGCCGTAGATGCGCGCGACGTGCCGGTTCAGGAAATGGTGGATCGGTTTTTCCAGCACCGACATGCGCCCGGGCACGAAGTTGCGCGACACCATGGCCTTTTGCAGTGACTCGATCATGATCCGGTCTTCGCCGAGCACCAGCAGCTGATAGTCGCGATAGATCTTCAGCTTTTCCTCGATGTCCGGGCGCTCGAACACCTCTTTCGGAAACAGGTGATAGATCAGGGCGCGGCACTTGTCGACCCCGGTCGGCCATACGACCATCGGGCGCACGCAATCGATGCGGCCGAAGAGCGTGAAGTTCGGCGGCATGAAGCCCTTGCAGGCGAAGCTGTAGTCGCGGTCTTCCAGCCACGGCATCTTGCCGAGCAAAGGCTCGCCGCCCGGCGTCGGCGGGCCCGCCTTGTACCAGATCGACAGGCTGCCATTGTCTTTCAGAACCACGCCGTCGTTGTTCCAGGAAAAGCGGGCACCAAACGACTTCGCGTGCAGCACGTTCACATGATAGAAATCCATCAGGTTCTCGTGCACCAGCTTCCAATTGCAGTTCAGCTCGAGCTCGATCTTGTTGCCGAGCCTGCAATTCTCCATTTGCAGAAACGCGAAGTCTTTCTCGTATTCACTCAGGTATTCGAGCAGCGGCCGCGTGTCCTGCGAAAAGCAGATGAAGATGTTGCCGCGCCAGGTGTCGAGCCGCAGCGGCGGCAGGCGGCAGCTGGCGGGGTCGAAGCCCTCGCTGCTGTCCATGTGGGCCGCGCCCTTCAGCCGCCCTTTCAGATCGTAGGTCCAGCCGTGGTAGGGGCATTTGAAGGCACGCGTATTGCCTTCCCCGTAGGCGACTTCGACGCCGCGATGCGCGCACATGTTCACGCAGGCATTCAGCGTGCCATCGGTGTCGCGCGAGATCAGCACGGGCTCACCGACGATTCGCATGGTCAGGTAGTCGCCGGGCTTGGCGAGTTCCTCTTCACGACCGACGTACAGCCAGTCCTTCATGAAGTACTCGTCGATCTCGCGACGCAATGCGTCTTCCGAGCCGTAGACCAGACCCGGCGCATGCGCCGCCTCGCTCAGCGTCTTGCGCAGCGGCTCAAATCCGCTCGATGCTTCGCTCATGTTCGACATTTCTTTCTTCAAACCTCATAGTTCGGGCTCATGCGTACCGCCGATGCGATACGCGCGAGCCGACTGACCTAAGCTTTCTTCCAACCGGGATAGGGGTGCACGGGCGGCTGCTCGCGCACGTTTTCCGGATAGACCAGCTTGACCTTGCCGTCCTGGAATTGCGCGCCGAAGATCGGTGCCTTCAGATTCAGGCCATCGTCGCCGTAGCGCGTGGCCGAGAAGAAGGTTTCGCCGTCGAACTTGCGCAGCGTATTGAGCAGCGCGTTCTTGTCCTTGACGTTGCCGGTGCGCGCGATGGCCTGCGCATAGACGACGAGATTCGCAGCGCCGCAGGCGGCGACGAAATCCGGCGGCGCCTCCTTGAACTTGGCCTGGTAGGCGGCCGCGAAGTCGGTGCTGGTGCCGACGTATTCGTCGCGGGTGCCGACCAGATGCGGCGCCCAGAAGCTGGGCACGAACGCGCCGTTGATGCCCGGGCCGATCGACTCGAACAGCCGGCTCGGCGCCTCGACGATGACCGTGGGCGGAAAGAACTTCACCGCCTGCATCTGCTTGAATACCGCGATGATCTGCGGCGTATAGCAATTGATCAGGAAGATGTCGGGATTGTGGCGCGAACACCGTTCCAGCGTTGCGCTGAAATCCTGGCTGGTCGGCGGAAACATCTCGGTGTGCAGATGCTTCAGGCCGGCCTGCGCGAGCTTGGCCGGCAGATCGCGCGCCATGAACACGCCCAGCTCGTCGTTGGGCGTGACCATTACCACGGTCTGCACCTTCGGTGAATTGAACTTCGCCACCTGCGGCCAGATGTTGTCGTACATCTTGCTGAACGGCGGCATGGTGCCGAAGAAATACGGATTGCCCTTCTGGCCGGCGAATACGCCGTCGACCTGTGCCCATTGCGCGAGCACCGGCATGCGCAGGCGCTGCGCCACCGGAATCACCGACTTGGCCATCACGCTGCCGCAGCCGGCGATCGCGATGTCGGCGTTGTCGGCGGTCATCGCGCGCTCGGTCAGGCGCGCGGTGGTGGTGGCGTCGGTCTTGTCGTCGTAAGTGTTGAGCTTGAGCTGGTAGACGGTGTTGCCGACCTTCACGCCCTTCTTGTTGATCGCCTCCACCGCCAGATCGACGCCACGCGCAAGTTCCTGTCCGTACTGCGCGAAGCCGCCGCTCAAAGGCAGGATCGAGGCAACCGTGAGCACCGGTGCCTGGGCAACCGCCCTGCGGGCCGGCAGTACGCCGGAGGCCGCCACCACGCCCGCGCCCAGCATCTTGACTGCATCGCGCCGCTCGTTCTTGAGAGATTTCATCGATTAGCCTCCGAGGTAGGTTCTGACAATGTCGTCGTCCGAGCGCAGGGACATGGCGTCCCCGGTCAGCACGACGCGGCCTGACTGCATCACCACGGCGCGATCGGAGAAGTTGAGCGCCACCGAGATGTCCTGCTCCACCAGCACGATCGTGCAGCCCGATTCGTGGATGGCTTCGAGAATGTGAAGCAGCTCCGCGACGATGATCGGCGCGAGCCCCAGCGATAGTTCGTCGATGATCAGCAGCTTGGGCTGCGCCATCAGCGCACGGCCGATCGCGCACATCTGCTGCTCGCCGCCGGACAAGGTGCCGGCGAGCTGATTGCGCCGCTCGCGCAAGCGCGGGAAATATCCGTAGACCTGTTCGAGGCCGGCATCGATCACGGCGCTGCTCTTGTCGGGTCGGCGCAGCGCACCCAGGCGCAGATTCGCCTCCACCGACAGGCCGCTGAAGCAGCGGCGTCCTTCCGGCGCCTGCGTCAGGCCCAATCCGACGATCTCGGCGCTGGAACGGCCAGCGATATCGCGGCCGGCGAAGCGGATCTGCCCGCGCGTGGGAGCGATCAGACCGGAAATGGTGCGCAGCAAGGTACTTTTGCCGGCGCCATTGGCGCCGACCACCGCGAGAATCTCGCCCGCTCGCACCGACAAGCTGACGTCGCGCAATACCTGGATGCTGCCGTAGCCGGCATCGAGGTTCTCGATCTGCAGCAGCTCAGTCATTGCTGCGCTCCGCGACGGGTTGCTGATTGCCTGCGCCGCGCGATCCCTTGCGGCTATAGCGATCGGCAGCGCTCGATACGTCGCCGAGATACGCCTTGCGCACCAGCGGGTTCTGCGTGACCTCCTCGCCGCTGCCCTCGGCGAGCTTGCGTCCGTTGGCCAGCACCACGACTCGCTGGCACAGCGACAGCACCGCGGGCACGATGTGTTCGATGAACAGGATGGTGGTGCCCGACTTGCCCACCTGCCTGATCAGCTCGATGGCTTCATTCACTTCGGTGGGGTTCAGGCCGCCCAGCGGTTCATCGAGAAACACCATCTGCGCGCCCGTTGCCAGACAGCGCGCCAGTTCCAGGCGCTTCAGGCCCGCGGTGGTCAACGAGGTCGGCGCGCGATCGCACAGCTCGCCCAGCCCGGTCGATTGCAGCGTGCGCGCGGCCAGGTCGCGCGCCTGCTCGATCGACAGCGTGCGCGTCTGGCTGCCGAACAGCGCACCGACCATCACGTTCTCGAGCACCGTGCCGCCCGCGAACGGCTGAGGCACCTGGAAGGTGCGCGCCAGGCCCAGCCGGCAACGCTCATGATTCGACAATCGGGTGATGTCGCGCCCGTCGAACCGGATGGAGCCCGAGCTTGCCTGCTGGCCGCCGGTCAACAACTCGACCAGCGTGCTCTTGCCCGCGCCATTCGGGCCGATCAAGCCGACCACCTCGCCGCGTTCGACGTGCAGATCGACACCGTCGACGGCGCGCAGGCCGCCGAAGCGCTTACTCAAGCCGCGTACTTCGAGCAACGCCATCTTCATTTCACCCGATAGCGAAGCAGGTTGGCGCGCAATCTGGCCGGAGCGAAGGCGCGCAGGCCGTCACGCATCGCGCTGGCGATGCCGTCGGGCTGGAACAGCACGATCAGCGCAACCAGCACACCCGATATCACCATGTGCAGTTCGGGAAAGCTCACGCCGATCGTTTCGTGAACCGCCGTCAGCACCGCGACGCCGGCCACCGGCCCCCACAGCGAACCACGCCCGCCGAGGAACACCATCACGATCACGTCGAAGGACAGGCGAAAGCCGAAAGCCTCGTTCGTATCGACGGCGCCGAGCCAGAACGCCCAGGCCGCGCCGACCAGGGCCGTCATGCCGGCGCTGACCAGGAACACCAGCATCTTCTGCCGCGCCACGGCAACGCCCAGTGCCCGCGCGGCGCGTTCGTTGTCGCGGATCGATCTGAGCGCGTAGCCGGTGCGCGAGCGCTCGAACGCCGCCACGATGATCATCGCGCCCAGCGCCAGCGCCAGCATCACGAAATAGAAGAACAGGTTGAACTGCGGCGCATCGAGCTGGCCCAGCGCGGTCGCATTGAACAGATTGAGGGTGGTGCTGCCCGAAAAGCCGAAGGCATTGATGTTCAGCACCGCGTTGCGCAGGGCTTCCGTGATGAGCAGCGTCGCGACCACGAAGTAGTGCCCCTGCAAACGCAGGGTCGGCCCGCCCACCAGCGCCGCGACCAGCAGCGCGGCCAAGATGCCACAGCCCACCGCCAGCAGCGGCGACATGCCGCCGACCACCAGGGCAGCGGTGAGCATTGCGCCGGTGCCGAAGAACGCCGGCATCGCCAGCGACATCAGGCCGGCATAGCCGCCGATCAGATTCCAGGCCTGCGCCAGGGCCAGGTACATGAATGCGGTGGCGACCACGCGCTGCGAATAGGAATCCAGCACCAATAGCGGCGCACAGGCGGCGATCAGCGCCGCAATCAGCAGCGCGCCATAGCCGCGCAGCAGTCCGCGCGCGCTGCCGCCATGCTGGTGTGCAGCCTTGGTGGCAGGCACCGGCGGATCGTTGACGATCTGTCCGCTCATCAAACCCGGCTCCTTGTGCTCAAGCTTCGTAGAAACGCTTGCCGAACAGGCCGGACGGACGTGTCATCAGCATGATCAGCACCAATACCGTTCCGACCAGCAGGCTGTACGTCGAACCGAACAGGTTCGCAGTCAAGGCCGTGGCGATGCCGACCAGAAAAGCGCCCACCAGTGGACCGACCACGCTGCCCAGGCCGCCCAGCACCGTGACGATCAGGATCTGCAGCAGGAACTGATCGCCGGTGATCGGCGAGACGCCGTAAGTGAGCGCGATCAATACGCCCATGGCGCCTGCCATCGCGGCGGCCAGTGCCGTCGTCAGGTCATAGATATTGCGAACGTTGATACCGATCAGCCGGGCCGCCTCCATGTCGAGACGCGTGGCGCGGATCGAGGTGCCGAGCTCGGTGCGATCGAAGAACCACCAGGCGGCGCCGGTAAGCACGAGCGCGATCAGCACGGTGATGCCACGCGCGTAGGGCAGCTTGGCACCGGCGATTTCCCAGTAGCCGTCCAGGTAGGCGGGCGTGAAGATGCTGCGATCGACCGCCGTGAACAGATACAGGGCCAGGCCCACCAGCGCCAGGTTGACGCCGTAGGTCAGCGCGATGCCCAGCGCATGCGGCCCGTTGACGACGAAGTCGATCACGTAGCGCTGCATCAGCCAGCCGATCGCGAACATGATCAGCATCGTCAACGGAATCGTCAGCAGGTAGTCGATTCCCAATGACCACAGGCCGAAACCGACGTAGCCGCCCAGCATGATGAAGGCGGCATAGCTGAGGTTCAGCACGTTGAGCACGCCCCACACGAGCGAGAAGCCCAAGGCCCCCACGGCCAGCAGGCCGCCGAGCAGCAGCGAATCGAACAGCACCTGTAGCGCAAAGCCCATAGGCTCTCCCGTATCTCTACCGGGCCGAAGAGCCCGCTTGAAGCGACCTATCTTGATGTGGATCAAGTGACGGGAAATTTATTAGATAATTCGTATTAGAGCAATTATTTTTTTATTGAGACATTTCTGTTTCATCTCCAATCGATCAGGTTCATCGGCACGCCGATGCGCGCAAGCGCAGCCAGCGAGCACTTCACAGCGATGAATCACGCTTATTCCTAGGGAAAACCCCGGCCATATGAAGCAGATCCTTCGTATATGGCAAGACGCTGCCGACAGCCAGGCAAGCACACAAGCCTCTTGCTAGATTTCTTTGATGCGGCCTAAGATTGAGAATCGATTCCTTATTGAGTAATTAAAGTTGAGCAACTCCGTCAAGAACCCTGAGCCCAACGGCGCCGGCGCGAGCGACTCGCTTGCCTATCTCTCGATCGATGAGCTGCTGCGCGGCTATCGCGCCGGCAGCGTGTCGCCGGTGCAAGCCGTCGACGAGGCATTGCGGCGCATCGAGCGATACAACCCCTCGCTCAATGCCTTCGCCCACCTCACCGCCGAACGGGCCGCCCATGAAGCGCGCGAATCCGAGAAGCGCTGGCGCGCCGGCACGCCCGCCGGCCCGCTCGACGGCATACCGGTGACGGTGAAAGACACCTTGATGGTGCGCGGCTGTCCGTTCCGCCGAGGCTCGCTGGCCACCAGCGATGCGCCGATGCAGGAAAGCGCGCCGGTCGTCGATCACGTGCTGGGCAGCGGCGCGGTACTGCTGGGCATCACCACGACGCCGGAGTTCGGCTCGGGCCCGGTCACGATCAGCCCGCTGACCGGCATCACGCGCAATCCCTGGGACACCACGAAGAACTCCGGCGGCTCCAGCGGCGGCGCTGCCGCGGCAACGGCTGCCGGCATCGGCACAGCCGCACTCGCGACCGACGCCGGCGGCTCCACCCGCATCCCGGCCTCGCTGTGCGGCGTCGTCGGCTTCAAACCGACCGGCGGGCGCTTTCCGACCTATCCGCCGAATGTCGCCGGCACGCTGTCGTCACCGGGCGCCATTGCCCGCTCGGTGCGCGATGCAGCCTTGATGGCCGACGTGATGGCGCAGACCGACCTGCGCGACCCCGAGATGCTGCCGCCGGCCGGCATCCGCTACGCCGACACGCTCGACGATCTGCGCGCGTCGCTGCAAAGCTCACCGGGCAGCCTGCGCATCGCGTTCACCACCACGATGGGCTACGCCAAGCGGGTCGATCCGCAGGTGGCGCAACGGGTGCAGGCCGCCGCGCGTCATTTCGAGTCGCTGGGTTTCATCGTCGAGGAGGCCGATCCCGGCATCGACAATCCGGTGGCCGATTTCCTCACCTTGTTCCGCTCCGGCTTCGCCTACACCCTGAGCCGATTCAGCGACGAGCAGAAGCAGCTCATCGGCCAGACCCTGCGCGACACGGTGGCGCAGGGCGCCCAGATCAGCGTCGCCCAATATCTGGCGGCACAGGACGCGCGGCGCGCGATCGCGCGCCGGCTGCATGATTTCCATCGCCGCTATGCGCTGCTGCTCACGCCGACCTGCGCGGTGCCGGCATTCACCGCCGATCGCTGGATTCCCGAAGGTTTTCCGGAGAACGAGTCGCGCGCATGGACGCCGTTCGCGTCAGTGTTCAACCTGACGCAGCAACCGGCGATCAGCATCCCCTGCGGCCTCACCGCCGAGGGCCTGCCGGTCGGACTACAGATCGCCGGCCCGCGCTTCGCCGATGCAAACGTGCTGGGTGCCGCGCATCTGTATGAAACCACCTGCCCGGATCCGATCGGGCGGCCCAAGCTCACTTAGCAGCGCGTGCCGATTCGCCGCCGCTGGCCTTGAGTTCCACCTGCTCGGCGAAACTGGGATTCGACGAAGGATCGAAGCCCAGTCGCATCGAGATCGAGTCGGCAAGCTGCAACAGCCTGTCGGCGGCCGGCCGCGTGCGCGAATGGATCTGCGCCGACAAACCGATCTGCACCAGCGCGGCAACGATGCGCCCCTGATGATCGAAGACCGGCGCGGCCACCGCACTGGCGCCCGGCACCAGTTCGTCATGCGTGAGCCCGATGCGCGCCGCGCGCACTTGCTGAATCAGCGCATCGACGTCGTCACGCGTGCGCACCGACTCGCTGGGCAGATAGGAATTGATCACGACGAGCTCGCGCTCGACCATGCTGCGCGTGACCGCGCGCGGCTGATAGGCGAGAAACAGGCGCCCGGTCGCCGAGCGCAACAACTCCATGATCGAGCCCACGCCCAGATTGCACAACACCGGCTGGCTGTTGTCATACCAAGCGATCAAGGTGGGACCGCGCTCGCCCCAGACGGCCAGCGCCACGGTGGCGTCATGGCTCTGGTTGAACTCGATCAGTTCCTGCATCGCATACTGGACGGCATTGCGCCGGCTGAGCACCGCCAGCCCCAGGCGCAGGCTCATCGCGCCGAGATCGTAGCGGCCGCTGAGCGGCTCCTGCTCGGCCAGGCCGGCCTTGATCAAGCTGGTGAGATAACGATGCGCCTTGCTCGCCGGCATATGCGTGGCGGCCGCCAGATCGCGCAGGTGCATCGGTCCCGCATGCGAGGCCAGCGCTCTCAGCAGGCACGCGCCCACCTCGATCGATTGCACGCCGCGACGTGGCGCCGCTGGTTTGCGCTTGCGCTTGCTCGCAGCCTCCATACTGTTCCTTGCCGATCCGACTTCGATGGTTCAGTAACGCCCCGCTAGCGCCTCGATGCTCGGTCGGGCCGCGATCGGCCGGGCCGGTACACTGCGACAGCGCGCCGCTATCATAGCGGATCCCAAAACTCGTTTCGGATTGGGCAATCATGGAACGATCGGCACGCCTGCAGGGTGTCGGCCCAGCCGGGGAAAACCATCGATGTCGAAGAGCCTGAGAGTCCGCGAACGCCTGTTCCGCTTCGTGCTATGGATCGTGGCGGTTCTGTTCGCTGCCTTCCTGACCGGCTTGGGCGGCCTGGTCATCGGCGATCTGCCGCGGCTCGAAGACAATCTGTCGACCGAACAGTTCATCGACAAGGCCGCTGCCGAACCGCTGCGCGAAGCGAGCAAGCGGCTGCAAAGCGAACAGAACCAGCTTGCCGATCAGCGCGAACGCGCCGGCCTAGCCTACACCGCCGCCGTCAACGCCTATCGCTCGGCGCGCGACAGCCTGAACAACTGGATTTCGACGCGGCGTGCCACTGAACAATCGGCGCAGGATCCGGAACTGCTGCAACGCACACGCGAACTCGATGACCTGAAAGCCACCGAGCGCGCGCGCCAGACCGAGCTGGAAGCATTGGACGCCCGGATGACGGCCAACCGGCAGGCGTTGAGAGCCAACAGCCAGCAACTCTTCGAGCTGCAGCGCGCCGCCCAGGAACGCTTCGAGCGCGCATCGTTTCATCAGGAACTGCGCGTGTTCGGCCTGCGATTGGCGCTGACCCTGCCGCTGCTGTTGCTGGCCGGCTGGCTGTTCGTGAAGAAGCGGCACGGCACCTATTGGCCGTTCGTCTGGGGCTTCATCTTCTTCGCTGCGTTTGCGTTCTTCGTCGAGCTGGTGCCCTACCTGCCCAGCTATGGCGGCTACGTGCGCTACGTGGTCGGCATCGTGCTCACGCTGCTGGCCGGCACCTACCTGATCCGCGCGATGCAACGCTATCTGGCGCAGAAGCAGGCCGAGCAGACGCAGCCGCAAACCGATCGCCGCGACCAGATCCGCTACGAGCAGGCGCTCGAGCACATGCGCAAGGGCGTGTGCCCGAGCTGCGAGCGCAGCGTGCGCTTCGGCAACGACGGCGATCCCGACTTCTGCATGCATTGCGGGCTGCTGCTGTTCGAACGCTGCCATGCCTGCTCGACGCGGCACAACGCGTTCTTCCATTTCTGCCCGGCGTGTGGGGCGCGGCCGGTGCGCGGGCACGGGCAGTCGCCACCTGCCGCCGCGGGCGCCAATGAGCCGGCGCTGCGGCCCGGCGAAACGTCAGCGTAGACGATGCGCAGCGGCGCTCAGCGCCGCCGCCCCCGGAACTGCCGTTCTGCCAGCGCCTCGCGGCAGTTGCGCTGCTCGGCATCGCCCAGATCCATCAGCGGGATCAACGCCGCCAGCGGATTGATGGCGGCCAGCGCCGCGGCGGCCAGCACCTTCAGGCCGATCGTCTTGCCGTCGAGCCGCACCTCGGGATTTGCCAGCGAGCCCTCGACGCGCAAGGGCGCGCGCAAGGTCAGCAATGAGAAATCCTTCGGGCGCGCGGTCAGCACCAGCGCCAGCCGCTCGTCGGCCAGCGACAGCGAGCCGCTGGTGAAGATCGTGCTGTCGCGCGTGTCGAACACGCCCACTTCGTTATGCAGTTCGCCATGCTTGGCCACGAAGCGCATGGCCGCACAGTTCAGCGGCAACTGCTCGTCGCCCACCACCAGCAGGCCGAGCCCTTGCGCGATGTCGAGCCCCAGCGCTTCCACCGCCAGGTGCGACACGCTGCCGTCGCGGATCCACGCCGCCGCCGAACCGTCGAGCGACGCCAGGATAGCCGCCGTCGAGCGCCCCGCGCCGCGCAACTGCGCCTGGCCGCCAAGGCTGCCGCTCAGGTAGCCGCTGGGCGTGGAGCGTGCCTGGCTGCCGGCTTGGGGGCGCGCCGCTGCCGCGCCTTTGGCCCCGGCGGCGCGCCCGGCACGGCCGCTCGCAGCGGGCTTCGCCGCGGTGCCGGTGCCGGCTTGCTTGCCGTCGGCGGCAGTCGCCTGCTCGGCTTGCGGTTTGGCATTCGGGTTGCGCACCGTCAACCAGCGATCCAGATCCACGCCTGACCATTTGAGGTCGGTGGCAAACACCGGCGCCGCCGGCTGCGAATCGAGCGACAGCATGCCGCTGACGCGGCCGCCCGCGGCGCCTGCCCGCAGTTCATCGATCTTGAGCAGGCCATTGTTCAGCGTGAGCATGCCTTCGAGCGGCCGCAGCGGCTCCAGCGCCTCGGTGCTCAGGTCCAGTTCACGCAAGGCGATCTTCACCGAGGCATTCATTGCACGCAGCGACGGAATGTCGAACTCGCGCTGCGGCAGCAAGCGGTTGCCACGCGCGCCGGCAGCGCCGCCGCGTTCAGGCGTGGCGCTTTGCGATGAGGCCTTGCCGCTGCCGGTTTCACCGCCTTGGGCACGGGCGTTTTCGCGCACCGCGTCTTTGTCGCGCCGATCGGCCGCGCTGCGCTCGTCGCCATTTCGCCGTGCCGCGGCGGCAGCGCCGGTGGCGCGCGTCGGCCGCGGCGGCGCGCCGATGGCGGGCGCCAGATCGGCCAGCACCAGCCGCTCGCCATGCAGGCTGCCGTTGAGCAGCGGCACTTCGGGTCGCGGATCGTAGCTGAACTCGCCGGCCAGCCGGCTCGCGCCGACCGACAGCGAAGCCACCTCGGTACTCCATACCTGATCGGCCTTGCGCAGCTTGCCTCTCATCTCGAACGCGGCGGTGGTCGGCAGCGTGACGCCGACGGCATCGCCGGCCGCCGCCAGCGACGGGCCCGACAGCGTGTAGTCGCCGTCGAGCGAACGCAGATGCACGATGTCGGCAGCGTGGCCATCGAACTCGAGCCGGGCCTGGCCCATGCTGCCGGCCAGCGTCAAAGGCAGCGGCGGCGATTGGGCATCGGCAGCGGCGATCGGCATGGCGCCGCTCGACGTCGCGCGAAAGCTCAGCGCGCGGCCCTCATAGCTGCCCTTGCCCGACACTTGCAGGCCGGCGCCCTGCGGCGCCGCCTGGCCTTCATCGGTACGCACCTCGGTATCGAGCTTGAGCTTGGCGGGTGCATCGTCGATGCGGATGCGGCCGTCGTGCACGACCAGCCGATCGAACTGCGGCAAAGCCGGCGGCGGCGTGTCGGCATTGTCTTGCGCACCGCCGAACTGCCAGTTGGCCCGCCCCTGTTCATCACGCCACAGGTGCGCATCGAGCCGGCCCACTTCGAGCGCGCTGATGCGTACCGCCACCGGTTCCGAGCCGTTCGAACGCAAGGCGCCGAACACGGTGCGATAGGGCACCTCCAGCCGCACGTCGCCGGCATCGACGAAGCGGCTCGGCGCCTCGGCCAGCGCCGCCTCGCCGACCGGCGGCCCGATCACGAAGGCATCGCTGGCCAATCGGATCCGGCCCAGCAGCCGCAAGGCGAAGCGATCGCCGAACGCGATGTCGCGCTGCAAGCGCTGGCTCAGCCAGCGCTCGGCCGGCCCTTTCACGAATGGCCAACCGGCCCATTCGCAGGCCGCCAGTCCGGCCACCAGCGCCAGCAATACACCCAGCGTGATCAAGGGCCAGCGCCGCCTGCCGCGACGCGCGACGCGCGCTGCCGGCGCCGCTGCCGAAGGGGAAGACGCGGGCGGCTCGGACATCGGCGGTTCCTCAGTAACGGATCGAAAGAAAAAGAGATGGTGCGATGGCCGCCAACCCAGCGGCTTGCTCGGCCATGGTTCCGCAGCAAACCGCATGCCCAAGAGGCCACCAATTTGCCTTGCCCACTCTAACTCATCAGATCTAATATCCTAGAAATAGATTCAATGACGGGGGACGAGTGCGCACATCCGCCGTGGCGCGCAAATCAGGCATCACGCTGTACGGCCGCGTCGCGGGCAGCTTGCGTACGCGGCTCAGTTCAGGCGATTGGCCCGAGGGTTCGCGCATTCCCACGATCGAGGCCCTGGCCACCGAATACGGCGTGGCACGCATCACGGTGCGCCAGGCCTGCCAGATCCTGGCCGAAGAAGGTTTGCTGCGCGCCCAGCCCGGCAAGGGTACCTTCGTGGCGCGCTCGCCCAAAGACGCCACGCTGAACGCGGCACTCGACCTGTACCGCACCGATCGCGAGGCCTTCACGATCGAGCTGGAATCCTCCGAACCGGTCAGGCAGGCGCCCGCAATCTTCAAGCAACACGGCACGCCCGCGCAGCGCTACATGCGCATCCGAAAACGGCATCTGCTCGACGGCACCCCGTGCGGTTGGATGGAAATCTACGTGGCCACCGACGTCTATCGCTGCTGGCCCAAGGGCGCCGAACATCGGCTGCGGCTGGCCACGCTGCTGGGCGAAGCGCCGCACGTGCACGTACGCAGCGGCTACGAGCTGCTCGAAGTGGGCCAGGCATCCGAAGCCGAGGCGCAACGGCTGGATTACCCGATCGGCATGCCGGTGGCACGCGTCACGCGCTTGCTGGCCGACGAAACGCAGCGCATCGTCTACGCGGGCTTCAACGTCTATCGCGGCGATCGCTTCCGCTATGAACACGACATCACCGGCAAGGTGTCTTACGGTTCCCAAGGCGCGGTAGCCGACCCGGCCGCGTCGATCGCACAGGAGGCATGAATGGCTGGTCTTTATTACGAAGATTTCGAGATCGGACGCGAGTTCCAGCACGAGTGGAGCCGCACCGCCACCGAAACCGACAACCTGCTGTTCTCCAGCCTGACGATGAACGTGCAGCCGCTGCACATCGACGCCGAGTTCGCCGCGCGCACCGAGTTCGGCCGACCGCTGGTCAACAGCATCTTCACGCTGGGACTGATGATCGGCATGACGGTCAACGACACCACGCTGGGCACGACGATCGCCAATCTGGGCATGAGCGACGTGCGCTTTCCGGCGCCGGTGTTCGCCGGCGATACGCTGCGCGCGCGCACCAAGGTGCTGTCCAAGCGCGTGAGCAGCAGCCGGCCCGATGCCGGCATCGTCGAGTTCGAACACACGGCGATCAACCAGCACGGCACGCTGGTGGCGATCTGCCGCCGCTCGGCCTTCATGCGCAAGCGCCCATCATGAGCCGCTCATTCCTGTTCGTGCCGGCCGACAGCCCGCGCAAATTCGAACGCGCGCTGCAATCGTCGGCCGATGCGCTGATCCTCGATCTGGAAGACTCGGTCTCCGAGGCAGCCAAACCGCAGGCACGCGACACGATCCGGCAGATGCTGGCCGCGCCGCGCGGCGACAAGGCCGTCTGGGTACGCATCAATCCGCTCGATTCGGGTTGGGCGCTCGATGATCTGCGCGCGGTGGTGGGCTCGCGCCCGTTCGGCATCGCGCTGCCGAAGTCGCGCGGCGGCGCCGACGTGGTGCGCCTTGCCCACTATCTCGACGCCTTCGAAAGTGCCGCCGACGTGCCGCCGGGCAGCGTGCGCATCATGCCGATCGCCACCGAGCTGGGCCAGGCAATGTTCGGCCTGCACAGCTATGCCGGCAGCAGCCCACGGCTGTGGGCGCTGACCTGGGGCGGCGAAGACATCGCCGCCGATCTGGGCGCCTCGGTCAACCGCCGCAACGGCCGCTACACCGAGCCGATTCGCAGTTGCCGCTCGGGGTGCCTGTTCGCCGCCGCGGCCGCCGGCGTGCGCGCGATCGACACCGTGTCGGTCGAAATCGACGATGCCGAGCTGATCGCGCTCGAATCGAAAGAGGCGCGCGAAGACGGCTTCACCGGCAAGATCGCCATCCATCCTGCCCAGCTTGCGCCGATCAACGCAGCATTCACGCCCGACGCCGCCGAGCTGGAATTCGCGCGCCGCATCGTCGCGGTGTTCGACGCCAATCCAGCGGTCGGCGCGTTCCGCCTCGACGGCAAGATGATCGACCGGCCGCATCTGCGCGCCGCGCTGCGCTTGCTGGGACGCGAGCAATGAGCGCGACGATGCCGAAACCAGCGGCCGGCGCGCGCGCGAACGACGATCCGCGCGGCGCCGACACATCCTTGCGCGACGGCCCGCTGACCGGCATCCGCGTGATCGACATGACCACCGTCGGCATGGGCCCGATGGCCACGCAAATGCTCGGCGACCTCGGTGCCGACGTGATCAAGATCGAGCCGCGCGAGGGCGACATCTTCCGGCACGTGACGCCGCAGCGGCACACGGCGATGAGCCACACGTTCCTGAACCTGAACCGCAACAAGCGCAGTGCGGTGATCGACGCCAAGGAACCGGCGGGCAAGCAAGCGCTGTTGCGCCTGTTGCAAACGGCCGACGTGTTCGTCTCTAACGTGCGCCCGCAGGCGCTGCGTCGGCTCGGGCTGGATGCGCAGACGCTGCTGGCGGCCAATCCGCGGCTGGTGCATTGCAGTTGCTTCGGTTATGGCGAAGGCGGCCCCTATGCCGGCCGCGCCGGTATCGACGACACCATTCAGGCGCTGTGCGGGCTGGCCGATCTGCAAGGCGGCAGCGGCGAGCCGCGCTTCGTCAACAGCGTCGTCGCCGACAAGATCCTGGCGCAGTACGTCTCGCAATCGATCATGGCCGCGCTGCTGGCGCGCGAACGCAGCGGCCGCGGCCAGGCCGTCGAGGTGCCGATGTTCGAAACGATGGTGGCATTCATGTCGGTCGAACATCTGGCCGGCCTGAGCTTCGATCCGCCGCTGGGCGGCGCCGGCTACGGCCGGCTGCTGAACCCGTGGCGCAAACCGTTTCGCACGCAAGACGGCTTCATGGCCGTGGTGCCCTACACCGATGCGCAATGGCGGCGTTTCTTCGAAATGGCCGGGCGCGCCGAGCTGGCCGACGACCCACGCTATCGCACGCTCACCGAACGCAGCCGCCGTTTCGATGAGTTGTATCAACTCGTCGAGCAGGCGCTGGCGCAGCATACCAATGCCGAATGGGAGGCCTTGCTCGGGCAGGCCGACATTCCGTTCGCGCCGGTGAAGGACTTGCAGGCCTTGCTCGACGACGAGCACCTGCGCGCGGTCGGGTTCTGGCAATCGGTCGAACACCCGAGCGAAGGCCGCTTGCGCATGCCCGGCATTCCGATGCGTTTTTCCGAGACGCCCGCCACCATCCGGCGGCATGCGCCACGGCTCGGCGAACATACCGCCGAGGTTCTGCGCGAAGTCGGCCTGGATACCGACTCCACGCCCTGATAGTGCTCTGATGCTAACGAGGAGAGAACGATGAAGTTCAAGGCAGTGATCACCGCCCTGATGGCAGTGGGGCTGGCATGGCAGCCCGCGGCACAGGCGCAGGAATATCCCGGCAGCAGGCCGGTGCGCTTCATCGTGCCGTTCCCGGCCGGCAGCGGCACCGACACGATGTCGCGCATGCTGCTCGAAGAAATCCGCAAGGCCACCGGCGCCACCTTCGTGGTCGAGAACCGGCCGGGCGCGCTGGGGCAGATCGGCTCCGATCACGTGGCCAAATCGGCGCCCGACGGCTACACGGTGATGATGAGCAGCAGCGCGACGCATTCGTCGGGCCCGCACCTGGTCAAGAAGCTGCCCTATGACCCGCAGCGCGATTTCACGCATATGGCGCGGCTGCTGACCTTCGACGTGGCGCTGTTCGTGGCGGCCAACAGTCCGCATCGCAGCGTCAACGACCTGCTGGCCGATGCGCGCAAGAATCCCGACAAGCTCACCTACGGCTACGGCTCGGCCACCGCGCAGGTGGTGTCGGCCACCTTCGTGCGCGCCGCTGGCGTGAGCATCCGCGGCGTGCCGTACAAAGGCCAGCCGCCGGCACTCACCGACCTGATCAGCGGCCAGACCAACTTCGTGATGGCCGACCTGGCCGTCGGCCTGCCGCAGGCCAAGGCCGGCCGGCTCAGGCCGCTGGCGGTAGCCTCCAGCAAGCGCTCGGCGGTGCTGCCCGACGTGCCGACGCTGACCGAGCTGGGCATCAGCGGCGTCGAGCTGCAGGGCTGGACCGGCGTCTCAGGCCCGGCCGGCCTGCCGCCGCCGATCGTCGAATGGTGGAGCCGCAACGTCGCCGCGGCGGTGAAGCAGCCGGACCTGATCGCCAAGCTGCGCGACATGGCCACCGAACCGGCGCCACTGCCGCTGTCGCAGATGAATGCGATGGTGGCCGAGCAGTACAAGGTGTGGGGGCAGCGGATTCGCGAGGCGGGGATCGAGCCGGAGTGAGCGGCTCAAGCCGCCAGATCATGCTGCTCGCGGATCAGCACTTCTGCCGGAATGCCCATTCGTTTATGCACACGCCTGATCATTGACAAGGTCAACGGCCGCTTGCGATTCAGGATTTCGTAAACGCGGTTGGCCTTGCCGATGATCGGCTCCAGATCCTTCACCGTCATTCCCTCTTGTTCCATCCGGAACTTGATGGCGTCGATAGGATCCGGCGGCGTCATCGGATGGCGCTTGGCTTCATAGGCTTGCACCAGGGTGACCAGCACGTCCAGGCGATCGCCGTCGGGCGTACCAAGGTCAGGATCGAGCTCCATCAAGGCAGCAACTTCCTTCAGAGTCGCCCTGTAGTCGCGTTCGCTGCGGATCGGTCGGATTTCCATGGTTTACCTCGGCGATCGCTCAGGTCATGTCGACGGTTTCTGCATCAACGGCATCGTATTCCCTATGGGTTCCGACAAACTTCACGTAGACGATCTGCAGTTTGTATGACACCGAGACAACCAGCCGATAGTCATTGCCTTTGATGTTGAACACCACTCTGTTGTTTCGCAGAATGCTTGCCGTGCCGTACTGAGCCTTGATATCGGCGGGTTGCAACCACCTGGCCTTCATGACCTCTGCATACCAGGCCTTCAGTGGCCCCTCGGTATTCTTATGTGCAGGTCTTTCCCAGAACGCGCGCAGCGTCGTGACGGCAATCACACGCATGATTCATTTTAGTCCCAAATTGGGACTCTCCGCAATGGCCGGCTGCCGCTGAATGCGGGACAACGCCGGTGACCGTGCTGGCCAATGACAAGGCGTCGATGCTAGATCCGAAGGATTCCCGGCAATAGCCCTCCCTTCGGCCTATGCCCAATAAATAAACGGACAACCGTTCAATTCCTAAGCTATACTCGACACCTCGATCCATCCCTTCCCGGCACGAGACACCGCCCATGGCGCGACGACTGGGTTCCGACGGCGCAAAGACCGAAGAAGCGATCCGCGTGGCGGCGATCGACCTGATCGCCCAGCGCGGCTTCGAGGCGATGACGCTGCGCGAACTGGCCGAGCGCGTGGGCATCCAGCCCGGCACCATCTATCGCTACTTCCCCAGCAAGGGCGGCATGCTGGTGGCGCTGCTGGTCGAGCATCTGAATTTCCTGCTCGACCGCTGGGAACAGGAGCAGCCGGATGCCGCCGACCCGCTGCTGCGGCTGCGCGCCTTCATCGATTTCCACATCCGTTCGCACACGCTGCGCCGGCGCGAGGTGTTCGTGGCGAACATGGAGCTGCGCAGCCTGGCGCCGGCCGATTACCGCCGCGTGGTGGCGCTGCGCCGGCGCTATGAAGACATCCTCACCGGCATCCTCGAAGACGGCATGCGCACCGGCGCGTTTCACGTGCCCGACGCGCGCATCGCCACCTTCGCCGTGCTGGCCATGCTGACCGGCGTGGGCACCTGGTTCAATGAAAGCGGCCGGCTCGGCAAGCGCGAGCTGGTCGACATCTATACGCAAATGGTCCTGCAATGCGTCGGGGCGCGCATCGCCGCCACCCCGGCGCAACGCAAGGCAGCCGACAGGAGATCCGCTTGAACATCCTCGAATCCCGCCTGAACCCGCGCGACGAGCAGTTCCGCAGCAACGCGCAGGCGATGCGCGCGCTGGTCGACGATCTGCGCGCCAAGATGGAGAAGATCGCCGTCGGCGGCGGCGAAGCGGCGCGCGCCAAGCATACGGCGCGCGGCAAGCTGCTGCCGCGCGATCGCATCCAGTTGCTGCTCGACCCCGGCACACCGTTTCTCGAACTGTCGCCGATGGCGGCGTTCGACATGTACGACAACGATGCGCCCTGCGCGGGACTCGTCACCGGCATCGGCCGCGTCGCCGGCATCGAATGCGTGATCGTGTGCAACGACGCCACGGTCAAGGGCGGCACTTACTACCCGATCACCGTCAAGAAGCACGTGCGCGCGCAGGAGATCGCCAAGGAAAACAATCTGCCGTGCATCTACCTGGTCGACTCCGGGGGTGCCAACCTGCCCAATCAGGACGAGGTGTTTCCCGACCGCGACCACTTCGGCCGCATCTTCTACAACCAGGCGGTGATGTCGAGCCAGGGCATCGCGCAGATCGCCGTGGTGATGGGCTCGTGCACCGCCGGCGGCGCCTACATGCCGGCGATGAGCGACGAAGCGATCATCGTGCGCAACCAGGGCACCATCTTTCTGGGCGGCCCGCCGCTGGTGAAGGCCGCCACCGGCGAGCAGGTCAGCGCCGAAGACCTGGGCGGCGGCGACGTGCACACGCGCCTGTCGGGCGTGGCCGATCACCTGGCCAGCAACGACGCGCACGCGCTGGCGATCACGCGGCGCATCATCGGCAATCTGAACCGGCGCAAGACACCGCAGATGGACATCGCCGAACCGGTGCAACCGCGCTACCCGGCCGAAGAGCTGTACGGCATCATTCCCACCGACACGCGCAAGCCGTATGACGTGCGCGAGGTGATCGCGCGCATCGTCGACGATTCGGCGCTCGACGAGTTCAAGGCACGCTACGGCACCACGCTGGTCACCGGCTTTGCGCGGCTGTACGGCATGCCGGTGGGCATCATCGCGAACAACGGCATCCTGTTCTCGGAATCGGCCAACAAGGCCACGCACTTCATCGAGTTGTGCACGCAGCGCAAGATCCCGCTGGTGTTCCTGCAGAACATCAGCGGCTTCATGGTCGGGCGCAAATATGAAAACGAAGGCATCGCGCGCGCCGGTGCCAAGATGGTCACCGCGGTGTCGTGCGCACAGGTGCCCAAGTTCACCGTCATCATCGGCGGCTCGTTCGGCGCGGGCAACTACGGCATGTGCGGCCGCGCCTATTTGCCGCGCTTCCTGTGGATGTGGCCGAACGCGCGCATCAGCGTGATGGGCGGCGAACAGGCCGCCTCGGTGCTGGCCACCGTGCGCCGCGACGGCATCGAGGCGCGCGGCGGCACCTGGAGCGCGGAAGACGAAGCCGCGTTCAAGGCACCGATCCGCGAACAATACGAACGCCAGGGCCATCCGTATTACTCGACGGCACGGCTGTGGGACGACGGCGTGATCGACCCGGTCGATACGCGCCAGGTGCTCGGGCTGGGCCTGTCGGCCAGCCTGAACGCACCGATCGCCGACACGCGCTTCGGCGTATTCCGCGTCTGAGCGGCGAGCCCAGGCACCAGCCTGCCGCGCGACAGATCACCGAACCGATGGAACCGGACATGAGCTACCAAACCATTGAAACTGCATTGAACGAGGGCGTGGCGCTGATCTGGCTGAACCGCCCCGAGCTGCGCAATGCGCTGAACGAAACGCTGATCGCCGAACTGACCGACGCGTTCGAAAGCGCGATCGACGACGACTCGGTGCGCGCGATCCTGCTGGCCGGTCACGGCAAGGCCTTCTGCGCCGGCGCCGACCTGAACTGGATGAAGCGCGCACGCGATTTCACGCCCGAACAGAATCGCGCCGACACCGCCGCGCTGGCCAGGCTGCTGCGCACGATCTATGAAAGCCCGAAGCCCACCGTGGCGCGCGTGCACGGCCCGGCCTTCGCCGGCGGCATGGGCCTGGTCACGGCCTGCGATATCGCGCTGGCCAGCACCGACGCCAAGTTCTGCCTGTCGGAAGTCAAGCTCGGCCTGATTCCCGCGATGATCAGTCCCTACGTGATCAAGGCGATGGGCGAGAGCACTGCGCGCCGCTACTTCCTCACCGCCGAAGTGATCGAGGCCGCCGAGGCCTACCGGATCGGCCTGATACACGATCTTTCGATGCCAGTGGAGCTGGATGACAAGGTCAACGAAGTGCTGGGCCATCTGGTGCAGGGCGGCCCGCAGGCGCTGCGCGAAACCAAGCGGCTGATCCGCGACGTCAGCGGACGCGCCATCGACGATGCCCTGCTGGCCGACACGGCCGAGCGCATCGCCCGCGTGCGCGCCGGCGACGAAGGCCAGGAAGGCATCGCGTCGTTCTTCGAAAAGCGCAAACCGGCCTGGGTGCCGGACCAATCGTGAGCCGCCTGGGCAGGGAGCAGACATGTTCAGCAAGATCCTGATTGCCAATCGCGGCGAGATCGCCTGCCGCGTGGCGGCCACGGCGCGCCGACTCGGCATCGCCACGGTGGCCGTCTATTCCGACGCCGATGCCGACGCGCGCCACGTCGCGGCCTGCGACGAGGCCTGGCGGCTGGGCCCGGCGCCGGCGCGCGAATCGTATCTGCGCGCCGACCTGATCCTGGACATCGCCAAGCGCAGCGGCGCGCAGGCGATCCATCCCGGCTATGGCTTTCTTTCCGAGAACGAAGACTTCGCACGCGCGGTGGCCGAAGCCGGGCTGGTCTTCATCGGCCCGCCCGCCGATGCAATCGCCGCCATGGGCAGCAAATCAGCAGCCAAGTCGCTGATGGAACGCGCCGGCGTGCCGCTGGTTCCCGGCTATCACGGCAGCGACCAGGATCCGGCGCTGCTGGCACGCGAAGCGGCGCGCATCGGTTACCCGGTGCTGATCAAGGCCAGCGCCGGCGGCGGCGGCAAGGGCATGCGCATCGTCGAGCAAGCGGCGCAGTTCGACGCCATGCTGGCCTCGTGCAAGCGCGAAGCCAAGAACGGCTTCGGCGACGACAGCGTGCTGGTGGAACGCTACGTCGAGCGGCCGCGCCACATCGAGATCCAGGTGTTCGGCGACAAGCACGGCCAGTGCGTCTACCTGTTCGAACGCGATTGCTCGGTGCAGCGCCGGCACCAGAAAGTGGTCGAGGAAGCGCCGGCCCCCGGCATGACGCCGGAACGACGCCGCGCGATGGGCGAAGCGGCGGTGGCGGCGGCGCGTGCCGTCGGCTACGTCGGCGCCGGCACGGTCGAGTTCATCGCCGACCAGTCGGGGCAGTTCTGGTTCATGGAAATGAACACGCGGCTACAGGTCGAGCATCCGGTCACCGAGATGATCACCGGCTTCGATCTGGTCGAATG
This sequence comes from Burkholderiales bacterium, assembly GCA_017307915.1. Lineage (GTDB taxonomy): Bacteria > Pseudomonadota > Gammaproteobacteria > Burkholderiales > Burkholderiaceae_E > Zeimonas. Next base: position 27,413 of record JAFKGG010000373.1, on the reverse strand, counting down.
GCAATTGCGCGTGGCCGCCGGCGAACCGCTGCCGGCCACGCAGGAAAGCCTGCGCATCCACGGCCACGCGATCGAGGCACGCGTCTACGCCGAGAATCCCGACAAGGGCTTTCTGCCGTCGATCGGCACGCTGCGCCATCTGCGCACACCGGCCGCCGTCGAGTTCACGCACGTCGATGCCGCCGCGCCGCATCACCCGGCCGCCGTGCGCATCGACAGCGGCGTGCGGGCAGGCGATGCGATCACGCCATTCTATGACCCGATGATCGCCAAGCTGATCGTCTGGGGCGAAAACCGCAGGCAGGCGCTGGCGCGGATGTCGCAGGCACTGGCCGCGTTCGAAGTGCTCGGGCCGGCGACCAACATCGCCTTCCTGTCGCGCTTGATGCGCAGCGAATCGTTCGCGCACGCCGACCTCGATACCGGACTGATCGAGCGCGAGCGCGCCGCGCTGCTGCCGGGCGCCACGCCACCCTCGCTGCGCGTGCGCGCCATGGCCGCCGCCGCCATCCTGGCGGCCGAGGCCGAGCAGGCCGCAGCGCGGGATGATCGCCACGACCCCTGGTCGCAACGCAACGGCTGGCGGCTGGGCGCGCCGCTGCGCCGCGCGCTGCCGCTGACGCGCGACGGGCAGCCCTGCCCGGTCGAGATCGAATACCAGCGCGACGGCTGGCGGGTGCGCGACGACAGCGAGGCACTGACGCTGTCGGCGGTGACGGGCTCGCAGGCGACGCGGCGCGTGCGCGGCCGGCTCGGCGAACGCGGCTTCGAGGCCGGCGCGATCATCGATGGCGAAACCGTGCATCTGTTCTCCGACGAAGGGCCGTATGCCTTCGGGCATGCCTCGGTGCTGGCCCATGCCGGCGAGGACGAACACGACGGCGGCCGGTTGACGGCGCCGATGCCGGGCAAGGTGATCGCGCTGCTGGTGGCGCGCGGCGCGCGCGTCACCAAAGGCCAGCCCTTGCTGGTGATGGAAGCAATGAAGATGGAGCATACGATCCACGCGCCGGCCGACGGTGAAGTCAGCGAGATCCGCCATGCGGTCGGCGAGCAGGTCGACGAAGGCGCGCAACTGATCGATTTCACGCCGGTGAACTGAAAAAGATGCACGGCCGGCGCCGCCGCCGGCCAACGGGCAGATGCCGCGGCGCGGTCTTCTGGCAGGCGCTGCCCGACTGGTTTATTCTGCGAGCACCATGACCCAAACCTACTCTTCCATTGGTTCCGGCGCGCTGCCGGCACGCGTCTTCATCACCGAAGTCGGCGCCCGCGACGGGCTGCAAAACGAAAAGCAGCCGATCCCCACGCCCGTCAAGATCGAGCTGTGCCAACGATTGCTCGATGCCGGCGCGTTGCAGCTCGAAGCCACCTCGTTCGTGTCGCCGAAATGGGTGCCGCAACTGGCCGACGCCGCCGAGCTGATGGCGGCGCTGCCGCGCCCGGCCGGCAGCCGCATCTCGGTGCTGACGCCGAACATGAAAGGCTTCGACGCGGCACTGGCCAGCAATCCCGACGAAGTGGTGATCTTCGCCGCCGCCAGCGAAGCCTTCTCGATGCGCAACATCAACTGCTCGATCAGCGAGAGCATCGAGCGCTTCCGGCCGGTGGCCGAGGCTGCGCATGCCCACCGGCTGCGGCTGCGCGCGTCGGTTTCGGTGGCCTTCGGCTGCCCCTACCAGGGCGCGGTGCCGGTCGAATCGGTGGTCGACGTGGCCAAGCGGCTGATGGATCTGGGCGCGCATGAGATCAGCATCGCCGACACCATCGGCGTGGGCACGGCACGCCAGGTCGTGCAGGTGTTTGACGCGGTGTCGCGTGTGGTGCCGCTCGATCGCCTGTGCGGCCACTACCACGACACCTATGGCCAGGCGATCGCCAACATCGTGGCCTCGCTGGAGGCCGGCGTGTATCGCTTCGATTCGTCGATCGCCGGGCTGGGCGGCTGTCCGTATGCGAAAGGCGCCACCGGCAACGTCGCCACCGAAGACGTCGTGTTCCTGATGCAAGGGCTGGGCATCGACACCGGCCTGGATCTGGGCAAGCTGGTCGACACCGGCCAATGGATCTCGGCGCAACTCGGCCGCAAGAGCATGTCGCGCGCCGGCAATGCAATGGCGGCCAAACGGCAGCAGGCCGAGGCGGCCGCGGCCTGAACCGCCCATGCGCGCGTCAGCCCCGGTGCCGTCGCCGTGCATCTCGGTGTGCCGCATCGACGACACCACCGGCTGGTGCGAAGGCTGTCTGCGCACGCTCGACGAAATCGCCGCCTGGGGCAGCCTCGATGACGACAGTCGCCGGCGCACCTGGGCTTCGATCGGCGAGCGCCGCACGACGCTCGCCGGCGGCAAGCTGCCGCCGACGCTGCGCTTCATCGAACGCGACTGGCTGTCGTCGAACCAGATCGTCGGCTTCGACGCCGGCATCGCCACCGTGGTCGATACCGGCTACGCCAAGCACGCGCCGCTGACGGTATTGCTGATCGAACGCGTGCTGCGCGAAGCCGGCGGCGCCCGGCTCGGACGCATCGTCAACACCCATCTGCACTCCGACCACTGCGGCGGCAACCGCGCGCTGACCGACGCCTTCGGCTGCACGACCACCATCCCGCAAGCCAGCGCCGCCGAAGTGGCCGCCTGGGACGAAGCCGTGCTCACCTTCGTCGGCACCGGCCAGCGCTGCCCGCGCTTTTCGTTCGACGCAGTGCTCGCGCCCGGCGATACCTTGCGGCTGGGCGAACTCGACTGGCGCGTGCTGGCGGCACCGGGCCACGACCCGAAAAGCCTGATCTTCCATTGCCCCGACGCGCGCTTGCTGATCAGCGCCGACGCGCTGTGGGCCAGCGGTTTCGGCGTGCTGTTTCCCGAATTGCAGGGCGAATCGGGCTTTGCCGAGCAGCAGGCCGTGCTCGACCTGATCGCCACCTTGCCGGTCGACCGCGCGCTACCCGGCCATGGCCCGATGATCGATGACGTGCCGGCAGCGCTAGCGCGCGCGCAGGCGCGGCTGCAAGCCATGCGCAGCGACCCGGCGCGGCATGCGCGGCACGCGCTGAAAGTGCTGGTGAAGTTCCTGATGCTCGATGTGGAGCGCATCGAAGCCGAGCGCCTGGCGGCGAACCTGCGCGGTGCCCATCTGCTGCGCGACAGTGCCGCGCTGCTCGGGTTGCAATACGATGCGGCGCTGCGCTGGGCGATCGACGAACTGGTCGACCAGGGCCAGTTGCAGCGCGACGGCCGCTGGTTGATGAACGTGTAAGCCGGCATCAGGCGCGACGCGCCCGGCAGGCTCACGTCTCAACGACCGAACGACCAGCGCGTGCGCGGCCGATCGGCCTCGACCTCCGCCAGCGGCGGCACCGCCACCAGCCCGGCGCGGCAGCGCTGCGCCAGCTCGACGTACAGGTCGGTGCCCTCGCGCTTCCAGGCGACGTCGTTTTCGCTCAGCTCACGCATCACGCGAGCCGGCACGCCGGCCGCCAGCACGCGCGGTGGAATCACGCCGCCGACCTTGACGAAGGCCATTGCCGCCACGATCGCCTGCTCGCCGACGCTGGCGCGATCCATCACCACGGCGTTCATGCCGACCAGCGCATCGCGGCCGATGTTCGCCGCGTGGATGATCGCGCCGTGGCCGATGTGGCTGCGTTCCTGCATCACGCAATCGAAATCGGGCAGCGAATGCACGACGCAATTGTCTTGCAGGTTGGCGTCGCGCTCGAGCACGATGCGGCCAAAATCGCCGCGCAACACGGCACAGGCGCCAACGTAGCAACCGGCGCCGATGATCACGTCGCCGATCAGCACGGCCGTGGGGTGCACATAGGCGCTGGGGTCGATGACCGGCGTGACGCCTTCGAAGGAATAGACGGTGGCTTGCATGCCGTGATCTTACTGCGTTGTTGCCGCCTGTCTCGACCCGCGCTCCTCCGCCCGGCCTGACCGCTCGTCGGCCGCATGGCGGTGGAAACCCCAACACGCGACACGGCTAGGGATACTCCCGGAATGACCGCCCCCTTCGATCTGCGCACCGTCTTTCTGGTGGGCTCATGCACCACCATGCTGGCCGTACTGACGTTTGTCGCGCTGCATCGAATGTATGCCCGCGCGCTGCCGGCCCTGCACGCCTATGCCCTGGCGATGCTGTGCACGGCCACGGCGCTCGCATTGGGCGCACTGCGCAACTCGCTGCCCGAATGGGCCGGCTTCGTCGCCAGCAATGCGCTGGTGTCGGTGGGCAGCGTCCTGGTGTTCGAAGGCACGCGGCGGCTGTTCGGCAAATCCACGCCGCAGGCCTGGCTGGCCGCGCTGATCGCGGCGGGCGCCCTGCTCTGGATCTGGTTCGGCAACGAGCCGACCGAGGTACGACAGCGCGTCATCACCATGTCGGCGATGCAGTTCGCGTTTTCTGCAGCGATCGCACTCATCATCCTGCGCGCCCCCGAATTCGGCCGGCTGCCCTACGTCAGGGCCTTGTTCGTGTTCTTCGCCGCCTTCGGCAGCATCAACCTGGCGCGCGGCCTGCATGCCTTGTTCGACGCGCAAGTGCTGCGCGACAGCGTGTTCGCCCCCAACCCGCTGCAGCTCGCCTTCGGCGTGTTCTTCGCCTTGTCGCCGATCGCGTTCGCGCTGCTGATCCAGATGGTGCTGCACGCGCGCATCTCGAGCGAGTTGCACCGGCGCGCCACCACCGACGATCTCACCGGATTGCTGTCGCGCGGCCATTTCTTCGATCTGGTGCGTGAAGAGCTGCAACGGCCCTCCAACGGCGGCCGCGTCCGGCACCTGCTGATGATCGATCTCGATCACTTCAAGTCGATCAACGATCTGCACGGCCATTCGGCCGGCGACCAGGCGCTACAACACGCCGCACGCGTGTTGCAGGACGCCCTCGGCCACCATGGATTGCTGGGCCGCTACGGCGGCGAGGAGTTCTGCGCGCTGATCGTCAGCAACAGCCCGGCCGCGGCCGAATACGTCGTCGAGCGGATGCACAAGGGGCTCGAAAGCGCGCCGCTGCTGATCGACAGTGCCCGGCTGCGGCTCACCGCCAGCATCGGCACCGTGCCGGTGGCCGGCCCCGATTCGCTGGAACGCGCGCTGGTGCTGGCCGATCAGTGCGTGTATCGAGCCAAGACCGAGGGGCGCAACCGGGTCGTGCGGTTCGGGGTGACGGAGGCTGAACCGGTGGTCTGAGGCCGCCCGAGTGGCCGCCGGCGCTCCTCTGCCCGGCCTGACCGCTCGTCAGCCACATGACGGTGGAACCCCCAACGAGTGACGAGACTGGGGATACTCCCGGAAATGACCGAGCCTTTCGATCTGCGTACCGTCTATCTGGTGGGTGCCTGCACCACCCTGCTTGCTGCAGCGACGTTCGTCGCGCTGCATCGAATGTACGCCCGCGCGCTGCCGGCGCTGCATGCCTATGCCCTGGCGACGCTGTGCGTGGCCATGGGGGTGGGGTTGACCGTCCTGCGCAGCATGATGCCGGTATGGGCCGGCTTCGTCGCCAGCAATGCGCTGGTATCGATCGGCAGCATTCTGGTGTTCGAAGGCACGCGGCGGCTGTTCGGCAAATCCACGCCGCAGGCCTGGCTGGCCGTACTGATCGCCGCCACTACGCTGCTGTGGATCTGGCTCGGCAGCGACCCCGCCGGGGTACGGCAGCGCGTCATCACGATGGCCTTGCTGCACGCCGTGTTTTCCGCGGGCGCAGCGGTCGTCGTCATGCGCGCCGGCGAGTTCGGCCAGTTGCGCTACGTCAGAGCGCTGTTTGCCGTCTTCGTCGCTTTCGGCAGCTTGAATCTGGCACGCGCCCTGCATACCTCGTTCGATACCCAGGTGCTGCGCGAAAGCGTATTCACCAACAACCCGCTGCAATTGGCCCTGGTCGTGTGCTTGGCGCTGACGCCGATCACGCTGGCGCTGCTGGTTCAGATGGTGCTGCACGCACGCATCTCGAGTGAACTGCACCGGCGCGCCACCACCGACGATCTCACCGGGCTGCTGTCGCGCGGCCACTTCTTCGACCTGGTGCGCGAGGAACTGCAGCGGCCATCGAACAGCGGCCGCCTGCGCTACCTGCTGATGATCGACCTCGACCATTTCAAGTCGATCAACGATCTGCACGGTCATTCGGTCGGCGACCAGGCTTTGCAGCACGCGGCCCGCGTATTGCAGAACACGCTCGGCAGCCAGGGTCTGCTCGGGCGCTACGGCGGCGAGGAGTTCTGCGCGCTGATCGTCGGCGCCGGCCCGGTCGGCGCCGAATACATCGTCGAGCGAATGCGCCAGGCACTCGAAGCGGCGCCGCTTTCGATCGGCGACAAGCAATTGCGCCTGACCGCCAGCATCGGCACCGTGCCGATCGCCGGGCCCGATTCGTTGGAACGCGCGCTGGTGCAGGCCGATCAGTGCGTGTATCGGGCCAAGACCGAGGGACGCAATCGGGTGGTCCGGTTTGGAGCGGTGGAGATTGCGCCGGTGGTCTGAGGCAGACTCCTGAAGGGTCGCCTACAGTTCATTTATGCCCCCCGCTCTTACCGCGCAGGATCTGCGCCCACGGATTCAGATCGGGCTCGCCCACCTTGACCAGGGTGTTTTGATCGCGATGCCGGAAGGGTTCGTCCTGGCCTCGCACCTGCAAGGTGGTATCGGACACGTAGCTCCATGAACCGTCGTCGTGGAATTCGACCTCGATGCGGTAGGCATCCGTGCGAAAGGCCAGTTCGAGAAAAGTGGTCGAACAGATGCCGTAGTCGGTTTTCCCGCGCACTGCCTCCAGAACCAGTTTGGTCGCGTTGGCATCGGCGTGGCCGGCGGCGAGCGCCACTTGCCCACGCGGAATCGACAGCGATTGCAGGATCAGCCCGGTCGCCGGCTCCCAGAGCCAATAGCCGACCTGGTCGTGGAAGGTCGTATCCTCTTCCTCAGTGTTGATGTGGACGTGATAGCGCAACCCGTAGAAAAGCTGCGGGCCATTGGCCTGAGCGTCGATCGGCTGCATCTCGATCCGCTCGAAATAGTCGCGCTGTTCCGGCCCATCGGCCTTCGGGTTGACGTCAACGCCGCGCCGCCCTTCCCAGACGCCCGCCAGGCGGCGCAAGGGCCCGAGATGGGACAAGGTGTTCGGATCGACGTCGTCGGGTTCGGTAAAAATGTCTGCAGGAATGTCCATGCGCTCCCCTTCTGCTCACACGTGTATTCGAAGGTCTTCGTGCCGCACCGGCCCGCAGCCCCCGCACGCAGCATAGCAAGACGGTTGCGGTGACTCGCGACTTGGCCGGGCTCAGATCAGATACTCGGCCGCGTTATCGTGCCCCAATATCACGTAGTTCACGCGGCGCAGATCGAACAATCTGCGGCCGCCAGCATATGAAATCGAGCTTTGCAGGTCTTCCTCCATTTCTTGCAGCTTGTCGGCCAGCCGGCCCTGCACCGGCTCCAGGATGCGCTTGCCTTCGACGAAGCTGCGCGAGCCCTTGTTGAATTCAGAAGCCGAGCCGTAATACTCCTTGAAGATGCGGCCGTCGACCTCGACCTTCTGGCCCGGTGATTCTTCCAGCCCGGCGAACAGCGAGCCGATCATCACCATCGATGCACCGAAGCGGATCGATTTGGCGATGTCGCCATGCTCGCGGATACCGCCGTCGGCAATGATCGGCTTGGTGGCCACGCGCGCGCACCATTTCAGGGCCGAGAGCTGCCAACCGCCGGTGCCGAAGCCGGTTTTCATCCGCGTGATGCAGACTTTGCCGGGGCCGATGCCGATCTTGGTGGCGTCAGCACCCCAGTTTTCCAGGTCGATCACCGCTTCGGGCGTGCCGACGTTGCCGGCGATGACGAAAGCCTTCGGCAGCCGCTGCTTGATGTGTTCGATGACGGCGCGCACGGTGTCGGCATGGCCGTGCGCCACGTCGATCGTGATGTAGTCGGCGCCGATGCCGCTGGCAGCCAGTTCGTCCACCAGCCGGTAGTCATCGGCTTTCACGCCCAGCGAAATCGATACGAACAAGCCCTTGCTGCGCATCGAGCGCGCGAACGCCAGCGCGTCGATGTCGAAGCGGTGCTGCACGTAGAACCAGCCGCCGCGTGCCAGCGTTTCGCAGATCGAGTCGTCGACGACGGTCTTCATGTTGGCCGGCACCACCGGAATGCGGAAGCGCCGGCCACCAAACTCCACCGAGGGGTCGCATTCGCGCCGGCTGGTGACGACGCAGCGGCGCGGCAACAGCAGGATGTTCTCGTAGTCGAAGATTTCCATGGCGGACCCTGCAACGGAAAACTCCGATCATACGAGCCCCTGCGGGCGCAGGGGGAATACCGGCACGGCGCGCCGGCGGCACTGCGTTCAAGCGCCTGGCTCAGTCATATTTGCGCGCATCGACGATCACCCGGCCGTCGTTCGGCAAGCTGTCCGGTGCGACCAGTTCGATCTCGCCGCGCAGCTTGGTGACGTCGCGCACGACCGTGGCCAATCGCTGCTTGAATGCCTGCTCGCCACCAGCCGCCTGCACGGCATCGGGCACCACCTCGCAGTGCAGCGTCATCCGGTCCTGGGCCATCTCGCCTTCGACCACCAGCCGCAGGCGGCCGACTTCCGGTACGCGGCGCGCCACCTCGGCGATCTGGCCGGGGTGCACGAACATGCCGCGCACCTTGGTCGTCTGGTCGGCACGGCCCAGCCAGCCGCGAATGCGCACATTGGTGCGGCCACAGGGCGAGATGCCGCGCAACACGGCCGACAGATCGCCGGTGCCGAAGCGAATCATCGGGTAATCGGGGTTGAAGCTGGTGACCACCACTTCACCCACTTCGCCGTCGGCCACCGGCTCGCCAGTGCCGGGGCGCACGATCTCGAGAATCAGCTCTTCATCGAGGATCATGCCTTCCATCGCTTCGGATTCGTAGGCGATCAAGCCGATGTCGGCGGTGCCATACCACTGCAGCACGACGTCGATGCCGCGCGAATGGAACCAGCTGCGCAGCGCCGGCGGCAAGGCCTCGGCCGCCAGCAGTGCGCGTTTGAGCGTAGAGATGTCGAGCGCCAGTTCGTCGGCGCGTTCGACGATGATGCGCAGGAACGACGGCGTGCCGGCATAGGCATCGGGCCGCAGGCTGCGGATCAGCTCGATCTGCTGCTCGGTCTGGCCGATGCCGGCCGGGATCACGGCACAACCGAGCTTGCGCGCGGCGCCGTCGAGCATCCAGGCGCCCGGTGTCAGGTGATAACCGAAGCAGTTCTGCACGACGTGCCCCGGACGGATGCCGGCGGCGTACAGCGCGCGCGCGGCGCGCCAGGGATCGGAGCCCGTGCCTTCGGGGTCGAAGATCGGCCCCGGCGACATGAACAGCCGCCCGAGCCGGCCCGGCGGCACGGTGGTGAGCCCGCCGAACGGCGGATCGGCCTGCTGCAATGCGCTCAGGTCGCTCTTGCGCAGCACCGGCAGCATGGCCAATGCCTTGCGTGAACTGATCGCACGCGCATCGACGCCGGCCAGCCGCCGGGCCCAGCCGGGCGCCTGCGCCATGGCATGGCTGACCAGCCCGGGCAGGCGCGCCATCAGCGCGCCTTCGCGAGCTTCGGCCGGCCGCGTCTCGAGTTCGTCGTAGAAAGCGCTCATCGTGGTTCCCATGATCGATCGCCGCCGCGCGTGCAACAAGCCGCCCGGCGGCTCGCCGTTCACAGCCAGCGCTTGCGCCGGCGATACGACTTGATGTTGCGAAACGACTGGCGCCCTTCCTTGGATACGCCGAGGTAGAACTCGCGCACGTCTTCGTTCTCGGCCAGTTCGCCGGCGGGGCCGTCCATCACGATGCGGCCGTTCTCCATGATGTAGCCGTAGTCGGCATACTTCAGCGCCACGTTGGTGTTCTGCTCGGCCAGCAGGAAACTGACTCGTTCCTTGCGGTTCAGATCGCGCACGATCTCGAAGATCTCGGCCACGATCTGCGGCGCCAGCCCCATCGACGGCTCGTCGAGCAGGATCATCTTCGGGTCGGCCATCAGCGCGCGACCCACCGCCGTCATCTGCTGCTCGCCGCCCGAGGTATAACCGGCCTGCGAGCCGCGCCGCTGCTTCAGGCGCGGAAAGTAGTGATAGACCTTTTCCAGCTCGGCAGCCATCGCCGCGCGCGACAGGCTGCGCGTATAGGCACCGGTCAGCAGGTTTTCCTCGATCGTCAGATGCGCGAAGCAATGCCGGCCTTCCATCACCTGCACCACGCCGCGCTTGACCAGATCGGCCGGCGTGAGCCGTTCGATCGGTTCGCCGCGGTAGTGGATCGACCCTTTGGTGACATCGCCGCGCTCGCCCTTGAGCAAGTTGGAAACGGCGCGCAGCGTGGTCGTCTTGCCGGCGCCGTTGCCGCCCAGCAGCGCGACGATGCCGCCTTCGGGCACCGACAGCGACACCCCCTTGAGCACCAGGATCACGTGGTTGTAGATGACCTCGATGCCGTTGATCGACAGAAGCGCTTGCGCTGGCGTGGCCGCCGTGGCCTGGGCCTGAGTCATGAGACGAATCCTTGCCTGATCGAGTCGCGCGGCACGCAAGGCATGCCGCGCGCTTGGGCGCAGGCGGCGTCAGCCGCCCGCGCCCGCTGCCTGCCGCATGGCGGCGCGACGATCACTTGCTGCAATCGGCAGCCGTACGCATCGTGATTTTCTTTTCAGCCAAATAGCGCGCCGCCGACGCCCGCACCATCGGCTTGAGAATCGCGTCGTCGGCCTGGTACCAGTCGTTGCCCATGACCCACTTGGTGCCGTCCCAGACGTGGACGCGGGCCGTATCAGACCCCATATGATCGGCGCACGAAGTACTGATCGGGCGCATCACGCCGGCAAAGCCCAGCGCGTCGAGCCGCTTCTGATCGAGCGCCAGATTCTCCAGGCCCCAGCGCATCTGTTCGCCGGTGATCGGCTTGCCTTTGCCGAAGCGCTCCTGCGCGCGCCGCACCGCCTCGATGGTCAGCATCTGGATGATCACCCCGCGCGTATACAGCACCGAGCCGACCTCGTCACGCGGCCCCGAGCCCTGGCCTTTTTCGTGCACCAGTTTCAGGATGTCCTGCATGACCTTCGGGTTCTGGCCCGAGCTGTTCAGCGCGAGCGCGCTGTAGCCCTTGGCGCCGGCACCGACGTCCTTGACGTCGGGCTCAGCCCCCGACCACCAGACACCGAACATCCGATCACGCGGATAGCCGGTAGCCTGTGCCTCTTTCAAGGCGGTCGAATTCATCACGCCCCAGCCCCACAGCAGCGTGAAGTCGGGCCGGTGCTGGCGGATCTGCAGCCATACCGCTTTCTGCTCGACCCCGGCGCCGGTGACCGGCAACAGGCTCAGGTCGAAGCCGTGCATCTTGGATCGCTCCTGCAGCACCGGGATCGGTTCCTTGCCGAACGGCGAATCGTGATAGACCAGCGTGATCTTCTTGCCTTTGAGCTTGTCGAACCCGCCCAGTTTCTTGGCGATGTGCTGGATCAGGATGTCGGCACCCGTCCAGTAGCTGCCCATCATCGGAAAGTTCCACGGAAAGGCCATGCCGTCGCGCGTATCAGCACGGCCGTAGCCCAGCGTGATCAGCGGGATCTTGTCGGCCGGCGCCTTGTCGGTGAGCGCGAACGCAACGCCGGTGGACTGCGGATCGATCACCGTGGCCCCGGTCGGGCCCTTGGTCTTCAGGCGCTCGTAGCATTCGAGGCCGCGATCGGTCAGGTAGCCGAACTCGCACTCCTCATAGGTGATCTTCACGCCGTTGATGCCGCCGTCGCGAGAATTGATCAGCTTGATGTAGTCGAGCTTGCCATTGGCCCAGGGCGTGCCGTTCGGGCCATAAGGACCGGTGCGGTAGACGAGCAAGGGAAAGAACTGTTCCTTGGCCTGCGCCATCGCGGGCGCTTGCGGCAGCAGGGCCGCACCGGCGCAGACGGCCACCGTCAGCGCCGCCAGCGTGTTGCGTATCGACTTTCTCATCTCCACCTCCGTCAGGGTTGGGATCGGGCCGCGAAGCCCTGGTTCGTTGCCGCCACCGCAGCCGCCGCCCGCCTAGTGCGGGAACGGCCACAGACGCAGCTTCTCCTTGCCGATCGCCCACAGCCTCGCCAGGCCATGCGGTTCGACCACCAGAAAGAAAACGATCAAAGCACCGAAGATCATCATTTCGAGATGCGACGCCGCGGTCGATGAGATCGGCAGCCCGAGCGCTGCCGGCACCTGGCCGAGCACGATCGGCAGGATCACGACGAAGGCAGCCCCCAGGAATGCGCCCAGGATCGAGCCCAGGCCGCCGATGATGATCATGAACAGCAGGTTCAATGAGCGGTTGACGTCGAAGGCCAGCGGCTCCCAGGAGCCGAGATGCACGAAGCCCCACAGGGCGCCGGCCACGCCGACGAAGAACGAGCTGAGCGCGAACGCCGACAACTTGGCGTACATGGGGCGGATGCCGATCACTTCGGCGGCGACGTCCATGTCGCGCATCGCCATCCATGAGCGGCCGATGTGGCCGCGCACCAGGTTCTTGGCCATCAGCGCGAACACCACCACGAACAGCAGGCAGAACAGGTAGCGTTCGACCGGCGAAGCGATGCTGATGCCGAATACTTCGAGCGTGGGCACCGACACCGAGCCCGATGCAGCGTGATTGGTGAACCAGGGAATGCGCAGGAACACCCAGTCGGCGAAGAACTGCGCGGCCAGCGTGGCCACCGCCAGGTACAGCCCGCGGATGCGCAGGCTGGGCATGCCGAACAGCACGCCGAACACCATCGACACCAGCCCGGCCAGAATGAACGCCAGGATCAGATTGATCTCGGGAATGCGCACCGTGAGGTTGTAGGCCGCGTAAGCGCCCACCGCCATGAAGGCGCCGGTGCCCAGCGAAATCTGGCCGCAATAGCCGACCAGCAGATTGAGCCCGATCGCCGCCAGCGCCAGGATCAGGAACGGCACCAGAATGGCGCGCAGCAGATAGTCGCTGGCCAGCAGCGGCACGCCGATGAAGGCCACCGCGAGAAACAGCACCACGACAATGCGATCCTGCCGGATCGGAAAGATCTGCTGGTCGGCTCGATAGCTCGACTTGAACTGGCCGTTTTCCCTGTAGAGCATGGTCGGAACCCGAGACCCTCAAATTCAAACGCGATCGATGATGCGCTCGCCGAACAGCCCCTGCGGACGCACCAGCAGGAACAGCAGCGCCACCATGTAGGCGAACCAGATTTCGATGCCGCCGCCGATCAGCGGCCCCAGATAGACTTCGGAGAGTTTTTCTCCGAGCCCGATGATCAGGCCGCCGACGATCGCGCCGGGCACCGAGGTGAGCCCGCCCAGGATCACCACCGGCAGCGCTTTCAGCGCCAGCACCGCCAGCGAGAACTGCACGCCGAGCTTGCCGCCCCAGACCATGCCGGCGACCAGCGCGACGAAGCCGGCCACCGACCAGACGATGACCCAGATGCGGTTCAGCGGAATGCCGATCGACTGCGCGGCCTGGTGATCATCGGCCACCGCGCGCAACGCGCGGCCGGTGGCGGTCTTCTGGAAGAACACGGCCAGCACGGCGACCAGCGCCGCGGCCATCAGCGTGGCGACGATGTCTTCGCGATTGAGCAGGATGCCGCCTTCGAAGACGTTTTCGAGCACCAGCATCGGATCCTTGGAGATGCCCAGGTCGATCTTGTAGATGTCGGAGCCCCAGACCGATTGCCCGAAACCGTCGAGGAAGTAGGACACGCCCAACGTGGCCATCAACAGCGTGATGCCTTCCTGGTTGATCAGCGGGCGCAGCACCAGCCGTTCGATGACCCAGGCCAGCGCCACCATGATCAATGCCGCCAGCACGAACGCGATCAGGTTGGCCCACAGCAGGCTTTCGAAGCCGAGCCAGTGCGGCACCCATTCGGCCAGCCGCGCCATGGCCAACGCCGCGAACAGCACCATCGCGCCCTGCGCGAAATTGAACACGCCCGAGGCCTTGAAGATCAGCACGAAGCCGAGCGCCACCAGCGAATAGAGCACGCCGGCCATCAGGCCACCGAGCACCACTTCGAGAAAGAAGCCCATGCCGCCTCGCTCCTAGTGCGCCACGCCCAGATAGGCGCCGATCACATCCGGGTTGTTGCGCACCTCTTCGGGCGTGCCGTCGCCGATCTTGCGGCCGTAGTCGAGCACGACCACGCGGTCGCTGACGTCCATGACCACGCTCATGTCGTGTTCGATCAGCACGATGGTGGTGCCGAACTCATCGTTGATGTCGAGAATGAAGCGCGACATGTCCTGCTTTTCCTCGACATTCATGCCGGCCATCGGCTCATCGAGCAGCAGCAGGCTGGGTTCCATCGCCAACGCGCGACCCAGGTCGACGCGCTTTTGCAAGCCGTAGGGCAGCCGGCCCACCGGGGTCTTGCGATGGCCCTGGATCTCCAGGAAATCGATGATGCGTTCGACGAATTCGCGATGCGCCAGTTCTTCGCGCTCGGCCGGCCCCAGGTACAGCATCTGGGCCAGGATGCCGGTGCGCATCTTCAAGCTGCGGCCGGCCATGATGTTGTCGAGCACGCTCATTCCCTTGAACAAGGCCAGGTTCTGGAACGTGCGCGCCACGCCCATGCGCGCCGCCTTGTTCGGGTTCATCCGCTCGAAGGTCTGGCCGCGAAACACGATGCGGCCGCGCTGCGGCGCATAGACGCCGTTGATCACGTTCAGCATCGAACTCTTGCCGGCGCCGTTGGGGCCGATGATGGCGCGGATCTCGTGCTCGCGCACATCGAACGAGATGTCGGTGAGCGCCTTGACGCCCCCGAACGACAGCGAGATGGACTCCAGGCTGAGCGTGACGTCGCCGATTCGCTTGTCTGTCATCTTCCGTTCGTCTTGACTGGTCGGGCGTTCATGCCGCGCGCCTGGCCGCGGCGGCCGGAAAGGTCTTGGCATCGACGAGACGCAGGTCGGCCGATACCGAGCCGACACGGCCGTCTTCGAAGCGCACCTGCGTTTCGATGAAGCATGAGGCGCGGTCGTCGTACAGCGCCTCGATCAGCGGCGCGTATTTATCGGCAATGGCGCGCCGGCGCACCTTGCGCGTGCGCGTGAGTTCGCCGTCGTCGGGATCGAGTTCCTTGTGCAGCACCAGGAAGCGGTGAATCTGCGAATCGGCCATCATCGGGTCAGCCGCCAGGTCGGCGTTGACCTGCTCGATGCACTGGGCCACCAATTGGTAGATCTCGGCGCGGCCGGCCAGATCGATGTAACCGGTATAGGGAATATTGCGGCGCTCGGCCCAGTTGCCGCAGGCCTCGTAATCGATGTTGATGAAGGTCATCACGCGGTCGCGGCCGTTGCCGAAGGCCACCGCTTCCTTGATGTACGGGAAGAACTTCAGCTTGTTCTCGATGTACTTGGGCGCGAACAACGCGCCTTGCGCGAGGCGGCCGACGTCCTTGGCGCGGTCGATGATCTTCAGGTGGCCGTCGGTGTCGAAGTAGCCGGCGTCGCCGGTGTGGTACCAGCCTTCGCCGTCCTTCACTTCGGCGGTGGCCTGCGGATTGCGGTAGTACTCCAGCAGCAGGCCGGGGCTGCGGATCAGCACTTCGCCGTCGTCGGTGATCTTCAGCTCGACGCCGGCCAGCGGCGGGCCGACGGTATCGGGTTTTACCTGGCCGTTGGGCTGCACGCAGCTGAACACGGCGGTTTCGGTCGCCCCATACAGTTGCTTCAGGTTGATGCCCAGCGCCCGATAGAACACGAACAGGTCGGGGCCGATCGCCTCGCCGGCGGTATAGGCCACGCGCACGCGGCTCATGCCCAGGCTGTTGCGCAAGGGCGCATAGATCAGCAGATTGCCGAGCCAATACTTGACCCGGTCAAGCAATGGCACGTTGCGATCGCCGTCGAGCAGACGCCCGCCGACCTTGCGCGCCACGCCCATGAAATGATTGAACAGCGCCCGCTTGGGTGCCGCCGCGTCTTCCATGCGGATGGTGACCTGCGTGAGCAGTGCTTCGAGCACGCGCGGCGGCGCGAAGTAATAAGTGGGGCCGATCTCGCGCATGTCGGCGCTGACGGTCTCGGCCGATTCGGGACAGTTGACGGTAAAGCCGCTGACCAGCCATTGCGCATACGAAAAGATGTTCTGACCGATCCATGCGATCGGCAGGTAGGCGAGCACTTCTTCGTCGGGGCCGAGATTTTCCAGCCGCGAGGCGATGCCCGACATCTCGATCAGGTTGCGGTGGCCGTGCAGCACGCCCTTGGGATGGCCGGTGGTGCCCGAGGTGTAGAAGATGGCGGCAATGTCGTCGGGGCGCCCCTTGGCGACCTCGGCTTCGAAAAAGCCCGGATGCTGCGCCAGCCATTGGCGGCCGAACTCGATCAGCCGATCGTAGGAGACGAGCAGCGGGTCGTCGTAGTTGCGCAGGCCGCGCGGGTCGTCGTAATAGACGTGAGTCAGAGCCGGGCAGGTTTCGTGGATTTCCATCAGCTTGTCGACCTGCTCCTGGTCTTCGACGATCGCGAACGCGATCTCGGCGTTCTGGAACACGTAGACCATTTCCTGCGCCACGGCGTCTTGATACAGCGGCACCGGAACGCCGCCGAGCACCTGCGCGGCGATGATGCCGGCATACAGGCGCGGACGGTTCTCGCCGATCAGCGCCAGCGTCTGGCCGCGCTGGAACCCCTGGCTGGCCAGCCCCGCTGACAGCAGCTCGACTTCATCGCGCAGCCGCGACCATGTCCAGGTCTGCCAGATGCCGAGATCCTTCTCGCGCAGCGCCGGCGCCGCGGGCCGCTCGGCGGCATGGCGCAGCAGCAGGCGCGGAAAGGTGAGCCCGCTGCTTGACGCCTCAACCGTGACCGTGGGGTCGGTCATGATGCTGGTCTCCTGCATGAATTCTGGGAGCGCTGCAGCGAATCCGGAATCTCGGACTTACCCCTAACGCCGCGTCGTGCGATCTCACTCGCCAGGCGCAGGGCAGTCTAGGCGAGATGCAGCGGTATAGTTGTCGTCCATCCGACAAAGTCGGCAAAACAGGGGACAACCCTTGCGTGCGCTCAAAGACCTATTGGAAGAGACACCATGGATGCAAAGTCTTGATGCGACGCAGCAAAGCGACGTGCTGCAAGGGGTGATCGAACGCGCGGTGCCCGCGGGTGGTTTCGTCTGCCGCAAGGGCGAGCCGGTCGATCACTGGTTCGGCGTGATCGAAGGCCTGGTCAAGATCAGCAACGTGTCGCCCGAAGGCAAGAGCGTCACTTTCACCGGCGTGCCCTCGGGCGGCTGGTTCGGCGAAGGCTCACTGCTCAAGGACGAGCCGCGGCGCTACGACGTGATCGCCTTGCGCGAAAGCTGTATCGCGCTGATGCCCAGGCCGCTGTTCCAGTCCCTGCTCGACAACAGCATCGCGTTCAATCGCTATCTGCTGCGGCAGCTGAACGAGCGGCTAGGCCAATTCATCGGCACCGTCGAGTTCGACCGCTTGCTGGGCCCGGATGCGCGCGTGGCGCGCTGCCTCGAACAATTGTTCAATCCTCAGCTATATCCGGGCATCGGACCGAAGCTGGAAATCTCGCAGAACGAGCTGGGTTACCTGACCGGGCTGTCGCGGCAACGGGTGAACCAGGCCTTGCAGCATCTGGAGCGCGTCGGCCTGGTGAAGGTGGACTACGGCTCGGTGACGGTGGTGTCGCTGCAAGGCTTGCGCTTGTTCGAGGACTGAAACGCAACACGGGTGCGGCCGCCGCCAAACCGGCTATTTGATGTAGACGGTGCCGGTAAAGTTCGCCACGCGCGTTTCCTGCGCAGTCTGCATCGAACGCACGACCAGTTCGACGCGATAGACCGCGATGCGGCGACTGCGTGAATCTTCGACGGCACGCGCGATCAAGCGGTCGCCGGCGAACACGCCCGCCTGAAAGGTCATGTGCGTGTCGATGCCGACGGCCAGCGGGCCGTGCGAGTTCGAGGCCAGGCCGAAAGCAGTGTCGGCCAGCGCGAACATCGTGCCGCCGTGGCAGCCGCCGTTGAAGTTCAGGTGGCGCGCCTCGACCAGCAATTGCACTTCGGCGCGACCCGGGCCGCCGGCGGTGACTTCGAAGCCGAGCGCGGCGCACAGGCCGTCGCGCCCGGCCAGCGCGCGCAGGCGGGCCAGCCAGGCGGCGCTGTCGTGCGGGTCGGCGGGTACCGGGATGTCGGGGGCGCGGGGGCCGGTCGAAGACGGCGCTCGCGCCGGTGTCGATGGCGAGCTGATGCCGGCGCCATCCGGCGTCAAGCGGCGCGCGGCAGACAGCGTCGCGCGGTGCTCGTCGATGACGGCGACCAGTTCATCGGTACCGCGCTCCTGCGTGGCGCTGACCAGCAGCACGCGCGGGCGCCATGTGCCGGCCGCCGCGCGGCGCAGGCCGAGCATGTCCTGCAGTTCCCGCTGCGTATCGTCGGCGTGCGGCAGGTCGGCCTTGTTGACGACCAGCAGATCGGCGATTTCCAGGATGCCGGCCTTGATCGCCTGAACGTCGTCGCCCAGGCCTGGCGGGCAGACGACGATGCGCGTGTCGGCCATGGCGGCGATCGCGGTTTCCGACTGCCCGGCGCCCACCGTTTCGATGACCACGCGATCGAAGCCGGCCGCATCGAAAGCATCGACCGCCGCGCGCGTGGCGCGCGACAGGCCGCCCAGCTCGCCGCGCGCCGAAAATGAGCGGATGAACGCGTTCGGATGGGCACCGTGCTGGCCCATGCGGATGCGGTCACCGAGCACGGCGCCGCCGGTCAGCGGGCTGGAGGGGTCGATGGCCACGACGGCCACTCTCTCGCCGCGCGCCAGCCAGGCACCGAGCAAAACGCTGACCAGCGTCGATTTGCCGCTGCCGGGCACGCCGGTGATGCCGACGACGCGCGCGCGGCCGGCGCGCTGTGCAAGCTGCGCCGCAAG
>JAFKGG010000373.1:0-8459 GCA_017307915.1 Burkholderiales bacterium | reverse complement strand
GCGCGGCGCGCTCACCGGCCAGGGTACGCGTCAGCAGCGTGGAAGCGGCGCCAGTCATCAAACGATCGTCAATGGCTGGCCGAAACCGAGGTCGCGACGCAGCCGGCTGCAGATCTCTTCGTTGGTGAGCCCCGCCCGCGCCGCGTCGACGACGGCGGCGAACACGTTGCCATCGCGGTCTTCGGCGGTGCGCGTCAGCTCGTCGAGCGCCTTGCCGACGGCGGCAGCCGAGCGCTGCGCCTTCCATTGCACGAACTCGTCGACGTGCCGGCGCATCACTGCCGGATCGGGCCGTTCGACCTGCGGTCGCTGGTCTTCGGCTTCGTCGATCTGATAGGCGTTGACGCCGACCACGCGCTGCTCGCCGCTGTCGATGCGCTGCTGGAAGCGCAGCGCCGAGGCACCGATCATCCGCTGCACCAGGCCGGCTTCCACCGCCTTGTACATGCCGCCGGCGTCGTCGACGATGCGCATGATCGACAGAATCTTCTGTTCCATCTGGTCGGTGAGCGATTCGACGTAGAACGAGCCGCCCAACGGATCGATGACGTCGGTGAGGTGTGCCTCTTCGCGCAGGATGTTCTGCGTGGCCACCGCGATGCGCGCGCCGAACTCGCTGGGGGTGGCCAGCGCTTCGTCGTAGGCATCGGTGTGCAGCGATTGCAGGCCGCCGAAGATGCCGGCCATTGCCTGTACGGTGACGCGCGCGATGTTGTTCAATGGCTGCTGCCGCGTCAGATCCACCCCCGAGGTCTGCGCGTGGAACTTGAAGCGCCACGAGCGCGGATCCTTGGCCCTCAGCCGCTCACGCGTGAGCCGCGCCCAGATGCGCCGGCCGGCGCGGAACTTGGCGACTTCCTCGAAGAAGTTCAGCGAGATGTCGAAGAAGAACGTGAAGCGCGGCAGGAAGGAATCGGGCGCCAGGCCGCGCGCGATGCAGTCTTCGGCATTCTGCACCGCGGTGCACAGCGTGAAGGCCATCGCCTCGGCCGGCGTGGCGCCGGCCTGCTGCATGTGCTGGCCCACCACCGACATCGGGTTCCAGCTCGGCAGATGGCGATTGCAATAGACGATGTGATCGACCAGCACGCGCCGCGCCCCCGGCAGCGACAGCCGGTAGAACATGTGGTTGGCGACGAAGTGCGACAGGTAGTCGCTCTGGTTCGAGGTGCCGGTGATGCGCTTGAAATCGACGCCGCGGCGCTCGGCCACCACCAGCATGAAAGCCAGCAGCGTGAACGGCGAAGGATCGTTCATCGCACACGAGATCTCGTTCAGGTCGATGCCATCCAGGCATTGCTGCATCTGCTCGGCATTGTTGACCACCACGCCGCAGGTGCCCAGCAACTCGGCATCGACGGTATCGACGTCATAGCCGCGATAGACCGAGTTGCACGGGATCAGCGACACCGCGGTGGCGCCGCGCGCCATCAGGTCACGCAGGCGCCGGTTGTAATCGGCCGGCGTGCCCAGGCCGATCAGTTGCCGCTGCGTCCAGGTGCGGCCGCGGTGCATGGTGGCGTAAATGCCGCGCGTGAAGTCGCTCTGGCCGGGGTACGGCAAGGGTTCGTCACCGCCCCAGGCGGCCCAGTCTCGGTGCGTGTACAGCGGCTTGACCGGGATACCCGAGACGTTGACTACGTCGCGTTCGGCGCCGATCGATTCGCGGTAGTCGTTTTCCCAGCGAGCGTGGGGATCGGCCTCGCGTAGCAACGCCGTGTCCAGGGGCTTGTTCATCGTGGTGTCTCCGGTGGCGCGGCCGCAATGCGGCCGTGCTGATGCGGTGCTTCGATGCCGAGGGCCTGCCGTTCAGGCGGTGGCGCGTGCCTGCCGCGCTTCGCGGGCCAGCTCGTGAATGCGTTCGGTGATCTCTTCCATGCGGCTGCCCGGATGGAATACCTGCCGCACGCCGACTTGCAGCAGCGCCGGCACTTCGGCATCGGGCACGATGCCGCCGACCACGACGCGCACGTCGGCAAGACCTGCATCGCGCAGGGCGACCATCAGCTTGGGCACGATCAGGTGGTCGGTTGCCAACGACGAGATGCCGATCACGTCGACGTCTTCTTCCATCGCCAGCTTGACCACCGCGTCGATGCTCTGCCATGGCGGCGTGTAGATCACTTCCATGCCGGCATCGCGGCAGCCGGCGGCCACGATGCGGCTGCCGCGGTCGTGGCCGTCGAGACCGATCTTGGTGATCAGCACACGCGGCCGGAAAGCCATCGCCGTCATCCTCGTCTCCTTCACTTCATCCTCAATTGCCGCGCTGCGTCGATCGCAGCAGCCGCACGAAGCCGGCCGCGATCTGCGCCGGCGTCTGCTCGCCGCCTTCGCGAAACCAGGTCTGGCTCCAGTTCAGCCCGCCCAGCAACAGCAGCCGCAGATCCCGCGCCTGCGTCTGGTCGCGCAGCGGCAGCGCCGCCACCAGTTCAACGAAGCGTTGTTCATACAGATCGCGCAACGCGGTGAGCTGCCCGGCCACCGAAGGCGCGTCAACGGGCGCCACACGGATCACGACCCGCGAATAGGCGCTGCGATCGAGCAGCGTTTCGAGGTGCGCGATGCAGGCCGCTTCCAGCCGCCGCCATGGGTCTTTCTGCGCCGCCACCGCCGCGTCGACCTTGTCGGACAGGCGCTGCACGCCTTCGCGGTAAACGGCCACCAGCAGGTCTTCCTTGGTGGGGAAGTGGTAGTACAGCGAACCCGGCTGCATGCCGATCGGCTGGACGATGTCGCGCACCGACGCCGCCACGAAGCCGCGCTGCGCAAAGACGCGCGCGGCCTCGTCGAGCACCAGCTGCAGGCGGCTGTGGCCACGGCGGGCGGGCGCTGCCGGGACGGCGGGGGCGGAAATGGCAGGAGCCAGAGTCGACATACAGCCCAAATAAAAAACGAACGATTGTTTGGTTAATAAGATATCGCCGCGGCCGGGCGCAAGTCAAGCTGGGGAATTTGGGTAGATAGACCGCAGGCGAGCACCGCGGAGCGGCAAGCGGCGAACTGACGCGCGGCGAAGCAGATGCACTCCGCCGCGCTCATGACCGGCTTAGCGCCGGCAGAGGCGATTACTTGCCGTAGTCGTAGAAGCCGCGCCCGGTCTTGCGGCCGAGCAGCCCGGCGTCGACCATTTCGCGCAGCAGCGGCGCCGGCCGGTACTTGGGATCGTTGAAGTTGCCGTAGAGCACTTCCATCACCGCCAGCTCGACGTCGAGCCCGATCAGATCGCACAGCGCCAGCGGCCCGATCGGATGATTGCAGCCGAGCTTCATGCCGGCGTCGATT
Organism: Burkholderiales bacterium; assembly: GCA_017307915.1. Taxonomy (GTDB): domain Bacteria; phylum Pseudomonadota; class Gammaproteobacteria; order Burkholderiales; family Burkholderiaceae_E; genus Zeimonas. The sequence goes on along the minus strand of JAFKGG010000373.1, from coordinate 5,174 downwards.
TCCTCGGCGCTGGCCAGGCCGTCTTGCAGCACGAAGATCGCTTCATTGATCATCGGGCACAGGATACGGTTGACGACGAAGCCGGCGCTGTTCTTCACGCCGATCGGCGTCTTGCCAAGCTGCTGCGCGAAGGCGGTGACGGCCTGCACGGTGGCTTCCGACGTGCGCAGCCCGCGGATCACTTCGACCAGCGCCATCATCGGCACCGGGTTGAAGAAATGCATGCCGACGAAGCGCTCGGGCGACTTCAACACGGCCGCCAGCCGCGTGATCGAGATCGACGAGGTATTGGTGGCGATGATCGCATCGGGCCGCGCAATGCCGTCGAGGTTCTGCAGGATCTTGATCTTCAGCGTTTCATTTTCGGTGGCCGCTTCGATGATCATGTCGGCCGGCGCCAGATCTTCGGCGCGGCTGGTGGTGCCGATGCGCGCCAGGATCTCGGCCGGCTTGGCGGCATCGAGGGTGCCTTTCTTTACCAGCCGCTCCAGCGAGCCGGCCACGGTCTTGACGCCTTTGTCGAGCGCGGCCTGATTGACGTCCATCATGACCACCTCGACGCCAGCGGCGGCGGCCGCCTGCGCGATGCCGTTGCCCATGGTGCCGGCGCCGACGATGCCGAGGGTGCGGATGCTCATTTTCGTGTTCCTTTGATCGAATCGGAAGACGGAAATTCTAGCCGCAGCGGGCGCCGTGACGGCCGCCGCGACGGCCGGCGGCATCGGAAGCCGGTTGCGGCGGCTGCGGCGACGCCCGTCGAAGGCCGCCGTCAGCCGAGGCGAACCGCGAAACCCGCCTCGGCCAGCCGCAGCTTCAGCGTCTCGATGTGCTCGGGGCCGCGTGTCTGCACCACCACCTCGACCTCGACGCGCTGCGCGCCGATCGCGCCGAAAGCGCGCTGATGGCGGATCTCTTCGATGTTGGCGCGTTCTTCGGCGAGCACGGCGGTGACCTGCGCCAGCGCGCCGGGCGCATCGCGCACGTCGACGTACAGCCGCGCCAGCCGGCCCGAACGCACCATGCCGCGTTCGATGATCGAAGCCAGCAGCAGCGGATCGATGTTGCCGCCCGACAGCACCAGGCCGACGCGGCGGCCGCGAAAGCGTTCCGGTTCGCGCAACAGGGCGGCCAGGCTGGCCGCGCCGGCGCCTTCGACGACGGTCTTCTCGATTTCGAGCAGCATCAGGATCGCGCGTTCGACGTCGCCTTCGTCGACCAGCAGCACCTGGTCGACGTGGCGGCGGATCAGCGGCAGCGTGCGTTCGCCCAGCCGGTTCACCGCGATGCCTTCGGCGATCGTGCTGGCACCCACTTCGTGATGCGAAGCGTGCAGCGCGTCGTAGACCAGCGCGAAGCGCTCGGTCTGCACGCCGGTGACGCGGATCGACGGCTTCAGGTGCTTGGCGGCCGTGGCGATGCCGGCGATGAGGCCGCCGCCGCCGATCGGCACCAACAGCTCATCGAGATCGGGCTGCGCGCGCAGCATCTCCAGGCCGATCGTTCCCTGGCCGGCGATGATCGCGTCGTCATCGAACGGGTCGATCATCGTCAGGCCGCGCTCTTGCGCCAATTGCAGGCCGTGCGATCGCGCATCATCGAAACGCTCGCCGTGCAGCACGATCTGCGCGCCGAACGCGCGCGTGCGCTCGACCTTCACCGACGGCGTGAAGCGCGGCATGACGATGACCGCCGGGATGCCGAGCCGCTTGGCATGCCACGCCACGCCCTGCGCGTGGTTGCCGGCCGAGACGGCGATCACGCCGCATTCGCGCTCTTGCTGCGTCAACTGCGCCAACCGGTTCAGCGCGCCGCGCTCCTTGAACGAGGCGGTGAACTGCAAGTTCTCGAACTTCAGGAACACCTGCGCGCCGGTCAGCTCGGACAGCGTCTGCGAAGCCAGGCAGGGGGTTTCCTGCACCTGCCCGGCGATGCGCGCGGCGGCCTGCTCGATGTCGCGATGGTCGATCATCTGAACGACTCTACACCGGGCAGCAGCCGAGGCAGTGGATACCCTTAGGCGATCACACCTGCCACGGCGCCGGCGCCGCCGTATCGGTGTCGATCTGCCAGCGCTGCGCCGCTTGCACGGCAGCCGCGGGCGGCAGCCGGCCGTCTTCGCACAGCGCCACCACGGCCGCGTAGGCGATCGCCCGGGCATCGACCTCGAAGAAGGCGCGCAACTGCGCGCGCGAATCGCTGCGGCCGAAGCCATCGGTGCCCAGAGCGACGTAGCGGCGGCCCTGGGGCAGGAAGCCGCGGATGCTGTCGGCCACCTGACGCACGTAATCGGTGGCAGCCACGATCGGGCCTTCGGTGGCGCCGAGCGTCCGTTCCAGCCAGTTTGCCTGGCCGGCCTGCTGCTCTTCACGACCGGCCGCCATGCGCCGCACGCGCTCGGTCTGCATGCCTTCGCGGGCCAGTTCGGAAAAGCTGGTCACGCTCCACACGTCGGCACGCACGTCGAAAGCCTCGCGCAGCAGATCGGCGGCGGCCACGGCCTCGCGCAGGATGGCGCCGGCGCCGAGCAGTTGCACCGACGGGCCGGCGCACGCACCCGCACCTGCACCCGATGCCGATGCCGATGCCGATGCCGATGCCGAATCCGCAGCATGGCCCTGCGCCGCCGCAGAATCAGATGCCGCAAGATACCGATACAAGCCGCGCAACACCCCTTCGCGCGCCTCATCGGGCAGCGACGGCTGCGCATAGTTGTCGTTGGTCACCGTCACGTAGTAGAAGCAATCGCGCTGCTCGACCAGCATCTCGCGCATGCCGGCATCGACGATCACGGCCAGCTCACCGGCGAAAGCCGGGTCGTAGGCCTTGCAGTTCGGCACCGTCATCGCGTACACGTGGCTGGAGCCATCCTGATGCTGCAAGCCTTCGCCGGCCAGCGTGGTGCGGCCCGAGGTGGCGCCGATCAGGAAGCCGCGCGGCCGCTGGTCGGCCGCGGCCCAGATCAGGTCGCCGACGCGCTGGAAGCCGAACATCGAGTAATAGATGAAGAACGGCAGCATGGCCAGGCCATGCGTCGAATACGAGGTGGCGGCGGCAGTCCACGACGAAAGCGCACCGGCTTCGGTAATGCCCTCTTCCAGGATCTGGCCGCACACGTCTTCGCGGTAATACAGCATCGAACCGGCATCTTCGGGTTCGTAGCGCTGGCCGTGCGGCGAATAGATGCCGACCTGCCGGAACAGATTGGCCATGCCGAAGGTGCGCGCCTCGTCGGCCACGATCGGCACGATGCGCGGGCCCAGCGCAGCGTCTTTCAGCAACTGGCCCAGCATGCGCACGAACGCCATCGTGGTCGACATTTCCTTGCCGTCGGCGGCCAGCGCAAAACCTGCGTATTGCGCCAGCGGCGGCACCGGCACCGGCGCGCACGCGCTGTGCCGCGCCGGCAGATAGCCGCCGAGCCGCGCGCGCTGCCGGTGCAGGTAGCGCATCTCGTCGCTGTCTTCGGGCGGACGATAGAACTCCAGCGACGCGGCCTGCTCGTCGGAAAGCGGCAAGGCGAAACGATCGCGGTAGGCGAGCAAGGCGTCGGCGTCGAGCTTCTTTTGCTGATGCGTCGTCATCCGGCCCTGGCCGGCAGCACCCATGCCGTAGCCCTTCATCGTCTTGGCCAGAATCACCGTGGGTTGGCCACGATGCGCCACCGCCGCGCGAAACGCCGCGTGCACCTTGACGATGTCGTGGCCGCCGCGATGCAGGCGATCGATGTCGGCATCGGTCATCGCCTCGACCAACGCGGCCAACTCAGGCGAGCGGCCGAAGAAACGTTCACGGTTGTAGCGGCCGTCTTTCGACGACAGCGTCTGGAACTCGCCGTCGACCGTGTCGGCGAAAGCGCGCAGCAGCGCCTGCGAACGATCGCGCTCGAACAGCGTATCCCAGTCGGAACCCCAGACCACTTTGATCACGTTCCAACCGGCGCCGGTGAATACGCCTTCCAGCTCATCGATGATGCGGCTGTTGCCGCGCACCGGCCCGTCGAGCCGCTGCAGATTGCAGTTGATGACGAACACCAGATTGTCGAGCCGCTCGCGCGCGGCCAGCGCCAGCGCGCCGATCGACTCGGGCTCGTCCATCTCGCCATCGCCGAAGAACCCCCAGACCTTGCGATCGCCAGCACTGATCAAGCCTCGATGATCCAGGTAGCGCATGAAGCGCGCCTGATAGATCGCCGAGATCGGGCCGATGCCCATCGAACCGGTGGGAAACTGCCAGAAATCAGGCATCAGCCACGGGTGCGGATACGACGACAGTCCACGCAGGCCCTGTCGCGCCGCGTTCACTTCCTGCCGATAGTGTTCGAGCGCCGACACCGGCAGGCGCCCTTCCAGATAGGCGCGCGCATAGACGCCGGGCGCCGAATGCGGCTGGAAGAACACCAGATCGCCGGCGAAGGCGCCTTCCTCGCCGGGCGTGCCGCTGCGTGCGCGAAAGAAATGATTGAAGCCGACCTCGAACAGATCGGCGGCCGATGCATAGCTGGAGATGTGACCCCCCAACTCGCCATAGGCCTTGTTCGCGCGCACCACCATCGCCAGCGCGTTCCAGCGCACGATCGAGGCCAGCCGCTGTTCGATGTCGAGGTCGCCGGGAAAGCGCGGCTGCGCGGCGGCGGCGATCGTGTTGCGGTAAGGGGTGACCAGCGACGGCTTCCAGCCGACCTGCTGGCTGCGCGCGTGCTGCGCCAATGCAATCAAGGGCACGCTGATCATTGTCGATGCGATACCGGTCGCCCAATCGAATTGGGAAAAGCCGTTCGCCGCTGCATTCAACCACCTGCACAACCATTTCATGTCCAGAAAGCTCCTCAGCGAAAAGGAGTGGACTGAAAAATTAACCCGCGCCGGTTTTTCCAACGTGCGGATTGAAATCCTCGATCACCCTGGAGGGCGAATGCTGATGGCAAGTAGATAATTAATTTCCCCACTGTATTTTTTAACCGCATGTAATTAGGAGCAAGAAATGAGCGTTACCATTTCCGATCTGGTTGATAGAGTTAAAAATCACCGATGCTATTCCCGCCCGATTTTCAACAATTGGGTGAAGGTCGACCCCGAACCTCCCGTCGTGGGGGCCCTTTTCCACCAGATCCAGAGCTTTTGCGCATCCACGCGCCCCGGCTGGAATTTTCCGGACGCCCTCAAGGAGCACGGCCT
>JAFKGG010000248.1 GCA_017307915.1 Burkholderiales bacterium | reverse complement strand
CAGCACAAACTGACCAACAACCATATCGCGTTGGAGGCGCTCCGCCTGCTGCTGGCCGATACCGCGGCCCGCTACGACAAGCGCAGCAGCGGTTGGTGCTTCCTGGCTGATGCTGAGGCTGCCTTCTCGAACAGCGCTTTGCGGCAAGTATCGCTGGAGACGCAGCACGCGTTCGGTGCCATCGGCTATGCCGAGGAACACGAGGCGCCGCGCCATTTCAAGCAGGTGCACCAAGACGTGCTGCGCTTCGGAGGCGCACGCCGCGCGCGCGAGGCGCTGGCCCGGCATCTGCTCGACGATGGCTTGGCGATACCCGAGTATGACCTCGGGCCCGAGGGCAATGCGTTCCGCAAGGAAGTCGGTCAGTGGCTCGATCAGCATTGGACGCCCGAACGGCAAGCCGCCATGCGCGCGCGGCCCAACGCTCATCGCGAGTTCGATCCGGAGTTTGCCCGGGAACTCGGTGCGACCGGCTGGATCGGATTGAACTGGCCGAAGCAGTTCGGCGGACAAGATCGTTCGCCGGTCGAGTACGTCGCATTCATCGAGCAGATGGAGCGGGCCGAAGCGCCGCGTGCCGGCGCGCCCATTCAGTCGGTGGCCTGGATGATGTTCGGCAGCGAAGAGCAACAGCAACGCTATCTGCCCGAAATCCTCAGGGGAGAAGTCATCTACGGCATGTGGTATAGCGAGCCGGATTCGGGCTCCGACCTGGCGTCGCTGCGCACCAGGGCCGTGCGCGATGGCGATCATTGGGTCGTCAATGGCCAGAAGATCTGGACCACGACCTATTGGGGCGACTACATGTGGCTGGCGGTCAGAACGGATGCCGAGGCCAAGCCGGCGCATGCCGGTATCAGCGTCTTCTGCGTGCCGACCAACACCCCCGGCATCACCATTCGCCCGATGAAGACGATGTATGACGGCGAATTCGTGAATACCTTCTTCGACAATGTCCGGATTCCGGCCAGCGCGCTGGTCGGCAAGCTCAACGGCGGCTGGGAGGTGCTGACGGGTTCGCTGGGCACCGAAAGAAGCGTCGTCGGAGCAACCGTCGTCGCCAAGCTGACACACGCGTTTGAGCTGCTGTGCGATTACATCCGCCGGGTCGAGACCGACAGCGGTCCGCTGCGTCTCGATCCCATCGTGCGCGACCAGATTGGCAGCCTGGCCGGCCAGCTCGAAGCGGCCAGGCAACTGGCCATGCATTGCGTGACGGTATCCGGCCAGGGCGAGTCGCCGCAGCATCTGGCTGCCATGACCAAGGTGTTCGGCGGCGAGTTGATGGAGCGGATGTTTGAAGCGGCGCAGGACATCCTCGGCATGGAGGCGGCGCTATCGCGCTCCAGCCCGGGGGCAATCCTGCAGGGCCGTCTCGAACAGAAGCTGCGTCATTCGCTGATGTGGGTGATCAGCCTGGGTACCAACGAAATCCAGCGCAACGTCATCGCTCAACGCGGACTGGGCCTGCCGCGCTGATTCAGGCGTCTTCCTGGAAGGCTTCCTTGCGCTTGCCGGCCACCGCCGGCAGCGCCATCAGAAGAACCAGCGCGGCGGCAGCCAGCAGCAGACCGGCCGATAGGGGCGAAGCGACGAAGGTGCTCCAGTCGCCGCGCGACAGCAGCAGCGCACGCCGCAGGTTCTCCTCGATCATCGGACCCAGAACGAAGCCGAGCAGAAGCGGCGCCGGTTCGCATTCGAGCTTGCGGAACAGATAGCCGAGTGCGCCGAACACCACCGCCAGGTAGATGTCGAAGTTGTCGTTGCTCAGCGAGTACAGGCCGATGCAGCAGAAGCTGAGAATGGCAGGGAACAGCAGGCGATACGGCACGGTCAACAGCTTGATCCAGATGCCGATCAAGGGCAGGTTCAGGATCACCAGCATCAGATTGCCCACCCACATCGAAGCGATGAAGCCCCAGAACAGTGCCGGATTGCTGTTCATCACCTGAGGGCCGGGTGCGATGCCCTTGATCGTCATGGCGCCTATCATCAGGGCCATGACGGCTCCCGAGGGAATGCCGAGGCTCAGCATCGGGATGAACGAGGTCTGCGCAGCGGCGTTGTTGGCCGATTCGGGTCCGGCCACGCCGCGGATGTCGCCGTGCCCGAAACCGCTGTCGTCCTTGGCGACCTTTTTCTCCAGGGCATAAGCGGCAAAGCTGGCCAGTACCGCTCCCGCGCCGGGGAGAACGCCGAGCGCCGACCCCAGGGTCGTGCCGCGCAGCACGGCCGGCCACGCCTGCCTGAACTCCTCGCGATTGAGCCACAGACCTTTGACGTTCTTGGTGAATACCTGCCGCGCTTCGGCGTGTTGGCCGAGATTGGCGATGACCTCGCCGAGGCCGAACAATCCCATCGCAAGCACGACGAAGTCGATGCCGTCACTGAGCTGATCGATGTCGAAGGTGAAGCGTGGTGTACCCGAGATCAGGTCGGTATCGATCTGGCCCAGCAGCAGGCCGAGTACCACCATGCAGATGGCTTTCAGCATGGAACCCGAGGCAAGCACCACCGATCCGATCAACCCGAGAATCATCAACGAGAAGTACTCCCTGGCGCCGAATTCCAGGGCCACCGAACCCAGCGGCTTGGCGAACACGACGATGACCAGTGTCGCCACGCAGCCGGCGAAGAACGAACCGAGCGCCGCGGTAGCCAACGCGGCGCCCGCACGGCCCTGGCGTGCCATCTGGTAACCATCGATCGCGGTGACGACCGAACTCGATTCGCCGGGAATGTTGATCAGGATCGCGGTGGTCGAACCGCCGTACTGTGCCCCGTAGTAGATGCCCGCGAGCATGATCAACGCCGACGTCGCATCCAGTACGTAGACCGTCGGCAGCAACATTGCCATGGTGGCGAGCGGCCCAAGGCCCGGCAACACACCGACCAGCGTGCCGATGACCGCACCGAGAAAAGCGTAGGCGACGCTTTGCAGAGTAAAGGCGACCGATAGCCCGAGCAGCAGATTCGAGACAGCGTCCATGTGTATGCCGGCGCTGTGCGATCAGCGCGGAAGAGAAAGGTTCAATCCCCAGACGAAGATCGCGAAGTTCAGCGCCGTGAGCGCCACGGCATTGACCAGCGCTTCCTTCCAGCGGAACTCTTCGCCGGCGAACGCCGACAACACGATCAGCACGGGCAGCGCGATCGACAATCCGAAGCGTGGCAGTAGGAAGCCGAACAGAGTCACCGCCGCAAGAACGAATCCGAGCGGCCGCCAGGCGAAGCGCCCGATGCGGCCCGTATCCACCCCGGTCAGCGAGCGCGCGACCACCGTCAGTCCGAGTATCGTGAGCACCACGCCCAGGCCGAATGGGAAGTATCCCGGCCCGGGTTCGGCGGATTCGCCGAAAGCGTAGTGAATGACGGCGCCAATCGCGAATGCTGCGCCCACCGCCGCGAACAGCAGGCCTGACCAGAAATCCTTCTGGCTTCTGGAAAACAAGATGCTCTCCTTTTGCGGATCGGTGGCGGTGTCGATTCCGCTTCAGGTCTTGACCAGGTTGAGCTTCTCGATCAGCCCCTCGTAGTAGCCGACCGTATCGCCGACTCGCCGGGTGAAGTCGCTTGGGCCTTCCCAGGTCGGCCCCATGTTCAGCTCGAGGAACTTGCGCTTGATCGGCTCTTCAGTCAGGGCCTTCTGAATCGCGGCAGCAAGCTGTTCCTTTCTCGCCGCGTCGACACCGGCCGAGGTGAGGATGCCGAACCAACCGTCCATTGCATAGCCCGGGACATAGTCGCCAATCGTCGGCAGCTCGGGCGCCAGTTGTGAGCGTTCCTTGGTGGCTACGCCCAGCACGCGGATCTTGCCTGCCTTGATGTGGGGATTCAGGCTTTCGGTGGTAACGCTGATCTGCATCTTCACTTCGCCGCTGAGCAGCGCGGTCGTCACTTCGGCCGATCCCTTGTAGGGGATGTGAATGATCTTGATGTTGGCGAGCTTCTGTAGCATCAACGCCGAAATGTGGCCGCCCGAGTTGTTGCCGGAGTTCGCGCATTCGATGCCATTGGGCCGGGATCTTGCGTACGCCAGGAACTCCGGAATCGTGCGAGCGGGCACGCTTTCATGCACCATCAACATGTTCGGACTGACGCCGACCATCGCGATGGGATCGAGATCCTTGACCGGGTTGTACGGCGGTGCCTTGCGCAGTACCGCCGTCGATACCATGCCCGAGTTGTGAAACAGCAAGGTGTTGCCGTCCGGCGGCGACTGGATCACGAACCGGGTGCCGAGCAGCGCGCCCGCGCCGGGCCGGTTCTCGGTGACCACTGTCTGGCCGAGCGTTTTCTCCATCGATACGGCCAGCACTCGCGCCAGGGTATCGGTCTGGCCGCCCGCCGCGTACGGCACCACGAGACGAATCGGATTGGTTCTGTCCTGCGCCCGCACGACCTGGCTGTGGGCGATTGGCATGGCAGCCACGAGTTTGATGATGCTGCGTCGTTTCATCGGGTCTCCTCGATTCGGTAGCGAGTTATCGCGGCCGCAGAACAGGGCCGGTTACCGCGATGATTGTCAGTAGTCGCTCCATGCTGGTCAAATATCCAAATCGTGGATGTCTATACCCGGAATGTATCGCTCTGCCAGACGCTTGCCGGCGGCCGTGAGATAGACGCGCCAAGTGAAGCGAGCGCAGATCGGGCAGGGCAACTCAAGGCATTCTCGATGCGCGCTCCGGCGGCGGCTCCAGCCAGTCATAGAGCTGTTCGATGGCCGGGCCGAGCGCGGCGAGACGCCAGAAATACACCGCCACCCCAGCCAGGGTGCAGCCGCCGAACACGGTCAGGGTCAACGGCGGTCCGATCCGTTCGGCCAATGCACCCGCCGCCAATGCTCCGAGCGGCATGCTGCCGATGAAGGCCACCGTGTATAGGGAGGCGATTCGCGCTCGCAGCGCATCGGGCGCCCAGCTCTGCAAGATGGTATTGACGGCGGCCGCCGTCAGCATGATGCCGAAGCCGGTCAGGAACAGCGCCACGTTGGCCAGCGCCAGGCGACCGGTCAGCGAGAACCAGAGCAGGCCGCCGCTGCCGATCGCCGCGCTCCAGCCCGTCACCCGGAACAGGCCGCGAATGCTGCTTCGATTGGCCAGATAGACCATGCCGACCATGGCCCCCAGCCCAGCCGCGCCGATCAGCATGCCGAGCGTGCTGCCGCCGCCGCCGAATCGTTCCCGTGCAAACCAGGGCATCAGCGATGCATACGGCTGAACGGTAAAGCTCGTTGCAGCCAGCAGGCACAACAGCAGTCGTCCCGGCTTGAAACCGAGCACGTGGCGCACGCCCGCTGCCAACTGCTTCAATACGCTTTCCGAGCCGCGGTCGCGCACGGTCATCGAATGCTTCACCATGTACAGCGCCGCCAGTCCGACGAGGCGCATCAGGGTGTTGAGCAGGTACGCCGCCAGCGCGCCGCCGACGGAGATGACCACGCCGGCGATCATCGGGCCGACGAAGCGGGCACCGGTCATCAGCGCCGCGTTCAGCGCGATGGCGTTGGGCAGCGCGTCGCGCCGCGTCAGCAGGCCGATCAGCAGCGATTGCCGCGCCGGGATGTCGATTGCGCTGAGTATTCCCGAGAACAGGCTGCCCAGCAGCAGATACAAAGGCTCGACGAGGCCGGTGGCTACCAGTGCGAATAGCGCGGCCGACGTCAACGCATACAGCACGTTGATGACCAGCAGCACCGGCCGCAGTTCGTGGCGATCCAGGAAGACGCCAGCGAACGGCGTGATGAACAGGAACGGGATGTTCTGCAGGAAGGCGCCGAGGCCGAGCAGAAAGCTCGACCCGCTGATCTCGTAGAGCAGCCAGCCGGTGGTGATCATCTGCAGCCAGATGCCGGTCTGCGACGTTCCCTGGCCGAGCGCATACAGGCGGAAATCGCGCGATTCGAGGGCGCGCAGCCCGTGCGGCAGGCTCACCTTGTGCGTGCGCAGGCCGGTTGCAATCGCCGCAGCGCCGAAATCCGCTCCGCCAGCGCGCAGCCGCCGCGCCGCGGCACGTCAGAACATGAACTGGCCGCCGTTGACATGGAGCACTTGCCCAGTGATGAAGCTGCCGCTGTCCGCGGCCAGATAGACGCAGGCCTGCGCGATGTCCTCGACCCGGCCCACGCGCCGTACCGGAAGGTGCTGCTGCCGCGATGCGATCCACTGTTCGCGCGCACCGTACTGCGACCAGTCGCGCTCGGTGTCGATGTAGCCCGGGGCCACCGTATTGGCGGTGATGCCGAACGGCGCGAACTCCAGCGACAGCGCTTTGGACAGCGCGTGCACGCCGGCCTTGCAGACGGTGTTGGGTACACGCTCGGGTAGATGGGCGGCAAACCCATCGACGCCGGAGATGTGGATCAGGCGTCCGAAGCCTGCCTGCTTCATGTGCGGCAGCACGCTACGGGCCACGTGGAAGGCGGAATCGAGATTGACGTTGATCGTTCGTCGCCAGTCATCCACCGAGATGTCCAGAAACGGCTGCTTGCGACGAACCGAAACGTTCGACACTGCGATATCGACCGCGCCGAAACGGTCTACGGTGGCCTGCACCAGCCGATCGACGTCGAGCGGGTTCGCAGCGTCGGCAAGTATGCCGATTGCGCGGCCCCCGGCACGTTCGATTTCGGCGACGACGGCATCCACGGCAGCCTGATCGGAGTGGCCGTTGATGACGACGGCAGCGCCTTCGCGGGCCATCGCCAGCGCGATCGCGCGGCCGATGTTTCGGCCCGAGCCGGTAACGATGGCCACCTTGCCCGACAATCTGGGGCCAGGCGCGGAAACGGATTGTGATGTCATGGGTCGTGCGCTCGATCGATTCTTCAAGGGCGGGTCACGCCGGCTTCGGCGAGCTGGCGCAGCCGCTGCGCATCGACGCCGGCCAGTTCGCGCAGCACCTCGGCGGTATGTTCGCCCGGCCCCGGCACCGACCGGCCTACGCGCGGACGCGTGCCGTCGAC
>JAFKGG010000247.1 GCA_017307915.1 Burkholderiales bacterium | reverse complement strand
CTGATCGCTGCGCACGGCGTTGATCAGGTCGGCGAGCAGTTCGGGGCGCTGGGCGAACAGGCGCTTGAAGACGAAGTCGTTCTTGGGGTCGAGCAGTGGCAGGGTGGGCATGGCGGGCGCGAGTGGCGTTGCGAAGCGTTCGCGTATCGCGTTCCTGGCGATACGTCTGTGAAGCGCTGTTTTACGCCGCGCCCGATGCGGCGTCGATTGGCCATCATGCCTAGGCCATGCAGGGGAGACTCAGCCCCGGAGTCAGTGACTCAGCGCGCCTGCACAAGCGCCGAGCAGGTCTTGTACGCGAAGCCTAGTGCAACCGCCCGCGCGCGCCGCCGATCACCGGCACCGACGCCGCCAGGGCGCCGGCGCCTAACGGCTGTTCTGCCCCAGTTGTGGACTCGGCTGCCCATTCCCGGTGCAGCATGGCTGCCGCCTGGCGCAGCGCGGGAGTCGAACGCGCATCGCCGGCGACGCGTGCCAGGTGGTCGATGATGGCGGCGTGCGTGCGAGCGCAAGGCACGCGGCGGTAGCGCGAAAGCATGAACAACAGTGCGGCGATCGCAGTCTGGTGCGTATCCTGCTGCGAGTCGGCATCGGCCGGCGTGGTGGGCGCGGAGTCAGGCATAGGGGGCGTCCGGCTTGAACTTGAAAACGCAAACGATAATGGTTTGCATTAATTATTTCAAGCTCAAGCCAACGCCGCAGCCCACCGCCGAGGCGGCAGGCCTTGCCTCTGATCAAAGGCCCAGCACTGCCTGCATGTCGTACAGCCCGGCTTTCTTGTCAGCCAGGAAACGGCAGGCGCGCAGCGCGCCGTGCGCATAGCTGACGCGGCTGGCCGAGCGATGCGTGATCTCGATGCGTTCGCCGGTGCCGGCGAACAGCACGGTGTGGTCGCCGACGATGTCGCCGCCGCGGATCGTGGCAAAGCCGATCGTCGACGGGTCGCGCTCGCCGGTGAAGCCGTGACGCTCATAGACGGCCACGTCGTTCAGGTCGCGGCCCAGCGCCTGCGCTACCACTTCGCCCATCTTCAGCGCTGTGCCCGAGGGCGCGTCGACCTTGTGCCGGTGGTGCGCCTCGATGATCTCGATGTCATAACCGGTGTTCAGAATCTTCGCGGCCACTTCGAGCAGCTTGAACGTGACGTTCACGCCAACGCTCATGTTCGGCGCGAACACGATCGGAATCGTCTCGGCGGCCTGCTCGATCGCCCGCTTGCCGTCGGCGTCGAAGCCGGTGGTGCCGATGACCATGCCCACGCCGGCGGCGGTGCAGGCGCGCAGGTGCGCCAGCGTGCCTTCGGGGCGTGTGAAGTCGATCAGGAAGCGGCTGTTGCGCAGCGCGCCGGCCACGTCGTCGGTGATTGCGACGCCAGTGCGCCGGCCCAATGCATCGCCGGCATCGCGCCCCAGCGCCGGGCTGGCGGCGACGTCAACCGCGCCCGAAAGCTCGGCATCGCCGGCATCGAGCACGGCTTCGATCAGCATGCGCCCCATGCGCCCCGAGGCGCCGGCAATGGCGATTCTCATCATCAGGGTTTTCCTGCGGTTTTCGCGGAGGGCCGGTAGCCGGGCAGCGCCGGGTCGTTGGCGTCTTCCTTCAGCGGCAGCTCATCCGCCTCGATCGCGGCCACACGGTCGTTGGCGAAGCGCAGCGTCACGCGGCGCAGCTCGGTGTTGCCGTTGGGAAACTGATAGCGGAACACGTAATCCCAGCGATCGGGATGAAACACGTGCATCAGCAGCGGCGAGCCCAGCGCGAAGCGCACCTGCTCGCGCGTCATGCCTTCCTTGACCTGGTCGACCTGCTGGCGCGTCAGATAGTTGCCTTGCGGCAGATCGGTGCGATAGGGCTCGAACAGGCCGCTGCGATTCGGGTCGCGCGTGCCGCAGCCGGCCAAAGCGGCGAATGCCGCGGCCAGCGCGAGGGCGCGCAAGGCGACGAGGGCGGAAACCTGGGTCATGAGAAGGTGGATCTTGGTGGCGGCAACGCTAAAACCGATATCATACGGCCACACCATCTTTCTCCCTGGCAGATCCGCCATGTCCGTGACGTCCGAATTGAAGAACATGGGTCTGAAGGCGACGTTGCCGCGCCTGAAGATTCTTGAGATCTTCCAGAATGGCAAGCAGCGACACATGAGCGCGGAAGATGTCTACCGCGAGCTGCTGGCCGAAAGCCATGACATCGGCTTGGCCACCGTCTATCGAGTGCTCACGCAGTTCGAGCAGGCCGGCCTGCTCAAGCGCAGCAATTTCGAATCGGGTAAAGCCGTCTTCGAGCTGAACGAAGGCCAGCACCACGATCACCTGATCTGCCTGCAATGCGGCCGCGTCGAAGAGTTCTACGACCCCGAGATCGAAAAACGCCAGCAGAAGATCGCCAAGGATCGCGGCTTCGTGCTGCAGGATCATGCGCTGTCGCTGTACGGCATCTGCAACAAGGGCGATTGCGGTATACGCCGCGGCTAAGGCGTCAGTGGCAGGCCAGCGCTGCGGCAAGCAGCGCTGGCGGATGCGCTTGGGCGCCCAGGAAAATGGCGCTCCCCTTCGAAATTTTTGTCGGCCGGCATAGAGCTTGCTAAGCTTTCGGCCATGAGTACCACCGGACTGACCCCGATCGCCCCGCCGTCTGGCATGTTCGACGAAATGCTCGACGCCGAGGGCCTCTGCCGTCCTCACTACGAGCGTTATGGGCAATGGCTGGCATCGATGAGCAGCGAGGCGATGGCGGCCAAGCGCGCCGACGCCGACCTGATCTTTCGCCGCACCGGCATCACCTTCTCGGTCTATGGCGATGAAGGCGGCACCGAGCGCCTGATTCCTTCCGACGTGGTGCCGCGCATCATCCCGGCGCACGAATGGGAGTTCCTCGAGCGCGGCCTGGTGCAGCGGGTCACCGCGATCAACCGCTTCCTGGCCGACATCTATCATGGGCAGGAGATCCTGAAAGCCGGCGTGATCCCGGCTGAGCAGATCTTCGCCAACGAGCAATACCAGGTGGCGATGATCGGCATCAAGGTGCCGCATGACACCTATGCGCACATCGTCGGCGTCGATATCGTGCGCCACAACGACGGCGAGTTCTACGTACTGGAAGACAACCTGCGCGTACCCTCGGGCGTGTCGTACATGCTGTCGAACCGCAAGACGATGATGCGCTTGTTCCCCGATCTGTTCCAGCGCCACGCGGTGCGGCCGGTCGAGCACTATCCGGCGCTGTTGCTGAACACGCTGCGCGCCGCCACCGAGGTCGACAGCCCGACCGTGGTGCTGCTGACGCCGGGTCGCTACAACAGCGCCTATTTCGAGCATGCGTTCCTGGCGCAGCAGATGGGCATCGAGCTGGTCGAAGGGCAGGATCTGTTCGTCAAGGGCGCACACGTATACATGCGCACCACCTCGGGGCCGCAGCGCGTCGACGTCATCTACCGCCGTATCGATGACAGCTTCCTCGATCCGCTGGCGTTCCGGCCCGATTCGATGCTGGGCGTGCCGGGGCTGTTGGCGGCCTATCGGCTGGGCAATGTGGTGATCGCCAATGCGATCGGTACCGGTGTGGCCGACGACAAGTCGATCTATCCGTACGTACCGGAAATGGTCCGTTTCTACCTGGGCGAAGAGCCGCTGCTGAAGAACGTGCCGACCTGGCAGTGCCGCCGGCCCGATGAGTTGGCCTACGTGCTCGATCATCTGCCCGAGCTGGTGGTCAAGGAAGTGCACGGCGCCGGCGGCTACGGCATGCTGGTCGGGCCGACCAGCAGCCGCGACGAGATCGAGCGCTTTCGCGAGGTGCTGCAGACGCAGCCATCGAACTACATCGCACAGCCGACCTTGTCGCTGTCGTCGTGTCCCACCTTCGTCGAAGAAGGCGTGGCGCCGCGCCACATCGATCTGCGACCGTTCGTGCTGGTCGGCCGCGGCGTGCGCATGGTGGCCGGCGGCTTGACGCGCGTGGCGTTGCGGCGCGGTTCGCTGGTCGTCAATTCGTCGCAGGGCGGCGGCACCAAGGACACCTGGGTGGTCGACCAACCCGGCAGCCTGGCCGCCATGCAGGCGGGCGCGCAGGCCGAGGCGCTGGCGCTGGGAGCGGCGCTGGCACCAGCGGCTGCTGCGACACTGGCTGCGACACTGGCTGCGAGCGCCGCCGCACCGCTTGGGCCGCCGGCTCCCGCAGCACCCACGCCGGCCCCTGTCGCGGGAGGCCTGTGATGCTATCGCGCGTCGCTTCGCATCTGTACTGGCTGTCGCGCTATCTGGAACGCGCCGAGAACATGGCGCGCATCCTCGACGTCGGCCAGTCGCTGGCGCTGCTGTCGGGTCGGCCGGGCGATGAGCGTTCGGTGATCGAGCCGCTCATCATCACCGATACGCTCGACGCGTTCCGTGCTACCCGCGCCGCAGCCACGCCCGAGAACGTGGCCCGCTTCCTGGCCTGGGACGCCGGGCATCCGTCAAGCATCGCCAACTGCCTGGAAGCTTGCCGCGAGAACGCGCGCGCCGTGCGTGGCTCGATCACGTCGGAGATGTGGGAGTCGATCAACGACACCTGGTTGCAGCTGCAGAGCAAGCGCCGCGCCGGAGGCCAGACGGTGGATGCGCAGTTCTTCGACTGGGTCAAGGAGCGCAGCCACCTGTTTCGCGGCATCACCTTTGCCACCATCCGGCGCGACCAGCCGTATCACTTCATCCGGCTGGGCACGCATATCGAACGGGCCGACAACACCGCGCGCATCCTGTCGGTCAAGCAGGCCGCGGGCAGCGGGGCGGAGGCTGACGTGGTGCCGCCCGCCGTCGACAGCGGGCCGCTCGGCGTGGCCGCCGCCTTCGACCCCGGCGCCGTGCTGGCCGCCCAGATGCCCGACGCGCAGGCAGCGGCCGAGTCGCAGGCGCAGGACGACATCGCCACCTATTACAGCTTGAGCGCCGTGTTGCGCTCGGTGTCGGCGTTCGAGGCCTATCGCGACACCTACCGCGATGCGGTCGATGCGCGCCGGGTCGCCGAATTGCTGATCTTCAACCCGCAGTTGCCCCGCTCGCTGCGCTTTTGCCTGGACGAAATCGAGAGCCTGCTGCGGCAGTTGCCGCCCGAGTCGGGGCGGCCGGCAATGCGGCTGGCGGCAACCCTACAGGCGCGGTTGGCTTACGGGGATCTGGCAGAGGTCTATGCTTACGGCCTATACAATTTCCTCGAACGCTTCCTGCGCGACAATGTACGCTTGGGTGAGGCGGTGCGGGCCGCCTACCTCGAACTGAAATGACGGGGATTTCTCCGCAACGGCGCAATGCAGCTCTCGGTCTATCACTCCACCGTTTATCGCTACGCTGAGCAGGCCAGCCGCAGCACGCAATACATCCGGCTGGCGCCGTATGCCAGCGCGCGCCAGCGGGTGCTCGACTGGCAGCTCGAACTGCCGGCGCCGGCGCTGACGATGAGCGATGCGTTCGACAACCTGACGCACGTGCTGACGCTCGACGTCGCGCACCAGGAAATCCGCCTGGTGGCGCGCGGCCGCGTCGACGTCGACGAAGTCGACGACGGCGAGCCCGTCGGGCGCCTGAACCCGATGGTGTTCCTGCGCGCCACGCCGCTCACCGAAGCCGACGACGAGCTGCGCGCCTTCGTCGATCCGATGCGCCGCACGGTGGTCTCGCGGCCGTTGATCGGCACCACCGACCTGATGAACGCCGTGCTCGACCGCATGCCCTACACCAAGGGCATCACTGCCGTGCATTTCAGCGCTGCCGAAGCGTTCAAGGCCGGCGCCGGCGTGTGCCAGGATCACAGCCACGTGTTCATCGCTTGCTGCCGCGCGCTGGGCATTCCGGCACGCTATGTCAGCGGCTACGTGTATTCGACCGATCTGGAACAGGTGGCCAGCCATGCCTGGGCCGAGGCCTGGCTGATGAACCGCTGGGTCAGCTTCGACATCAGCAATGCACGGCACGCGGGCGGCGCTCACATCAAGCTGGCCATCGGCCTGGATTATCTCGATGCCTGTCCCGTGCGCGGGGTAAGGCTGGGCGGCGGCGACGAAAATCTGTCGACCCTCGCTCATGTGAAAGCGCACCAGCAATGAC
Organism: Burkholderiales bacterium; assembly: GCA_017307915.1. Classification (GTDB taxonomy): domain Bacteria; phylum Pseudomonadota; class Gammaproteobacteria; order Burkholderiales; family Burkholderiaceae_E; genus Zeimonas. The sequence continues at coordinate 887 of JAFKGG010000247.1, read as the reverse complement.
CTACTGTGTGGCCATGTCGCTCGATGAGGGCATGTTGTTCGCGTCCGATTCGCGTACCAATGCCGGCGTCGACCATGTCTCGACCTTCTCGAAAATGAGTGTTTTCGAGCAGCCCGGCGAACGTGCGATCGTGCTGCTCAACGCCGGCAATCTGGCCACTACGCAGGCGGTGGTCAGCACGCTGAAGAAAGCGCTGCGCACCGACGAGCCCAACCTGCTGAACGTGCCGTCGATGTTCGACGTGGCGACGCTGGTCGGCGAGTCGATGCGGCTGATGATCCATCATTATTCCGCGGCGCAGCTCGACCAGAGCGACGTCGATTTCCGTTGCACCTTCCTGGTCGGCGGGCAGATTGCGGGCGAGGCGCAGCGGCTGTTCCTGGTCTATGCCGAAGGCAATTTCATCGAGACCAGCGCCGATACGGTGTTCTTCCAGATCGGCGAAAGCAAGTACGGCAAGCCGATCATCGACCGCGTGGTGAAACCTTCCACCTCGCTCGACGAAGCGCTGAAGTGCGCGCTGGTGTCCTTCGATTCCACCATCAAGAGCAATCTGTCGGTGGGGCTGCCGATCGACCTGGCGCTGATCCGGCGCGATGCCTTGCGCCTCGGTTTCCGGCATCGCATCGACCAGGATGATCGTTATTTCGCCGCCATTCGCACCGGTTGGGGGCAGGGCTTGAAGCGCGTGTTCAACGACCTGCCGGCGCCCGACTGGATGCGGCTCTGAGGTTTTGCGGGGGCTGGCTGCGGCCTGGCCGATGCCTTCGCGTTCGGGCCGCTGCCGTTCACTTCCAGGCCGACGCTGACGTCAAGCCTGCGCCAGCATCTCGCGCGCGTGCTTGCGCGTCGTCGCCGTGATCTCAGCCCCGCCCAGCATGCGCGCG
>JAFKGG010000245.1 GCA_017307915.1 Burkholderiales bacterium | reverse complement strand
GGTCGAGTGCGCCATCCCCAAGCTGCAGATCCAGGTGCTGGGCAGCGGCGCCAGCCGTCGTGCCGCCGAGCAGGCCGCGGCGCGCGGCGCGCTCGATGCGGCCCTGGCGCTGGTGCCGGCCAGCGGGCGGCGGGTGCGCTCGCGCGCTGACAAGGCCGTTGACAAAACCGCCGACAAGGCCACCGACAAGGCCGCCGCTGCCAAGGCAGAGAAGGCCTCAGACAACCCCGAGAGCGCGGCCGACAGCCCCGAGCCTGCCGGCAGCGCTACCCCACCGGCCCAGGCCGGCGATACACTGATCGCCGGGCTGCCCGGCCCCAAGGCTTCGGCCGATAGCGGCGCCGCCGCGGTCGAGCCGATCATCGTCGACAAGCCGCTGGAAAAGGCCGCCGACAAGCCGCGTTCGATCCGCGCAGCCTGAGCCCGTCCGGCTCGGCGCAGCCAGCAATTCCCAAAGCGGCCCCCTTGCATTCGCAGCAGAGCTCTCCCGTGCATCGTTGTGGTCACATCGCGATCGTCGGCCGACCCAATGTCGGCAAGTCGACGCTGCTCAATCGTCTGGTCGGCCAGAAGCTGTCGATCACCTCCGACCGGCCGCAGACGACGCGGCATCGCATCGTCGGCGTGGTGACGCGGCCCGACGCGCAACTGCTGTTCCTGGACAGCCCCGGCTACCAGACGCGCAGCGGCGGCGCGCTGAACCGCGTGCTCAACCGCACCGCGCTGCAGGTTGCCGAAGACGCCGACGTGGTCATCCTGGTCTGCGATGCGCGTCGCTGGACGCCGGCTGACGAGCAGATCGCCAAGCTGCTGCCCACCGATCGGCCGGTGCTGCTGGCGATCAACAAGATCGATTCGGTGCCCGACAAAGCGGCGCTGCTGCCGCTGGTCGAGCGTATCGGCCAGTGCCGTGAGTTCGATGAGATCGTGCCGGTCAGCGCGCGCACCGGCCGCCAGCTCGACCTGCTGATCGATCTATGCGCCGCGCGCCTGCCCGAATCGCCGCCGCTGTACGAACCCGATACCTTGACCGATCGCAGCGAGCGCTTCCTGGCTGCCGAGCTGATCCGCGAGAAGCTGTTCCGCCAGCTCGGCGACGAGCTGCCGTATGCCAGCACGGTCGAGATCGAAGGTTTCGAGGAGCTGCCCAAGCTGCGCCGCATCCAGGCCGCGGTGCTGGTCGATCGCGAAAGCCAGAAGCCGATCGTGCTGGGCGCCGGCGGCGAGCGCATCAAGCGCATCGCCAGCGAGGCGCGCCGCGATCTGGAGCAGATGTTCGGCTGCAAGGTGTTTCTCGAACTGTTCGTCAAGGTCAAGTCCGGCTGGGCCGGTTCGGAGCAGAGCCTGCGGGCCTATGGCTACGAGTAAGTCGCTGGAGCCGGCGTTCCTGCTGCATTCGACGCCGTATCGCGAAACCAGCCTGATCGTCGAGCTGTTCACGCGCGAGCACGGGCGCGTGGCGGCGGTGGCTAAGGGTGCCAAGCGGCCGCGCTCGGCGCTGCGCGCCGTGCTGCTGCAGTTCCAGCCGCTGAACGTGTCGTATGTGGGCCAGCGCGAGCTGCGCCTGCTCACCGGCGCCGAATGGGTCGGCGGCGTGCCGGCGCCGCTGGGCGATGCGCTGCTGTGCGCGTTCTACCTGAACGAGCTGCTGATGCGGCTGCTGCCGCGCGAAGACGCGCATCCGTTGCTGTTCGACGCCTACGCGCAGGCCCTGGTGGGGCTGTCCGATGGCGCGAGCCCGCTGGACGAAACGCTGCGCCGCTTCGAATGGCAGCTGCTGCGCGAAACCGGCTATGCGCCGGATCTGGAGCGCGACGCCGCCGACCGTCCGATCGACGCCGGCCTGCAATACAGCTGGCAACCCGGCGACGGTTTCGTTGCCTGTGAGCCGGGCGGCGACGGGGCTGTCAGCGGCGCCATGCTCAGCGACCTGGCGGCAGGGCGTTTCGACGCCGGCGCGGGCCGCCAGCAGGCAAAATATCTGACGCGCGCGATCCTGTCCTACCACCTGGACGGCGCCGTGCTCAACACCCGGCAAATTCTGATCGACTTGCAGAAGCTGTAGCGTTTTCGGAAACCACCACGATGATCGAGCTCGGCGTCAACATCGACCATGTCGCCACCGTCAGGCAGGCGCGCCGCACCCATGAACCGGATCCGGTGTGGGCGGCCGTCGAGGCACACCTGGGCGGCGCCGATGGCATCACCGTGCACCTGCGCGAAGACCGCCGCCACATCCAGGACGACGACGTGCGCCGGCTGCGCGAGCTCACGCAGATCAAGCTGAACCTGGAGATGGCCGCCACCGACGAGATGCTGGCCATCGCGCGGCAGTTGCGCCCCGAGATGGCGATGCTGGTGCCCGAAGGGCGGCACGAGATCACCACCGAGGGCGGGCTCGACATCGTCGCGCAGCAAAGCCGGCTGGCCGACGTGGTGGCCGCGCTGCACGAGGCCGGCATCGTCAGCAGCGTGTTCATCGATGCGGATCTCGATCAGGTCGAGGCAGCGGCGCGCATTGGCGCGCGCGTGTGTGAAATCCATACCGGTCCGTATGCACACGCCTTTCATGCGCGCGGCCGCGATGCCGACGCTACGGCCGTGCGCGATGAACTGCAGCGCGTGCGCAGGGCGGGCGAAGCGGTGCTGGCGCAGGGCATGCGCTTCAATGCCGGCCATGCGCTGAACTATTACAACGTGCAGCCGATCGCCGCGCTGTCCGGCATCCGCGAGCTGCACATCGGGCACGCGATCGTGTCGCGCGCGCTGTTCGTGGGGCTGCGCGAGGCGGTGCGCGAAATGAAGCGGCTGATGACTGCTGCCGCGGGCGCGGTGCCCGCCGCGTCAGCCGGCTCGTCGCTCGGCGGAGCGCCGCCCGACGGTTCGCCGCCCGACGGATCGCCGCTCGACGGTTCGCCGCCCGGTGGCTCGGCCGCTTCATCGTCCGGCCCGGCCCCGCGGGCCCAAGGCAGCCGCGGATGATCTACGGTATCGGCACCGATATCGTCAGGCTCGATCGCATCGAACGGCTGCTCGAGCGCTACGGCGAACGCTTCGCGCGCCGCGTGCTGGGCCCGGATGAACTGGCCGAGTATCAGCGCCGCCTGGGCAAGCGCGGCCATGGCGACGGTTATTCGGCGCGTTATCTGGCCAAGCGCTTTGCCGCCAAGGAAGCGTTCGGCAAGGCGCTCGGCCTGGGGCTGCGCGCGCCGATGACGCTGCTGTCGCTGCAGGTGCTCAATGACGCGCGCGGCCGCCCGGTGGCGGTGGCGCGCAATGAACTCGAGCCGTATCTGCGTGAACGCAGCCTGTCGGCGCAGGTATCGTTGTCCGACGAGGTCGACGCCGCCTTGGCATTCGTGATTCTGGAACGCAGGGAGAACTGATCCGATGGCGACTCGCAAGAAAGACGACGGCAAGCTGCCGCGCGGCCCGGTCATCGTCGACGTACAGGGCAAGTCGCTGACACAGGCCGAGCGCGAACGCCTGCTGCATCCGCTGGTCGGCGGCGTGATCCTGTTTGCGCGCAATTTCGCGTCGGTGGCGCAGGTGCGCAAGCTGTGCGAAGAGATCCGCGCGCTGCGCAAGCCGCGTTTGCTGATCTGCGTCGACCACGAAGGGGGGCGCGTGCAGCGCTTCCAGCGCGGCTTTACACGCATTGCGCCGATGCGCGAGCTGGGCCGGCTGTGGGACAGCGACGTGTTGGCCGCCTGCAAGCGCGCCACCGAGATCGGCCGCACGATCGGCCGCGAGCTGCGGGCGGTGGGCGTCGACCTGAGCTTCACGCCGGTGCTCGACCTGGACTGGGGCAATTCGGGCGTGATCGGCGATCGCGCTTTTCATTCCGACCCGCGCGTGGTGGCGATGCTGGCGCGCTGCCTGAACCATGGCCTGCTGCTGGCCGGCATGGCCAACTGCGGCAAGCATTTTCCCGGCCACGGTTTTGCGCAGGCCGATTCACACGTTGCGCTGCCGACCGACGAGCGCGAGCTGGACACGATAATGGCCCACGACGTGGCGCCCTACGACTGGCTGGGCGAGGCGCTGCTGTCGGTGATGCCGGCGCACGTGGTCTACCCGAAGATCGACGCGCAGCCGGCCGGCTTTTCGCGGCGCTGGCTGCAGGAGATTCTGCGCGGCAAGCTCGGTTTCCAGGGGCTAGTGTTCAGCGATGACCTGACGATGGAAGGCGCGGCAGTGGCCGGCGACATCGTGGCGCGCGCCGATGCTGCGCTGGCGGCTGGTTGCGACATGGTGCTGGTGTGCAATCGCCCCGATCTGGCCGACCAGTTGCTGGGCGCCCTGCAATGGACGCCGGGGCCGCAGTTCGAGACGCGGCTGAAGTCGCTGTTTCGTGATCGGGTCAGGGTGTGAGCGGCAACGGCACGCCGCCGCTGGGCGCCGAAGCGCCCGAGTTCGACCTGCGCAGTTTCCTGGCGCAGCTGCCGAACCTGCCCGGCGTGTACCAGATGATCGGCGCCGATGACGCGCTGCTGTACGTCGGCAAGGCGCGCGACCTGAAGAAGCGGGTGTCGTCGTACTTCAACAAAGGGCAGCCCAGCCCGCGCATCGCGCACATGATCGAGCGCGTGCGGCGCATCGAGACCACCACCACGCGCTCCGAGGCCGAGGCGCTGCTGCTCGAGAACAACCTGATCAAGACGGCCGCGCCGCGCTACAACATCCTGTTTCGCGACGACAAGTCGTATCCGTACCTGAAGATCACCGGCCATGCGTTTCCGCGCGTGGCCTACTATCGCGGCGCCGTCGATCGCCGCAACCGCTATTTCGGGCCGTTTCCGAACGCCTGGGCGGTCAAGGAAAGCATCCAGGTGCTGCAGAAGGCATTCCGGCTGCGCGTGTGCGAAGACTCGGTGTTCGCCAACCGTTCGCGGCCCTGTCTGCTGCACCAGATCGGGCGCTGCAGCGCGCCCTGTGTCGGCGCGATCAGCGCCGAGGAATATGCCGCCGACGTCGATGCCGCGGCGCGCTTCCTGCAGGGCGGCCATCGCGAGGTGCTGGCCGACCTGGAAGGCAAGATGCACGCCGCCGCCGCCGAGCTGCGCTTCGAGGAAGCGGCCGTGCTGCGCAACCGGATGACGGCGCTGTCGCGCGTGCTGCACCAGCAGGCGATGGAGACCGGCACCGACATCGACGTCGACATCATCACCGCGCTGGTTCGCGGCGGGCGCGTCTGCGTCAACCTGGCGATGGTGCGCGGCGGGCGGCACCTGGGCGACAAGGCGTATTTTCCGGTGCACGCGGCCGACGCGGGCGATGCCGAGACCACCGCCGAGATCATCGAAGCCTTCGTTGCGCAGCACTACGACGGCCTGTTCGTGCCGCCGATCCTGATCGCCGATGGCGTGGCGCCCGACGAGGCGCTGCTCGACTGGCTGCAGCAGCAATCCGGCCATCCGGTGCAGTGGATCCGCCAGCCGCAGGGGCAGCGGCGTAAATGGCTGGAACTGGCACGCCAGAACGCGCAACTGGCGCTGGCGCGGCTGCTGTCGGAAGAGGGCTCGCAGAAGGCGCGCACGCGCGCGCTGGCGCAGGCGCTGGGGCTCGATGACGATGGCGATCTCGACGACCTGCGGATCGAGTGCTTCGACATCAGCCACACGATGGGCGAGGCCACGCAGGCCTCGTGCGTGGTCTATCACCATCACGCAATGCAGCGTGGCGAGTATCGGCGCTTCAACATCGAAGGGGTGATCGCCGGAGATGATTACGCGGCGATGCGCCAGGTGCTGGAACGCCGCTATGGCGCGCTGGCCGAGGCGGTGGCCGAAGGGGAAACGGCGCTGGGCGAGGCCGAGGCGACGCTCGATGAAATGGTTGGCGGCAAACCTGCCGAGACGGCTGAGGTCGACGGGGCCGCTGATGCCGTCGATGATGCGGTCGCCACCGAGGGTAGCGCCGCAGCCGCCGTCGGCGCTGACAGTGCCGATGCCATCCTGCCCAAGTCACGTAAACGCGGCAGCGGCGGCAAGGCCGTGCGCCTGCCCGACGTGGTGCTGATCGACGGCGGCAAAGGCCAGGTCGAAGTGGCGCGGCAGGTGTTCACGGCGCTGGGGCTGGACATCGGCGTGCTGGTCGGCGTGGCCAAGGGCGAGGGCCGCCGCGTCGGCCTGGAAACGCTGGTGTTCGCCGACGAACGCGATCCGATCGAGCCTGGACGCGACTCGGCGGCGCTGATGCTGATCGCGCAGATCCGCGACGAGGCGCACCGTTTTGCCATCACCGGCATGCGCGCCCGGCGCGCCAAGACGCGGCAGACCTCGCGGCTGGAAGAGATCGACGGTGTCGGCGCCAAGCGCCGCCAGCGGTTGCTGGCGCGTTTCGGGGGCTTGCGTGGCATCATGGCGGCCAGCGTCGAGGATCTGGCGTCGGTCGAAGGGATCTCACGGCCGCTGGCAGAAGAAATCTACCGGCGGCTTCACTGACAAAGACATGCTCCCCAATTTCCCGACCTTGCTGACCTGGTTGCGGGTGCTGGCCATTCCGCTGCTGGTCGCGGTCTATTACCTGCCGATCGCGCCGGCCATGCAGAACCTGCTGGCCACGGCGCTGTTCATCGGCGCGGCGCTCACCGATTGGCTCGACGGCTGGCTGGCGCGCCGGCTGGGCCAGACCTCGGCTTTCGGCGCCTTCCTCGATCCGGTGGCCGACAAGCTGATCGTCTGCGTGGCGCTGGTGATGCTGGTGTACCTGGATCGCGTCGATCCGGTCGTGGCGGCGATCATCATCGGCCGCGAGCTGACGATCTCGGCCTTGCGCGAGTGGATGGCGCAGATGGGCGCGCGTGCCAGCGTTGCCGTGCACTCGATCGGCAAGTTCAAGACCGCCGCGCAACTGGTGTCGATACCGCTGCTGCTGTATGACCGCCCCTTGTTCGGCCTCATCGACTGTCGGCTGCTCGGCACTTGGCTGATCTAGGCGGCGGCGGTGCTGACCGTGTGGTCGATGCTGTACTACCTGCGGCGGGCTTGGCCCTATCTGC
>JAFKGG010000244.1 GCA_017307915.1 Burkholderiales bacterium | reverse complement strand
CGACCAGAAGGGGCCGGTCTTGCCGGTGCGCTGGCGCGTCGGTGCGCCGCACTGCGGGCAAGCGGGTCCCTGGGGAACCTTGATGGACAGCGAGGTGCTGCCGTACTGGGCGATCAGTTGCGAAATCCAGGCGGTCTGCTTGCCGATGAAGGTGTCCAGCGTAAGCTGTCCGGCCTCGATCATGTCGAGCGCCTGCTCCCACACGGCGGTGGTTCCGGGGTCGGCAATCGCCTCGGGCACGGCGTCGATCAGCGTGAACGCTGCATCCGATGCGCGAATGGAGCGTCCTTTCTTCACGAGATAACCCCGCGTCAGCAGGCCGGTGATGATGTTGGCGCGCGTGGCTTCGGTGCCGATGCCCGTCGTGTCCTTCAACTTCTGTTTCAGGCGCGGGTCGGTCACGAAGCGCGCCACGCCTTTCATCGACTTGACCAGTTCGCCCTGCGTGTAGGGCTTGGGCGGCATCGTCTTGAGCGCCTTGATCTCAACCTTGGCCACTTGGCATGCCAGGCCCTCGCGCAGCGCGGGCAGCACCTGGCTGCGTGCCGTGCCTTCTCCATCCTCGTCCGCTTGCGGCTCAGCCAGCACCAGACGCCAACCCTGGGCTACCACCTGCTTTCCGGTGGCGGCCAGCTTCTGCTGGCCACAGGAGAACTCGGCAACGGTGCGGTCGAACTCGTGGTGAGGGAGGAACTGCGCGAGGTAATGCGCGCGGATCAGCCGGTACACCGCCAGTTCCTTCGCGCTCATCGCAGAGAGGTTCGCGGGTTCGAGCGTCGGGATGATGCCGTGGTGCGCCGTGACCTTGCCGTCGTTCCAGGCGCGTGAGCGCTGGGAGCGGTCGAGCTGGCCCATGATCGGGTGCAGCGAGGGGTCGGTCTTGAGCAGGCTGTCCAGAACCATGGGAACCTCGGCAAACATGCTTTCAGGCAGATAGCCGGAATCCGAACGCGGGTATGTGGTGGCCTTGTGGGTCTCGTACAGGGCCTGGGCAATCTCCAGGGTCTCCTGCACGTCCAGCCCAAGCTGCTTGGAACAAACCTCCTGCAAGGTGCCCAGGTCGAACAGCAGCGGTGGGCCTTCGCGCACGCGCTCCGTCTCGACCGACACCACCTGGGCAGCACCCGCAGCGCGGATCTGCTGCGCGGCCTGCTGGGCGACTGGTTGCTGCAGGCAGCGGCCGGCGTCGTCGGTGCAGCCGTCGGGCGGAACCCACTGCGCGCTGAAAGCCTGTCCACCTGCGGACAGGGACACGTCGATGGCCCAGAACGGCACCGACTTGAAGGCCGCGATCTCGCGGTCGCGGTCCACGACGAGCTTCAGGGTCGGCGTCTGGACGCGCCCGACCGACAGCACGCCGTCGTAGCCGGCCTGCCGGCCCAGCACGGTGAACAACCGGCTGAGGTTCATGCCCACCAGCCAATCGGCGCGTGAGCGCGCAAGCGCCGAGTAGTACATCGGCAGCGTGTCGGATGAGGGCCGCAACTTGCCGAGCGCGGCGCGGATCGACGCATCGTTGAGCGCCGACAGCCATAGCCGCTCGATGGGGCCGCGGTAGCCGCACAGGTCGATGATCTCGCGGGCGATCAGCTCGCCCTCGCGGTCGGCATCGGTGGCGATGACCAGATGGGTCGCCTTTGCCAGAAGCGCCTTGACGACCTTGAACTGCGTGGCGGTCTTCGGTTTGACCTCGACCCGCCACTGCTGGGGAATGATGGGCAACTGCTCCAGCGACCAGCGCTTGAGCGCCGCGTCATAGACCTCGGGAGCTGCCGCTTCTACGAGATGGCCGATGCACCAGGTGACGGTGACGCCGGAGCCGCTGAGACAACCTTCACCGCGCTGCGTCGCGCCGAGAATCCGGCCAATGTCTTTGCCCTGGGAGGGCTTCTCGCACAAGAACAGCCGCATGTCCGTCCATCCGATTTCCGTGGTTCATTGAGTTGCTGGAATCGAGGATGCCGAGCACCACCAGGGGCAGCAGCAAACAAGCCGCACGCGGCGGCGACCACTTTCACGGGATGGAATGGCGGGGACGGGAGTGGCGTGCGGCCGGGGGTGTGCGGACCGGGAGCCGCGATTTTCGGGAGCACGTGGAAGCCGGTGGACGTTGATGGAGCTATCCCCTGGGGATAGCTCGCGAGGGCATGGGGCGACGGACGACTGCGCCGCCCCATGCCGGATCACTTCCTGCGCTTCGGCTCCTTCGGTGCGGTCGGTTCCTGGGCGGCCTGGGGTTTCGGCTGCGCGTCCTGCGCGGTCTCCTGCTGCCTCGGGCTGAGGGTCACGGACTCGATGCGGAACGGCAAGATACCAACGCTGCGCGCGTTGATTTGCCAGGTCTCGCGCGGCTGATCCTCGTTGTCCGTCCAGGGTTCGCGCTCCATGCGGCCGACGACCAGCACGCGCATGCCTTTCTGGTACAGGTCCTTCCAGTGCGCGGCGTCGCGGTGCCAGATTTCCACCGGCGCCCAGAAGCCGCCGCGATCCTCGAAGGTGCCATCCTTCTTGGGAATGGGGTTGTCGAAATAGACGTTCAGGCGCAGAAGGCGGGTGGGCTCGTCGTTGCCGTTGGGGAACTCCCGGTACTCGGGGGGCGAACCGATGTTGCCCTCGCCAGAAAAATGCGTGCTCATGTTGCAATCTCCGTGGTGGTTGAAATACCCGCACCTGGTCGGCGGCGGGCGCGTGCTGGGGTGCCTGGCGCGATCACCGATCACGCATGGCGGGTGGCGTGGACTTGAGCCGGCGCAGGTAGGCGTCTTCCGCCTCGGCGGCCTTGCTGGCGCACTCCTGGGCCTGCCTGCCCAAGGTGTGCAACAGGCTGATCTGCATGTTCAGCGTGATGCGCTGAAGCTCGATGGCGTGCAGGTCGGCCAGCAGATTGACCGGCGTGCTGGTGCTCGCGATCAGCTCCTGCCACAGCGCCACGCCCATGGCCGAGCGGTCGTGCTTGCGCCAGCGAAGAAACGCCGTGCCTGCGCCAGTGGTCTGCTGGGCCAGCTCGATGGGGAGCAGGTGGAAGGGATGCCCGACGGCCTGTGGCAGCACCTGTCGCTGCGCCAAGCCAATCAACTCGTCGCGTATGGCGAAGCACTGGCTGGCCCAGGCCTCCAAGTCCCCTTTACCCTTAAAGGGCTTTAAAAGGCCTTTTTGAGAGGCTGCGTGTTCCAACTGCATGAAGGCTGTCTGTTGCAGAGGGCGGAAGTAGCGGGTGTCGCGGTTTGGGTCGCTCATGCCTGCGCGTCCTCGCCGGCCGTCGCTTCGGGGGCGGCGGCCTCGTCGCTGGGCGATGCGGCTGCGGCAGGACCGTCACCGCGCTGCTGCAGGCCACGGCGCACGATGGGCGGCGCGAACTTCGAGCGGCGCGTGCCCTCCAGCACGTCCGGCGGCAACTCGCCGAACTTTTCCAGCGCCGCCCGCGCTGCGGCATTCTTGGCGGCGAAGTCGTCGCGGGTGCAGCCCGAGTAGCGGTACTGCTGGGCCAGCGAGAACAGGCTGCGCAGTGCATGCGCGCCTTCGTTGAGCCAGCGTTCGAGCGTCGAGCGATCGATCAGCGCGGTGTGGTGCGCGAGGATCAGCTTGCGGGCGATGTCGTCGTAGTCGGCGAGCAGGTACACGGCGGCAAAGCCTAACTGCGCATTGACGAACAGCGGCAGCTTGACGGGCTGCACGTTGAGGTTCTCGCCCAGGGTGAGTGCCGGCGGCACGCTCGCGAGCGCCTGGTCTACCTGCTCGCGCAGCGATTGCAGCGTGGCCTTGGTCTGGTCGAGCTTGTCCTCGATGCGCAGCATCCAGAAATCGCTGTACGGGTCATCCTGCTCCGAGCCGCGCCGCATCTTGTTCATCTGGGCGATGTAGCCGTTCAGGCCGACGATGCCAGGTCGCCCCTCGGCGGCGGCGCGGCCGTGCCAGATGCGCGAGGCGTGGTGCGTGTGCAGCGTCAGCGACATCGCGCTGCGCAAGGCGCCGAGGTTCAGTTGCAGGGGTTCGTTGGTAGTTGCCATGGTGTCCGCTCGTTGTTGGAAAAGAGCGGACAGCTTCGGCAGGTGGCGGAAGGCAGTCAGTCAACAAACCGAAACCCGCCAGTCCCCGGTTCACGGCGCGTCGCGTGCATGCGGCCCGAGCTATCCCCAGGGGATAGCTCCATGGAGCGCCAAGGAACGCTGCGCGCCCGGATCAAGCGCGGACAAGGCCGATCCCGCCGCAGGCGATCGGGGCTTGGCGCGCAGCGGTTCGACGTGTAGCCGTCAGTGGAACTATCCCCAGGGGATAGTTCTATGGAGCGCCAAGGAACGCTGCGCGCCCGGCTCAGCCCGGACAAGGCCGATCCCGCCGCAGGCGATCGGGGCCTGGCGTGCAGCGGTTCGACGTGTAGCCGTCAGTGGAACTATCCCCAGGGGATAGCTCTACTGGAAGCCACCGGCATCCACTTCACCGCCTTGCAGGCCCGCTCACTTGCTGGCGAGCAGGTTGCGCAGCCGCTCGATGTGCTGCCTGGCGATTTCTGGCGGCACCGGCTTGCCCTGCGGCTGGGATGGCGCTGGTGGTGGCGGCCGCTCGTTCGGCGGCACGGATGCTGACGGCGCGTCCTTCTTGGCCCAGGCGTTGAACTCGCCATGGATGGCCCGCTGGATGATGCCGAACAGATACCCCGCAGGATTGCGGATGCCGTGGCTGCTGCATCGTGTGGCCCATTCGTCCAGCACGGCCTGCCTCAGCGCGGCATCGACCTGCTGCAATGCCACCCGCGCACCTGTTTGCTGCTCTGCCTTCAGTTCCGCGAAGCGTTTGGGCCATTGCAGGTCGCCCAGCGCGCGCGCCGGCGCTTGTGCCTGCGCGGTAGTACGTACTTCATTAATACGACTACTACGTACTGTACGGGCCTGCTTCGGATTCCGAAGAGAGGCGTCTGGCGCGGGTTTCGACCCTGCTTCGGATTCCGAAGTGGGATCGTCAGGATTCCGAAGAAGGCTCGTCGCCCCTTCTTCGGATTCGTGCGTGGCGTCCTCCTGTGGATAACTTTCGTGCGCCCCGACGCCCTGGCTGGCGAGGCGTTCGGCCAGGACTTGCAGCCTCGATGGCAGGGTGCGCCCGGCCAGCATCGGGTCTTCGCCGATTTCCTTGAGGGTGTGCAGGCCTACGATCTGCACGGCTTTGGCCGAATGGCCGAGCGCCTGGCTGACGAGTTGCAGGTAGTCCGGGTCGAGCTGCATCGCTTCAAAGGGGGTCAGCGGCTCGTCGTGCAGGACATAGAGGTTGCCGAGGATGCGGCCGGTCTTGGCGTCGCGCCGTCGCCGCACCAGGCTCAGCCATCGGGTCAGCCGCAGCAGCGTCAGTGCTCGCGCCACGGTTTCGTGCGAGGCCTGCCCGGCGCAGGGCATCGAGGCCAGCCAGGGCCGCAACTGCTCATAGGTGGGGAATGCGGTCACGCCGTCGTCGTTGAGCATCAGCCGGAACACCTGCCAGGCGTTGCGCTCCAACGGCGTCAGGCGACGGTCGAGGAAAAGCCGCCGCGGTACGGTCTCGTGCCGGTTGCCGCTGAAGAGGAACGCATCGCCGGACGCGACTGGTATCGCAGGTGACGACGCGGGTATGGGCGTGGGCGGGCTGGCCCTGGGCGCAAGGTCTTTCAGCGCCGCGTCGAACAGGTCAGCGAGTGCGACGGGGCCATGGCGTGGTGCGGTGTCGTCCACGGCCATGGCTCAACCCAGTCCCTGATCGACCCACGACTTGATCGCGGCCCAGACCACCGACAGCGGCAAATCCATGCCTTCGGCGAGATCCATGGCTGCGTCGAGAATCGAGGTCTCGTCCTCCAAGTCCACATTCCTGCTGCTGGTGATGGCTTTCCAGCGGCGCCACAGTTCGACGTCCTGCTTCTCGTCCAGGACAGGGTGACGCCCCTTGCGCTTGGGCAGGCCCAGCACCTCACGGCGCAGGGCGACTTCCTGATGGGTCAGACCATAGAAGCGGCTGACCATCTCTGTGCTGGCCCCCAAACGCAACATGCGATCGACGGTCGCGATTTCCTTCTCCACGTCCTGGGCCTGCGAGAGCAGACGCCGGAGCACTTCGCGGTTCACGGACACGGAACACCACGAGACATTGGCATTGGCCAGCACGCTCACCATGGCGGGATGCTTGAGCGCATCCAGTTCGGCCTCGCTGAAGCCCATCGCCTTGCAGCGGCGCAGTTGGCCGTTGCGCAGGTCGTAGAGCGCCTGGGCGATGACGGCTTGATTGAGCGGGTGCGGGGCGGACATGCTGGTCTCCTTCCTTCACGCCCCAGGGCCTGCGGCACCGGATTCCAGGTCCAGCAGGCGGCGGGCCAGGCGCAACAATCGGAACAGCTTGACCAGCGCGTTGTCGCTCAATCGCCGGTTCGCATCGCCTTGGCCGTGCAGCAGCGCCGGCAGCTCGGCGGCAAGCTGCCCGCCGTCCAGATCGGCATCGGTGAAGCTCTGACCTGCCAGGCTCGCCAGCAATGCCAGCACGGCGCGGCCCTGCGGTGATGGGGACTGCGCGCTGGCATGGCATGCGAAGCCAACACCGTCCGCGCGTTCCTCGATGCACTGATCGAGGCCTGCCTCGCCCGCGATCTCGCGTGCGAACTGCGCGATGTGGATGCGCAGGCGGTCTGGGGTGTCCAGGCCCGCGTCGATGTGCCAGACGTCGGAAATCGGGTAGAGACCGCCCGCCTGGACGGGAATGGACTGCAAGACGTTGGCCGAGAAATCGGGCAGCGCATCCCCCAGCTCGTCGGCGACCATCCGCTGAATGGTTTGCAGCCGCTCCGTCGTCGGTGCCGGCGAAACGATGTGTCCCTGCAGCAGATCACCAGGAGCAGCCACGGGGCTTCCTGCGGGCGAGCCGTCCGTCCCCGAGCCGCCCTCGCGCTCGCGCGACCCAGGCGTGGCCGCCGGCGTCGGGGCCGATGGGGTTGGTGCGGCGGGCGGGCGTGCCAAGGCGCCAGGCTCAGGCAGCGCGGGCGGTGCCGATGGCGGG
>JAFKGG010000372.1 GCA_017307915.1 Burkholderiales bacterium | reverse complement strand
CGTCGATGGCCGGCATGCTGCTCGGTTCGATCTACTCGGCGCAGGTGGCGATCGGCGGCACGGTCAGCATGAAAGCCTTCGTGGTGGTCATTCTCGGCGGCATGGGCAGCTTCGCCGGCGCCATCGTCGGCGGCTTGCTGCTCGGCGTGGTCGAGGCGCTGTGGGGCGGCTACGTGGCCACCGGCTGGGTCGACATCATCGGTTTCGGGCTGGTCATTTTGACCTTGTTGGTGCGCCCCTACGGCCTGTTCTCCAAGCATGCGGAGCGCGCATGAAGTTCGAACGCAATTGCCTCATTGCGCTGATGCTGCTGGCAGCGCTGCTGCCGCTGGTGGTGCGCGACCAGTACGTGCTGCACATCGCCATCATGGTGCTGTTCTATGCGGTGCTGGCCACCAGCCTGAACCTGGTGGTCGGCTACGTCGGTGAATTTTCACTGGGTCATACCGCGTTCCTGGGCACCGGCGCCTATACGGCGGCGCTGCTGTCGACCGGCCACGGCTGGCCGATGTGGGCGACGATTCCGGCGGCCGGCGTGCTGGCCGGTGTGATGGGCGTCATCATCGGCCGCATCACGCTGCGCTTGCAGGGGCCGTTCTTCGTGATCGTCACGCTGTCTTTTGCCGAGGTGCTGCGGCTGGTGGCCGACAACTGGATCTGGCTGACCAATGGCCCGATGGGCATCGCCGGCGTGCCGCAGCCGGCCGTGCTGGCCGACGCAAGCAACCTGGGTGCCAAGCAGTTCTACTATGGCTTGGCCTGGGTGGTGCTGGCGGTGTCCTTGTACCTGTCGTATCGCTTCGTGCATTCGAATGCCGGCCGCGCGGCAGTGGCGATCCGCGAAAATCGCTACGTGGCGCAGTCGATCGGCATCAAGCCGCTCACCTACTCGATGCTGGCGCTGGTGCTGGGTGCGTTCCTGTCGGGCATGGCCGGCGGCTTCTATGCGCACTACATCTCGTTCGTCGGCCCCGAAATGTTCCGCTTCGCATTCATGATCAGCATGATCATCATGGTGCTGGTCGGCGGCAAGGGGACGCTGGTGGGGCCGCTGATCGGCGCGCTGCTGGTCACCTTCCTGGAAGAGTATCTGCGCGAGGCCAAGGAACTGCGGCTGTCGCTGTTCGGCCTGGCGGTGATCCTGATCGTGCTGTTCCTGCCGCGCGGGCTGATGGGCTTCATCACGCAGCGCCGCGAGACGCGCGCCGCCTCGGCCGCGCCGGCTCCGGCCGATGCCGACGGCGCTTCGCAAACCCGAGCCGCACAGGTGGTCCGATGAGCGCCGTTCTGCCAGCAACCTAGATCGGCGCCGCGGGCGCCGGCGGCACGCCCGCCGGCGGCGTGCTGCAGGTGCGCGGCCTGAGCAAGTCGTTCGGCGGCATCCACGCCGTCAAGGACATCAGCTTCGACGTCAACCCCGGCGAGATCGTCGGCCTGATCGGCCCGAACGGCGCCGGCAAGACCACCTGCTTCAATCTGATCACCGGCTTTTACACGCCCAGCGCGGGGCAGGTGCAGTTTCGCGGTAATGACGTCACCGGCAAGGCGCCTTATGAGATGGCGCGGCTGGGCATCGTGCGCAGCTTTCAGAAGACCAACATTCTGAAATCGCTGACTGTGTTCGAAAACGTGGTCACCGGCCATTACATGCAGGCGCGCCAGTCGCTGTGGCGCACCTTCTTTCCGGGCCGTCGCGTGCGTGACACCGAGCGCGAGATCCGCGATTCGGCCGAACGCATCGTGCATACGATGGGGCTGGCGCAGCGCATCGACGTACCGGCCTACATGCTGTCGTGCGGCGAGCTGCGCCTGCTGGAAGTGGCGCTGGCGCTGTCGGCCAAGCCGCAGATCCTGATGCTCGATGAGCCGGCGGCGGGACTTAACAGCGAAGAGGCCAAGACCTTCGGCGAGATCCTGAAGAAGTTGCGCGGCCGGCTGGTGCAATCGATCCTGCTGGTCGAACACAATATGGGGCTGGTGATGAGCGTTTCCGATCGCGTCGTGGTCATGCATTTCGGCCAGAAGCTGGTCGAGGGTGCGCCGGCGCAGGTGCAAAGCGATCCGCGCGTCATCGAGGCCTATCTGGGCGGAGGCAAGCACTGATGGGCGCGCCTCTGATCGAACTGAACGATCTGCACGTCGCCTACGGCAAGACCGCGGCGCTGCACGGCGTGAGCCTGGCGGTGCAGCCGGGCGAAGTGGTGGCGCTGCTGGGCGCCAACGGTGCCGGCAAGAGCACCACGCTGCGCGCCATCTCGGGGCTGTTGCGGCCGACGCGCGGCAGCATCCGCTTCGACGGCCGTGACATCGGTGCCTTGCGTCCCGATCGCATCGTCGCGCTGGGCATTGCGCACTGCCCCGAGGAACGGCACGTGTGGCCGGCGATGACGGTGCACGAGAACCTGGCGCTGGGCGCCTATCTGTGCAAGAGCGCGGCCGAGATCGAGCGGCGTATCGGCATCGTCTATCACCGCTTTCCGCGCCTGAAGGAACGGCACCGGCAACTGGCCGGCACGCTGAGCGGCGGCGAGCAGCAGATGCTGGCGATCGGCCGCGCGCTGATGTCCGAGCCCAAGCTGTTGCTGCTCGACGAGCCCAGCCTGGGGCTGAGCCCGCTGATGGCGCATGAAGTGTTCCAGTTCGTGCGCGACATCAACGCGCACGGCGTCACCGTGCTGATGGTCGAACAGAACGTGCACAACGCGCTGTCGGTGGCCACGCGCGCCTACGTGTTCGAGACCGGTCGCGTGGTGGCCGAGCGCGATGCCGCCGGTCTGCTCGAAGATCCCGAGCTGCTGGGCGCCTATCTGGGCGCCTGAACGCGGCTCACCGATGGTTTGGAAGTAACGCGGGGTTCCGATGGAGCCTCGGCAACGCGGAGATCGAAGATGACGAAGAAAATGCGGGTTGGCATCGTCGGCGCCGGGATCGGCGGTGTCGCGCTGGCGCGGGCGCTGCGGCTGCGCGGCATCGATGCCTGGCTGTTCGAGCGCGCCTCGGGCTTCGGCGAGATCGGTGCCGGCGTGCAGATGACGCCCAATGCCGCCAAGGCGCTGATCGCGCTGGGCGTGGGCGAGGGCTTGAAGCGCATCGGCTTTCTGCCTGAGGCGATGATCGGCCTGAACTGGAACGATGCCGCCGAGCTGTTCTATACGCCGCTGCGCGAAACCTGCCCGCGTTTGTTCGGCGCCCATTTCTACCACGTGCACCGGGCTGATCTGCACGGCATTCTGTCGGAAGGCATGCCGATGGACCAGGTGCGCTTCAACGCGCAGTGCACCGGGGTGACGCAGCGCGGCGATATGGCGGTGGCGCAGTTTTCCGACGGCAGCAGCTTCGAGGCCGACTTGATCGTCGGCGCCGACGGTATTCACTCGGTGGTGCGCGACGGGCTGTGGGGCAAGAGCGAGGCGCGCTTCACCGGCCACATGTGCTGGCGCGCGCTGGTGCCGGTCGAGCATCATCCGCTGCCGTTCGTGCGGCCGGCGGCCTCGTTCTGGATGGGGCCCAAGGCGCACGTGGTCACCTACTACGTAAAGAGCGGCGCGGCGGTGAACATCGTCGCCGTCAACGAAAGCGCCGACTGGGTGGCTGAATCATGGACCGAACCAAGCACCCGTGATGAGCTGATGGCCGCCTACCAGGGCTGGCATCAGGATCTGATCCGGCTGTTCGAACTGACCGACCCCGAGCAGACCTTCAAGTGGGGTCTGTTCGATCGCGACCCGATGCAGCAGTGGTCGCAGGGGCGCATCACGCTGCTGGGCGACGCCGCGCATCCGATGCTGCCGTTCCTGTCGCAGGGCGCGGCGATGGCGATCGAAGACGCCTACGTGCTGGCGGCGGCGCTGGCGCACTACGGCAGCGACCAGGGCGCCGCGCTGCGCGCCTACGAGGCCGAGCGTCTGCCGCGCACGGCGCGTGTGCAGCTCGAAGCGCGCGAGCGCGGCCGCACCTACCACCTGTCGTCGCCCGAGGAAAAACGCCAGCGTGACCTGGCGTTCCAGAAGCAGCAGGCCGAGAACCCGAACGCGGTCGGCATCAAGGCCGAGTGGGTCTACGAATACGACGCCACGCGCTGTGTCGAACGATTCGCCAGCGAAGCCCGCGTAGCCTGAACGCCGGGCTGCAGCGCAAGGAGAGGCAAGTATGAAAACCTACCGGATCGGCCAGATCGTGCCGAGTTCGAACACGACGATGGAAACCGAGATCCCGGCGATGCTGCGGCTGCGCGAGCAGGTGCGGCCCGAACGGTTCACGTTCCATTCGGCGCGGATGCGGATGAAGCACGTCAACAAGGAAGAGCTGGCGGCGATGGACGCCGAATCCGATCGCTGCGCGCTGGAACTGTCCGACGCGCGCGTCGACGTGCTGGGCTATGCCTGCCTGGTGGCGATCATGGCAATGGGGCGCGGCTATCACTGCCAGTCCGAGTCGCGCCTGAGCGCGGCCACCGCCGCCAACGGCGCGTCGGCGCCGGTGGTGACCAGCGCCGGAGCGCTGGTGCAGGGCCTGCGCGTGCTCGGCGCCCGCCGCATCGCGCTGGTGGCGCCCTACATGATCCCGCTCACCAAGCTGGTCATCGACTACATCGAGCATGAAGGCTTCGAGGTGGCCGATTGGCGCGCGCTGGAAATCGCCGACAATCTGGCGGTGGGCCGCCATGACCCGATGAAGCTGCCCGAGATCGTCGCCGGCATGAAGACCGATGACGTCGATGCGATCGTGCTGTCGGCCTGCGTGCAGATGCCGTCGCTGCCGGCGATCGCGCGCGTGGAAGCGGCCACCGGCAAGCCGGTGCTGACGGCAGCGGTGGCCACCACCTATGCGATGCTGGGTGCGCTGCGGCTGGAGCAGGTCGTGCCGGGCGCTGGCGCATTGCTGTCGGGGGCCTATGATGGCGTCCAGGTCGGCGCGGCGAGCGCTGCCGCCGCCTGAGGCACTTGAACCGAAACGATTGCGGAGCAGACCCCGCGGGGCAGACACTGATGAGCGATAGCACTTTCTTGTACGGCGCCAACGTCCAGGCCAACGGCATTCGGCAGCACTATCTCCGCTATGGCGGCAGCGACGGTGCGCGCGCCGGGCGTGACGCGATCGTGCTGATTCCGGGCATCACCAGCCCGGCCGTCACCTGGGGCTTCGTCGCCGAGCGTTTCGGCCGGCACTTCGACACCTATGTGCTCGACGTGCGCGGCCGCGGGCTCAGCGAGGCCTCCGATACGCTCGACTACAGCCTGGATGCGCAGGCTGCCGACGTGATCGCCTTCGTGCAGGCCCTGGGCCTGAAGCGCTACGCCTTCGTCGGCCACTCGATGGGCGGGCGCATCGCGATCCGCGCCGCCGGGCGTCGGCCGGCCGGGTTGACGCGGCTGGTTCCCGTCGACCCGCCGGTGTCAGGGCCGGGGCGGCGTCCTTATCCGGCGCAACTGCCGTGGTACGTGGATTCGATCCGGCTGGCGTGCAAGGGCATCACGAACGAACAGATGCGCACGTTCTGCCCCACCTGGAGCGACGAGCAGGTGCGGCTGCGCGCCGAATGGCTGCACACCTGCGACGAGCGCGCCATCGTCACCAGCTTCGACGCTTTCCAGACGGATGACATCCATGCCGATCTGCCGCGCATCGAGGTGCCGATGCTGCTGATGACGGCCGAGCGCGGCGACGTGGTGCGCGACTCGGACGTCGCCGAGGTGCGCGGGCTGCTGCCGACGCTGCGCGACGTGCGCGTGGCGGGCGCCGGCCACATGATCCCGTGGGACAACGAAGAGGGTTTCTATCGGGCGTTCGGCGACTTTCTTGGCAGCCGGCTCGATTGAGGCGGCAGCGAACGCTCTTTGGGCAACGCATTCACTAGGAGAACATCATGGCTGTTCGTGATGCCGATCTGATCAGCGCCTGGACGCAGGTGCTGACGCTCTCGAAACTGAAGTCCGGCGACGTCGTCACCGTGCTGACCAGCGACCATACGCACCCGCAGACGCTGCGCTGCGCGATCACCGCGGCCACGATGATGGGCGCCTGCGTGAGCCGGCTCGATCTGCCGCCGGTGAATGCCGAAAAATCACTGAGCCGCGATGCGCTGGCCTACCTGGGCACCACGCCGCTGACGGGTAATCGCGCAGCGCTGGCGATGCTCAAGGCCAGCGATCTGGTGCTCGACCTGATGACGCTGCTGTTCTCGCCCGAGCAGCATGAGATCCTGCACTCGGGTACCAAGATCCTGCTGGCCGTGGAGCCGCCCGAGGTGCTGATGCGCATGGTGCCGTCGATGGAGGACTACCATCGCGTGCAGGCTGGCGTGGCCTTGCTGAAGGGGCGCAAGGAAATGCGCGTGACCTCGGCCGCCGGCACCGATCTGCGCTGCCCGTTGGGCGAATATCCGGTTACCTCGGAATACGGCTTCGTCGATCAGCCGGGCCGCTGGGATCACTGGCCGAGCGGTTTTGCGTTCACCTGGCCCAATGAAGGCGCCACGCAGGGGCGCATCGTGCTGGCCAAGGGCGACATCCTGCTGCCGATGAAATCCTACGTCGGCGAACCGATCGAGTTGACGGTGGAAAACGGTTTCGTCACGCGCATCGAGGGCGACGCCGAGGCCGAGCTGTTCCGTGAATACATCGAGTCGTTCGGCGACCCCGAAGCGTATGCGATCTCGCACATCGGCTGGGGGCTGCAAAAGCGCGCGTACTGGTCCACGCTGGGCTTGTACGACCGCGAAGCCACGCTGGGCATGGATGCGCGCGCGGTCAGCGGCAACTTCCTGTTCTCGCTGGGGCCGAACAACGAGGCCGGCGGTTCACGCACCACGGCCTGCCACATCGACATTCCGATGCGCCACTGCAACGTGTTCGTCGATGGCCTGCAAGTGGTGGCCGACGGCAAGGTGGTCGAGGCGCTGATGGCGCCGAAGAAGGAAGCGGCGCTCGCCTGAGGCAGAGCCTGGCACGCCGGCAGGCCGCGGCGTGCCGGCCGCTGCAATGCTGTGGCCGTCGCAGCGCCGCCCGCTGCAATCACGGCCCTCAACGGGCCTCGATGCCGCCCACTACGAAGCGCGTCACCTGATCGATCAGCGCATCGGTGTCGTCAGGGTCGTACAGACCCTTGGGCGTCATCGCATCCATCCGGTGCGTGTCTGAGAAGGCGTACAGATACGTGCCGATCATCAGTGTCACGCGCCAGTAGGCGTCCAGCTCGGGCAGCCGCGGCAGTGCTTCGCGCACGGCTTCCACGAAGCGGCGCGTCGATTCGCCGTAGGCGTCGGTGCGCAGCTTGTACGAGATCTCGGGCGGCTCGGTGTGCAGACGCGATTGCAGCCGCAGAAAATCGCGCCCCTGCAGCGTGGCGCGCATCGCCAGCGTGGGCAGCAGGAACGCGCGCACGATGTCGCGTACCTTGGGCCTGCCGTGCGTGCGCAGCGCTTCCAGATTCTCGATGCGCTGCTGTGAGATGAGCTGGCCGCGGCGCAGGAACACAGCCTCGAACAGACCGTATTTGGAGCCGAAGTAGTAGCTGATCAGCGCCTGCGTGACCTTGGCTTGCGCCGCCACTTCACGCAAGGTGGTGCCGGCATAGCCGAGATTGGCGAACACGGTTTCGGCCGCATCGAGGATGTCGTTCTTCGATACGCTGGCCCCCTCGGGCCGCCCGGGGCCCTTGCGCTTGCTGCGCGTGCGCTTC
Organism: Burkholderiales bacterium; assembly: GCA_017307915.1. Taxonomy (GTDB): domain Bacteria; phylum Pseudomonadota; class Gammaproteobacteria; order Burkholderiales; family Burkholderiaceae_E; genus Zeimonas. The sequence goes on along the minus strand of JAFKGG010000372.1, from coordinate 44,305 downwards.
GGGGATGCGGCTCGGTTCGGTTCGTTGGCCAGGGTCATGGTGATCAGCGTCACTGCATTCTAGCGCAGTGCGCGCCGCGCGACGCAGATGCAGCGGGTCGGCGCGCCGCTGATGATCCGCGGCGCGCCGGGCACGTCACTCCTGCACGACCGGATTACGCAGGATGCCGATTTTCTCGATCTCGATCTCGCAGACGTCGCCGGCCTTCATGAACACCGGCGGTTTGCGCGCCACGCCAACGCCAGCCGGCGTACCCATCACCAGCAGGTCGCCGGGTTCCAGCGTCAGGCATTCCGACATCAGGTGCACGGTGCGCGCCACGTCGAAGATCATGTCCGAGGTATTGGCGCTTTGCATCACCTGGCCGTTGACGCGGCATTCGATCTTCAAGCCCTTGGCGCCCGGCGGCAGCTCGGAAGCCGGGATGAACTCGGGGCCGAAGCCGCCGGTACCGTCGAAGTTCTTGCCGATCGTCCATTGCGCGGTCTTGCGCTGGTAGTCGCGCACCGAGCCGTCGTTGAAGCACGAGTAGCCGGCGACATACGATAGCGCATCGGCCTCGCTGACGTGGCGCGCGCGTTTGCCGATCACGGCCACCAGCTCGGCTTCCCAGTCGAGCTGGCTCGATACCTTGGGCACCACCAGCGGCTGGCCATGGCCGATGAACGAGCTGGCCGAGCGGAAGAACACCATCGGGTACTGCGGCACCTCGCGGTTGTTCTCGGCTGCGTGGTCGTGATAGTTCAGGCCCAGGCAGACCGTCTTCACCGATTTCATCGCCGGCGGCAGCAGCTTCAGATCGGCATAACGCAGTCGTTTGCTGACGCCTTCGGCCAGCGAGATTGCCTGCTTGACGGCATCGGTGCCGCCTTGCTGCAGCAGCTCGGCCAGGTCGGTCGGCAGTTGCGGTGCGGCTTCCGACAGATCGACGACGGCATCGCCGAAGCGCACGCCGAGCGCGGCGCCGCCGTTCTTCTCGAAACGGATGATTCCCATGGGGTGACCTCTGCGAACGAAAAAAAGCCCGTCTACGGGCTTCGTGCCTAGACGGGGGACATGATCGCGGCGCCGATGGGCGCGCGATGGCGGGGGCATATGTTATACGTTTACGCGACGTGCAGACCGGACGCGCCCTGGGGGCATGCGGCAGGCTCCGGCGCAGCGCCGGCCTCGAAGCAGCGCGCGGGCCTTGGCGGCAAGAGGCCCGTGGGCCGGGTAGCCCGGTTTCGGCGTGCGCCGGCACATGATGTAGTCTTGGCGGGTCAGTGTTTTTCTGCGCGATCCGACGCGATCCATGCCCCGTTTCCTGCATACCGCCGACTGGCAGATCGGCCGCCAGTTCGGCTTCGACGCCGAGCATGGGCCGATCCTCGCCGAAGCACGCATCACCGCTGTCGAACGGCTGGCGGCGCTGGCTGGCGAGCAGCGCGTCGATGCGGTGCTGGTGGCGGGCGACGTGTTCGACGCGCAGACCATATCGGACCGCACGCTGCGCCGCCTGTTCAATGCGCTGGCCGGTTTTGCCGGCCCCTGGTTGATGATCCCTGGCAATCATGATGCGGCGCTGGCCGAAAGCGTGTGGACGCGCGCACGGCGGCTTGGCGCCGTGCCGCCGAACGTGCAGCCCTTGCTGGCGCCCGAGCCGGCCTTGTTGCAGGAGCAGGGCTTTGCCGTGCTGCCGGCGCCGCTGGTACAGCGCCACACCTACGGCGATCTCACCGCCTGGTTCGACGAGACCGACACGCCCGCCGGCCTGCTGCGCATTGGCCTGGCGCATGGCAGCGTGCAGGGCGTGCTGCCCGGCGACATCGATTCGCCGAACCCGATCGCCGCCGACCGGGCGGCGCGGGCGCGGCTCGATTATCTGGCGCTGGGCGATTGGCACGGTTGCCTGTGCATCGACGCGCGTACCTGGTATGCGGGCACGCCCGAGCCCGACCGCTTCAAGGCCAACGATGCCGGGCAGGCGCTGCTGGTCGAAATCGATGCGCCGGGTGCGCTGCCGCGCGTCACGCCGCTGGCGGTGGCGCAATATCGCTGGCGTGCCTGGCAGGCCGAGCTGCGGGTGACCAGCGATGCCGACGAACTGGTCGGCCGCCTGGAGCAACTCGAGGCGCGCGACGTCGTCGATCTGCAGATCGCCGGCCAGCTCGACCTGGCGGCCATGCAAGGGTTGCAGCAGGCGATCGGCCGTGCCGAAGCGCGCGCGCGGCATCTGCAGGCCGATCTGTCGCGCCTGCAACTGGCGCCGACCGATGACGACATCGCCGGCTTGCAGGCCGATGGTTATCTGGGGGAAGTGATCGACGAGTTGCGCGTGGCGCAGGCCAGCGCCGATGCACAGCAGGCGCGCGGCGCGCAGGATGCATTGGCCCTGCTGGCGGCGGCATTGGCGCAGCGCCGGCCCGTATGGGCCGAGGGCGAGGCGCAGGCCGGGCAGGCTCAGCCGGCGCAGGCACCGCAGCCATGAGTCTTCGCATCAAGCGGCTGCGCGTCGAGCAACTGCGGCGTTTTCGCCGCCCGTTGGAACTGGCTGATTTCGAACCCGGCCTGAACATCATCGCCGGCCCGAACGAGGCGGGCAAGAGCACGCTGGTGCGGGCGATTCGCGCCGCGTTCTTCGAGCGCTATCGGTCGGCTGCCGTCGACGATCTGCGCCCATGGGGTGAGGGCAGCGGGGCCGCGCCGCAGATCGAGCTCGACTTCGAACTCGACGGCCAGCCGCATCGGCTGGTCAAGAGCTTTCTCGGCAAGAAGCGCTGTCTGCTGCAGATCGGCACGCGCACGCTGGACGGCGGCGACGCCGAGGACCATCTGGCGCAGTTGTTCGGTTTCGCATTTGCCGCCAAGGGCGCGAGCAAGCCTGAGCACTGGGGTATTCCGGGGCTGTTGTGGGTCGAGCAGGGCTCGGCGCAGCAGCTCGACGTGGGCCATGCGCGCGAGCACCTGCACGATGCGCTGCGCGGCCAGGTCGATGCCTCGGCCGGCGCGCTGGCCGCCAGCGGCGGCGACGAGCTGCTCGAACAGTTGCGTGCGCAACGAGGTGAGCTGCTGACTGGCACCGGCAAGCCGCGCGGCGATTATGCCGAGGTGGCGGCGCGGGTCGAGACACTGCAAGCGGAACTGGCGGCGCTCGATGCGCAGATCGACGCCTATCGGCAGCAGGTCGATCAGCTTGCGGCCCTGCGCCGCGAGCATCAGGATGACGAAGCGGCGCAACCCTGGCAGCAACTCGGCCAGCAGTTGGCCGAGGCCGAAGAGCGCTTGAAGTCGCTGCACAAGAGCCAGGAGCTGTTGCAGGCCGACCAGCAACAGCTGGACCGCTTGGATGATACGCAAGGGCTGTTGTTGCAGGAATTGCAGCGCTTCGAACGGCAGCAGACCGAGGCCTTGGCGCGCGCGCAGGCGTTCGATGGCGCCGGGCAGGCGCAGCAGGCGGCCGAAGCCGCCGCAGCGGCCGCTCGCGAACAGGCCGAGGCCGCGCAGCAGCGTACGGCCGCGGCGCGCGAGACGCATCGGCGGGTGCGATTGCAGGCTGACCGGCTCGGCCTGCAACAGCAGTTGCAAAGCGCCGAGGCCGACGCGGCGCGCCATGCCGATGATCTGCAACGCGCCGAGCGCGCCGACCAGGACCTGGCCGGGCTGCGTGCCGAGACCGCCACGGCGCCGGCCATCGGCCAGGCCGAACTCGATCGCTTGCTGAAGCTGGAGCGCGCCGAACGCGATGCCGCGCTGCGCCGGCAGGCGGTGGCCACGCGCCTGAATTTCGCGCTGCCGCCGGACCAGCGCATCGAGCTGCATACGCGCGACACGCAGCGTGTATTGCAGGAACGCGGCGAGCATCTGCTCGATGCGCCGGCCACGCTGCAACTGCCTGGCGGCGGCCGCCTGATGATCACCCCGGGCGGCACGGACCTGGCTGAGCTGGCGCGCACCCATGAACGTGCGCTCGACGCCTTGCAGCGGGCCTTGCAGGCACTGGCGGTCGATGACGTGGAGCAGGCGCGCGCGCAGCGCGCCGCCGTGGTCGAGCGCGAATCGGTGATCAAACTGGCCGAGCAGAAACTGGCCATCGTCGCGCCGAACGGATTGCAGCCCTTGCGTGCGGCGCTGGCGCAGGCGCAGCAGCGGATCGGCGCGGCGCGCCAGGCGCTGGCGCGCTTGCCGGCGGAGCCTTTACCGGGCGGCAGCGGGCCGCAGGCGCCCGACCCGCCACTGGACGAAGCCGAGGTTCGTCTCGATGCCGCCGAGGCGGCCGAGCGCCAGTGCCTGGCTGCGCTGCACGAAGCGCAGCGCGGCCACACGGCGGCAGGCGCATTGCTCGACAGTGCGCGGCGCGAGCACGCGGCGGCGCAGGCGGCCTTGTCCGATCCGGCGGCCCGCCAGCGGCAAGCGCAGACCCAGCAGCAGTTGCTGGCCAATCGTGCCGAGCGCGAAGCGCTGGCGGCGCGCATCGCGCAGGCGCGCGCCGCGCTGAACGAAGCACGACCCGACATCGTCGAGCAGGACATCGTCCGCTTGCGGCGTAGCATCGACCAGACGACGCGCCAGCATCAACAGCGGCGCGAACGCATCATGCTGCTCGAAAACAGCCTGCAGCAAGCCGGAGCGCAAGGCCTGGAGGAGCAGCGCCAGGCGCAGGCCGGCCAGCTCGAACGGGCGCAGCGGCGCCACGAGCAACTGCGCCGGCGTGCCGACGCGCTCGATCTGCTGTGCGGCAAGCTGCAAGACAAGCGTCGTGCGACGCTGGCGCGCTTGCAGGCGCCGTTGCAGCAGCGGCTGCAACACTATCTGCCGCTGCTGCTGCCCGGCGCCAGCATGCAGATCGACGCTGATCTGGCGCCCGAGGCGCTGATCCGCCCGGCACCCGACGGCAATCCCGAATCCGGCCAGGTACAGGCGCTGAGCTTCGGCGCGCGCGAACAACTCGGCTTGGTCAGCCGCTTCGCCTATGCCGACCTGCTGCAACAGGCCGGGCGCCCCACGCTGCTGATCCTCGATGACGCGCTGGTGCACAGCGACGCACAGCGGCTGGCGCAGATGAAACGCGTGCTGTTCGATGCCGCGCAGCGCCACCAGGTGCTGCTGTTCACTTGCCATCCCGAAGACTGGCGCGACATGGGCGTACCGATCCGCTCGCTGGAGACGCAAGCGTGAGCGACGGCGATCTGTCGCCCGGTTTCATGGCAGTGCACGGCAACCATCCCGAGGCGCTGCGCGACCTGATGCTGGCCTGGATCGCCCGCTACCCGCTGGCACCGCTGGAAGACGAGTGGGTGCTGGTTCAGAGCAATGGCGTGGCGCAGTGGCTGAAGCTGTCGCTGGCGCGCGATGAAGCCGAAGGCGGTATCGGGATTGCCGCGGCGCTGCGCACCGAGTTGCCGTCGCGCTTCATCTGGCAGGCATATCGCGCCGTGCTTGGTGCGCAACAGGTGCCGGCCGCTTCGCCGTTCGACAAACCGCTGCTGATCTGGCGATTGATGCGGCTGTTGCCGGCGCTGCTGGGCGACGCTGCATTCGCGCCGCTGCGACGCTTCCTGGTCGATGACAGCGAATCTCGCAAGCTGCATCAACTGGCCGAGCGCCTGGCCGATCTGTTCGACCAGTATCAGGTCTATCGCGCCGACTGGCTGGCGGCATGGGCGCGTGGCGACGACGTCATCGAGACCAGCCGCGGCGGTCGCCAGCCGCTGCCCGACGAGCTGCGCTGGCAGCCGCAGTTGTGGCGTGCGCTGCTGGCCGACGTGGGCGCGGCCGGCGCGGCCGGCAGCCGTGCCGAGGTGCATCGCCGTTTCCTGGCGGCGGCCGCGGCCTGGCGCGGCGAACGGCCGGCGGGGCTGCCGCGGCGGCTGATCGTGTTCGGCATTTCGTCGTTGCCGCAGCAATCGCTCGAAGTGCTGGCGGCGCTGGCCCGCTGGACGCAGGTGCTGATGTGCGTGCACAACCCCTGCCAGCACGATTGGTCGCACATCGTCGCCGACAAGGATCTGTTGCGTGCCGCGCGCTCGCGCCAGCGTCGGCGCGATGGCGGCCACGACGCGATCGCCGATGACACGCTGCATCTGCACGCGCAGCCGCTGCTGGCCGCCTGGGGCAAGCAGGGGCGCGACTTCATCCGGCTGCTCGACGAACACGACGAGCACGAATCGTATGCGCAGCGTTTCGCCGCGATCGGCCAGCGCATCGATTGCTTCGAGCGCAACGCCGGCGACACGCTGCTGCGGCAGTTGCAGGACGACATCCGCGATCTGCGGCCGTTGGCCGAAACGCGCGGCACCTGGCCGGCGCTGGATGCGCGGCGCGATCACTCGATCCGCTTTCATGTGACGCATGGCGCGCAGCGCGAGGTAGAGGTCTTGCACGATCGGCTGTTGGCCGCGTTTGCTGCCGATCCGAGTCTGCGCCCGCGCGACGTGATCGTGATGGTGCCCGACGTGGCGACTTATGCGCCGCATGTGCAGGCGGTGTTCGGCCTGCCGGCGCATGATGATGCGCGACACATTCCCTACTCGATCGCCGATCGCGGGCAGCGTCATCATGATCCCCTGCTCGGCGCGCTCGAGAAACTGCTGGCCTTGCCGCAGTCGCGCATCGCGGTCAGCGACGTGCTCGACTGGCTGGAAGTGCCGGCCTTGCGCAAGCGCTTCGTGATCGACGAGGCGCAGGTGCCGCTGCTGCGCCGTTGGATCGCGGCGGCCAACGTTCGCTGGGGTTTGCACGCCGAGCAGCGCCGCACGCTCGATCTGCCCGATGCGCCGGCGCAGAATAGCTGGGATTTTGGCTTGCAGCGCATGCTGCTCGGCTATGCGGTGGGCGACAGCGAAGCCTGGTCGGGCATCGAGCCGCTGGATGAAGTCGGCGGGCTGGACGCCGCTTTGCTTGGCCCGCTGGTGCAACTGCTGGCACGTGTCGAATCGCATTGGCGTGATCTGGCGGCGCCGGCCGCGCCGGCGGCGTGGGTCGAGCGACTGCGTGCGCTGCTGCATGATTTCTTCGAAGTGCAAGACGATGCCGACGGCTTCACGCTGCTGCGTCTGGAAGGCGCCTTGCAGGATTGGCTCGACGACTGCAATGCGGCCGGCTTTCATGAGGCGCTGCCGCTGTCGGTGGCGCGCGAGCACTGGCTGAGCCGCATCGACCAGCCGGGCTTGAACCAACCATTCTTCGCCGGCGCCGTCACCTTTGCGACGCTGATGCCGATGCGCGCGATTCCGTTCCGTGTCGTCGCGCTGCTGGGCATGAACGATGGCGACTATCCGCGCAGCCGCGTGCCGATGGATTTCGATCTGATGGGGCGTGACTATCGTCCGGGCGACCGTTCGCGCCGCGAAGATGACCGCTATCTGTTCCTCGAAGCGCTGCTGTCGGCGCGCGAACATCTGCACGTGAGCTGGATCGGTCGCAGCATCCTCGATCATTCGGAACGGCCGCCGTCGGTACTGGTGGCGCAGTTGCGCGACCATCTGGCGGCTGGGTGGCGGCTGGCCGGGGATCAGCAATTGACGCAGGCCGAGGCCGGCCAACGGCTGTTGCAGGCATTGACGATCGAGCACCGCTTGCAGCCGTTTCATCCGGCGTATTTCACGGCCGGCGGCGATGAGCGGCTGTTCAGTTACGCGCGCGAGTGGCGGGCCGCGTCATTGCCCGTTGCGCCGTGGCCCGCGGCCGGTGGTAACGCCACGCTGCCGCCTGGCACTTTCGAAGGTCCGCTCACGCTGCGCCTGTTGAGCGATTTTCTGAAGAACCCGGCCGGCAGCTTTCTGCGCAACCGGCTGGGCGTGTATTTCGATGCCGAAGGTGCCGTCGAGCAGGACCAGGAACCCTTCACCATCGACGCGCTCGAGAACTGGCGCTTGCAGGACGAGCTGATCCGGGCCCAGAAAGCCGCGCTGCTCGATGGTCGCTCGCGCGAGCAGGCGCTGCGGATGCAGTTGCAGCGCATTGCCGGCCGTGGCGAGCTGCCGCTGGGCGCCTTCGGCGAGCTGCAGCAACAGCAATTGGCCGAACCGATGCAGGCGATGTTCGGCCGGTATGAAAGCGAGTTGCGCGACTGGCCGCAGCCATTGCCCGACGAGGCGCTCGATCATCTGCCCGCAGGCCTGCCCGAATCGCTGCGGCTGCTCGACTGGCTGGGCGACTTGCGCGCTGATCGCGATGGCCAGCGCCGGCGCCTGGTGCTGGACAGCGGTAGCCTGGTCACGAACAGCCGGTGGCGCTACGACAGGTTGGTGCCGTTCTGGATCGCGCACGTGGCCGGGCATCTGCACGGCAGCGCGATGACGACTCGCGTGATCAGCAAGGCCGGCAGCGTTACCTTCGCCGCGCTGGCGCGCGACGAGGCGCGCGCCTACTGGCTGCAATTGCTGCAGGCGTGGCAGCAGGGCATGCGCCGGCCTCTGCCGCTGGCCCTGCGCAGCGGCTTCGCGTGGCTGGGCAGGCTCGGCGATGCACCGCCGACCGAGGCCGACGAGCTTGTGTGGGAAGCGGCGCGCACCAGCTACGAGGATGACGATCCGCTGGGTAAACGCCCGAGTGAGCGTTCCGGCAGCCCTTACCTGGCGCGGGCCTTTGTTGATTTCACCGCGCTGCGTGCCGATGACGAGTTCGCCCATTGGGTCTGCGCGCTGCTGAAACCGCTGAAGGATGCGGTCGGCAAGCCGCCGAAGGAAGCGGAAGACGAGGGCGACGGCGCAGGAGGCGGCGCATGAGCGATCGTGCCGATACCGTCGTACCGCGTCTCGATCCGCTGTCGTTCATCTTACGGGGCAGCCGTCTGATCGAGGCCAGTGCCGGCACTGGCAAGACCTTCACGATCGCCGCGCTGTACCTGCGGCTGGTGCTGGGTCATGGCGGCGGGGCTGCGTTCGGCCGTGCGCTGACGCCCCCCGAGATCCTGGTCGTCACGTTCACCGATGCGGCGACGAAAGAGCTGCGCGACCGCATCCGCGCACGGCTGGCCGAAGCGGCCGAGGCCTTTCTTGCTGATCCCGATACGGTGCCGGCCAGGTCGCGCGGCGAAGACCTGCTGCATGATCTGCGTGCCGATTACTCGCCCCAGCAGTGGCCGGCTTGCGCGCGCGCTTTGCGCTTGGCGGCCGAGTGGATGGACGAATCGGCGGTCTCGACCATCCATGGCTGGTGCAACCGGATGCTGCGCGAACATGCGTTCGACAGCGGCAGCTTGTTCACGCAGACGCTGGAAACCGACCAGCGCGAGCTGCGCGCCGAGGTGGTGCGCGACTACTGGCGCAGCTTCTTCGTCGGCTTGTCGCCCGACGACGCGCAGCGCGTGCAGGGCTGGTGGAAGTCACCCGATGCGCTGAACAAGGCGGTGGGTGGGCTGCTGGCTGCGCAAGAGAGCCTGGCCGAAGGCTTGGCGCCCGAGGCGGCGCTGCGGCAGGCGAACGAAGAAGCCGATCGCGCATTGGCGGTGATGAAGCAGCCGTGGGCCGGCGAGACGGGCTGGGCGGCCGAGCTGCTGCGCGTGCTCGATGAGTGTGCTGCCGCTGGGCGTTTCAACGGCCGCATGATGCAGCCGCGCTATTACCTCCCGTGGTTGCAGGCGATTCGTAGCTGGGCCGAGGGCGATGGAGTCGAGCCGCTGCCGGCCAACAGCAAGGGCTGGACGAGATTGACGCCGGCGGGTCTGATTGAAGCCTGCAAGGCCGGTGCCGAGCCGCTGACGCACCCTGCATTGGACGACATGCTGAGCTTGCGCGAGCGTCTGGCGCAGTTGCCCGACGGCCGCGCCGAGCTGCTGTGTCATGCCACCCGCTGGATCGCCGCGCGCCAGGCCGCCGAGCAGGCGCGCCGCGCGCAGATGGGTTTCGACGAGCTGCTGACGCAACTCGATGCCGCGCTGCGCGGGCCGAACGGCGCGCGGCTGGCCGAATTGATCCGGCGACAGTTTCCGGTGGCGCTGATCGACGAGTTCCAGGATACCGATCCGCTGCAATACCGGATCTTCGATGTCATCTACGGCGTGGCGGCCGATGCGCCCGATACCGCGTTGATCCTGATCGGTGACCCGAAGCAGGCGATCTATGCGTTTCGCGGCGCCGACATCCATACCTATCTGGCGGCGCGCCGCGACACGCAGGGGCGCCATGCCACGCTGGGTACCAACTTTCGCTCGACCCGGCCGATGGTTGACGCAGTCAATCATCTGTTCATGCAGGCCGAGCGGCGCGAGCAGGGGGCGGGTGCCTTCCTGTTCCGCAGCGGCACCGACAATCCCTTGCCGTTCCTGCCGGTGCAGGCCCAGGGACGCCGCGAGCACTGGTGCATCGACGGCGAGCAAGCTGCCGCGCTGACCTGCTGGCACTGGAATGACGCAGCCGCCGAGGGTGCCGCGGCTCCCGCACCGGTCGGGCGCGCTGCGCCGGCCCGGCAGCGCGCAAAGCCGGCAACGATGAGTGCCGGGCAGGCCCGCGAAGCGGCTGCGAGCGCCTGCGCTGCCGAGATCGTCCGGCTGCTGAATCTGGGCCGCGCCGGCCGTGCCGGCTTTGCCGGCGATGGGGGCGATGACGGTGGTGATGACAGCGCACTGCGCGCGGTGCAGCCGAGAGACATCGCGATCCTGGTCAACACGGCCCAGGAAGCGCGTGACGTGCGGCAGGCATTGAACCGGCATGGCGTGCGCAGCATCTATCTGTCGGACAAGGATTCGGTGTTCCAGAGCGCGGCTGCCGGCGAATTGCTGCGCTGGCTGGCGGCCTGCGCCGATCCCGATGACGACCGGCCGCTGCGTGCCGCCCTGGGCAGCGCGATGCTGGCCTTGGATTGGGCCGAGCTGGATCGGCTCAACCATGACGAACTGCAATGGGAAGCGTGCGTGATCCGGTTTCGCCGCTACCAGCAGATCTGGCGCCGGCAGGGCGTGCTGCCGATGCTGCGTCATCTGCTGCACGACTTTGACGTGCCGCAGCGCCTGCTGGCCGATGGCGACGAACGCACGCTGACCGACCTGTTGCACCTGGCCGAGCTGCTGCAGCAGGCCAGCGTGCAGCTCGATGGCGAGCACGCCCTGATCCGCTGGCTGGCCGAGCAGTGCGCAGACGAGGGCGGCGACAGCGATGCGCGCAAGCTGCGCTTGGAAAGCGATGCCGACCTGGTCAAGGTGGTGACGGTACACAAATCCAAGGGTTTGGAGTACCCGCTGGTATTCGTGCCGTTCGCCTGCGCGTTTCGCGCGGTCAAGGCCGACGATCTGCCGGTGAAGTGGCATGACGATCAGGGCCGCTTGAAGGTCGCGTTGCAGGCAGGCGGCCCTGAACTGGCGCTGGCCGACCGCGAACGCCTGGGTGAAGACCTGCGCAAGCTCTACGTCGCGCTCACGCGCGCACGTCACGCCACCTGGCTGGGCGTGGCGCCGCTGGCCGAGGTCGAGCGCAGCGCGCTCGGCTACCTGCTGGGCGGCGGCGTGCCGCTGGTCCCCGCTGCGCTGGTGCAGGCGCTCAAGCAGCTTGCCGAAGGCTGCCCAGCGATCCTTGCCTGCCCGGCGCCCGAAACCAGCGACGAGCGGTACGACGCAGCGGTGCAGGCGCTGACCGAAGCACCCGCGCCGCCGCTGCCGGTGCCTGGCGAGCCATGGTGGATCGCCAGCTATTCGGCTTTGCGCATCGTCGCAGGCGCTGGCGATGCGATGGCGTGGAACAGCGAAGACGAGACGCGGGCGGCGCTGCCGGCCAGTCCCGATAGCGCTGCGGCCGACATCTATGCCGACAGCGTTGCCGACGCGACTGTCGAGCCGCCGGCCACGGCTGCGGCCATGGCCACGACAGCGGCCGCGGCCGGGGCAGCGGCTGTGCCCGCTGCCGCCGGCACCTTGCATGCGTTTCCCCGTGGCGCCGGCCCGGGCAGCTTCCTGCATGGCCTGCTCGAATGGGCCGGCCGTCAAGGTTTCGCGCGCGTGCTGGTCGAGCCTGCGATGCAGGCCGACCTGGCCGACCTGATCGCGCGGCGCTGCAATCTCGCTGGCTGGAGCCATTGGATCCTACCCTTGCGCCGCTGGCTCGATGCCTGGTTGGCCACGCCGCTGGATCTGCGCGCATTGTTGCCGGGCAGCGCGCCGGTGGCGCCGGCAGCGCTGGGCCGCGTACAGGTCGAGATGGAATTCTGGTTCGGCGCGCAGCGCGTCGACGCCGTCGCGCTCGATGCACTGGTCTGCCGGTACACGCTGGACGGCGCGCCGCGCACGCCCTTGTCGCCGCGTCAATTGAACGGCATGCTCAAGGGCTTCGTCGATCTCGTCTTCGAGCACGAGGGCCGTTATTTCGTCGTCGACTACAAGTCGAACTGGCTCGGCCCAGGCGACGCCGACTACACGCCGGCCGCGCTGCGCGAGGCCGTGCTGCGGCATCGCTACGAACTGCAGTATGTGTTGTACGTCTTCGCGCTGCATCGGCTGCTGCGTCGCCGGCTGCCCGGCTACGACTACGATCGCCACGTCGGCGGTGCGCTGTGCATGTTCCTGCGCGGCCATGCGGCGTCGGGGCAGGGCCTGCACGGCGAGCGGCCGCCGCGCGCGTTGATCGAGGCGCTCGATGTCCTGTTCCAGGGGCAAGGCGATACGCCGTCGCGCCGGCGCAGCGAGGTGGCAAGGTGAACGCGCGCGTTTTCCTCGGGCCGCCGCCGGCGCAACACGTCGCATTGCTGGCCGAATTGCAGGATTGGGTCGATCGCGCTTGGTTGCGCGAGCTCGATCGCAGCTTCGCCGCGTTCCTGGCGCAGCAGGCACCCGACGCCGATCGCCTGCTGATCCTGGCGGCGGCGCTGGTCAGCCACCAACTGGGGCGCGGCCATGCCTGCCTGGATCTCGAGGCGGCATTGGCCGATGCCGGCAAGGCGCTATCGCTGCCGCCGGAAGGGGAGTCGGCTGCGCTGCTGGCCGGCGTCGACCTGCCGCGCTGGCTGGCTGCGCTGAACCAGCCTGCGCTGGTCGGCGACGGCCCGGGCACCACGCCGCTGGTGCGCGTCGGCACGCGCCTGTACCTGCGCCGCTACTGGCAATACGAGCAATCGGTGCGCGAAGCGATCGCGCAGCGCGTTGCCGCACCGACGGCCGTCGCGGCGCCGCAGGCGCGGGCAGCGCTGGCCGGCGCGCTGGATGCATTGTTTCCGCGCCGCCCGGGCGATGGGATCGACTGGCAGAAGATCGCTTGCGCATTGGCGGCGCGTCAGCGCTTCGGCATCATCACCGGCGGCCCCGGCACCGGCAAGACGACCACCGTGGTCAAGCTGCTGGCAGTGCTGCAGCATCTGGCGCTGACGGCATCCGCCGCGCGACCGCTGCGCATCCGGCTGGCGGCGCCCACCGGCAAGGCGGCGGCACGGCTGAATGAATCGATCGCCGGGGCGGTGGCCAAGCTGCCTTTGCAGGGGCTGCCCAACGCGCAGGCGCTGCGCGCGGCGATCCCCACCGAGGTCACGACCGTGCACCGGCTGCTCGGCAGCCGCCCCGACACGCGGCACTTCCGCCACGACGCACACAACCCGCTCGCGCTCGACGTGCTGGTGCTCGACGAAGCCTCGATGCTCGACCTGGAGATGATGGCCGCCGTGTTTGCCGCGCTGCCGGCGCAGGCATGCCTGATCCTGCTCGGTGACAAGGACCAGCTTGCATCAGTGGAAGCCGGCGCCGTGCTCGGCGATCTATGTCAGCGTGCCGACGCCGGCCACTATCGGCCCGAGACGGCCGATTGGCTGAACGCGGTAACGGGCGAACGTCTGGCGGCGGCGCTGTGCGATGCCGATGGCCTGCCGCTGGACCAGGCGATCGTGAAGCTGCGCGTCAGCCATCGTTTCAGCGCCGACAGTGGTATCGGCCGGCTGGCCGAGGCGGTCAACGCCGGCGATGATGGCGCAGTGCGGAGCGTGTTCGGCGATGCCTGCGCCGATCTGTCATGGCAGCGGCACGTCGACAACGACGCGTTGCGGCACCTGGTGATCGACGGTGCACCCGAGCATTTCCCCGGCGCGGGGCAGGGCCGCAAAGCGGGTGGCGTTGCGCTGCCTGCGCCGCTCGGCTATCGCCACTACTTGGACGTGATGCGCGACGGGCAGCCCGCGGATGACGCGACACAGGCCGAGTTCGATGATTGGGCGCGCGCGGTGTTGCAGGCTTATGCCCAGTTCCAGTTGCTGTGCGCGGTGCGTAGCGGTCCGCAGGGAGTGGCCGAGCTGAACCAGCGCATCGTGGCGCTGCTGCGCGAGGCGGGTTTGCTCGATGCCGAACAGAGGGGATGGTATGCGGGAAGGCCGGTACTGGTCACGCGCAACGACTACAACCTGGGCTTGATGAACGGCGACGTCGGCGTGACGCTGATGCTGCCGCAACCGCAACCGCAACCGCAACCGCAACCGCAACCGCAGTCGTCATTGCAGTTGCAATTGCAGCTGCAGTTCCAGCCTCCGCCACCGCCGCCCGCGCCGCCGCCGCTACTGTCGCAGCGTGCCGCCGGCGATCGCCCTGCACGGCGGATGCTGCGCGTGGCGTTTCCCGCTGGCGATGGCAGCGGCGGTATCCGCTGGGTGCTGCCCAGCCGCTTGCGCGAGGTGGAGACGGTGTTCGCGATGACCGTGCACAAGTCGCAGGGCTCGGAGTTCACGCACGCCGCGCTTCTGCTGCCCGAGCGGCCCGGCCCGGGCCTGACGCGCGAGCTGGTCTACACCGGCATCACGCGCGCGCGGCACTGGTTCACGCTGGTCGCCGGCGACGAGGTGATGCGCGCGGCCGTGGCGCGTCGGGTCGAACGGAGCGGCGGCTTGCTGGCGCTTGCAGCAGCGCCGCATCATACGCCTGCAGATACGGCTGGCCGTGCTCGATGATGAAGTAGCGAAACGCTTCGGCCGCCGGCGACAGCAACTTCGATTGCAGGCGCACGATGTTCCAGGTGCGTTGCACCGGCGCGCCTTCGACGTCGAGCAGGCGCAGCAGGCCGCAACGCAACTCCAGGCCGATCGTGTGCAGCGACAGGAACGCGAGCCCCATGCCGGCGATCGCTGCCTGCTTGATCGCTTCGTTGCTGGTCATCTCCATCGTGACCCGCGGTTCGAGACGATGCTCGGCGAACAGCGCAGCCATCGCGGCGCGCGTGCCCGAGCCGTGTTCGCGCGCGATGAACGGATAAGCGAGCAGCGCCTGTAGTGGTACGTGCCCGAGCCTCAGCAGCGGGTGCGCCGGCGCAGACACGAATACCAGCGGGTGCGCGGCGAAGGCCTCGGCGCGAGCGGCGATCTCCTTCGGCGGGCGGCCCATCACCGACAGATCGACTTCGCCCGAACCCATCAGCGACACCAGTTGCTCGCGGTTGGCCGCCACGCGCAATCGCACCTCGACGCCAGGGTGCTCGTCGCGAAAGCGCGCCAGCAATTGCGGCACGAAGAAACTCGCTGTGCTGACGATACCGATCGTCAACAGCCCGTGTTCCAGGCGCTTCAGGCGCGCCATCGCCGTCTCGGTTTCCTTCAGGTCGGCCAGCAGGCGCCGCGCATGCACGAGAAAGTATTCGCCGGCGGTCGACAGCGATACCTGACGGCCGTGCCGGTCGAATAGCGGCAGGCCGACTTGGCTCTCGATCTCCTTGATCTGCATCGACACCGCGGGCGGCGTCAGATGCAGCGTTTCGGCGGCACGGATCATGCTGCCTTGCCGGGCGACCTCGGCGAAAACGCGCAGTTGCCGGAAAGTGAAGTTCATGATTCAGTAAAAGCTGAATGATTTATAAAGAAATCGTGACTTTAGTTTAATTCAGGTGACGCTTACATTGGGCCATCGCCGCTGCCGTCCGCGCCGCGCAGCCTTCAAGGAGAGCCCGTGAACCAAGCCGTCGAGCCCGGCTTTGCCGCCGCCACCCAGATCACCGATGCCACCGCGCGCTATCGCGCCGGCGTGCTGAAGTACCGCCAGATGGGCTACTGGCAGCCTGACTACCAGCCCAGCGACACCGACACGGTGTGCCTGTTTCGCATCACGCCGCAGGAAGGCGTCGATCCGGTCGAGGCTGGCGCCGCGGTGGCTGGCGAATCCAGCACGGCGACCTGGACGGTGGTCTGGACTGATCGTCTGACCGCCTGCGACAACTATCGCGCCAAGTGCTACCGCGTCGAACCGGTGCCGAACGCACCGGGGCAGTATTTCGCCTGGGTTGCCTACGACATCATCCTGTTCGAGGAAGGTTCGATCGCCAACATGACGGCGAGCCTGATCGGCAACGTGTTCAGCTTCAAGCCGCTGAAGGCGGCGCGGCTCGAAGACATCCGCATCCCGGTCGCCTACGTCAAGACTTTCAAGGGGCCGCCGACCGGTCTCATCGTCGAACGCGAGCGGCTCGACAAGTTCGGCCGGCCGCTGCTGGGCGCCACCACCAAACCCAAGCTCGGACTGTCGGGGCGTAACTACGGCCGCGTCATCTACGAAGGGCTCAAGGGCGGGCTCGATTTCATGAAGGACGACGAGAACATCAACTCGCAGCCCTTCATGCACTGGCGCGACCGCTTCCTGTACGTGATGGATGCGGTGAACAAGGCCAGCGCCGCCACCGGTGAGATCAAGGGCAGCTATCTGAACGTTACCGCCGGCACCATGGAGCAGATCTACGAGCGCGCCGAATTCGCTCGCGAACTGGGCAGCGTGATCGTGATGGTCGATCTGATCGTCGGCTGGCCATGCATCCAGAGCCTTTCGGAATGGTGCCGGCGCAACGACATGATCCTGCACATGCACCGCGCCGGCCACGGCACCTATACGCGGCAGAAGACGCATGGCGTGAGCTTTCGCGTGATCGCCAAATGGCTGCGTCTGGCCGGGGTCGACCATCTGCACGCCGGCACTGCGGTTGGCAAGCTCGAAGGCGACCCGCTGACGGTGCAGGGCTACTACAACGTGTGCCGCGACGCCTACACGCACGCCGATCTGCCGCGCGGGCTGTTCTTCGACCAGGACTGGTGCGATCTGAAGAAGGTGATGCCGGTGGCTTCCGGCGGCATCCACGCCGGGCAGATGCATCAATTGATCGACCTGTTCGGCGATGACGTGGTGCTGCAGTTCGGCGGCGGCACGATCGGGCATCCGGCCGGCATCCAGGCCGGCGCGGTGGCCAACCGGGTGGCACTGGAGGCGATGGTCAAGGCGCGCAACGAAGGCCGCGAGCTTCGCACCGAAGGGCCCGAAATCCTGCGCGAAGCGGCGCGTTTCTGCACGCCGCTGAAGCAGGCGCTCGACACCTGGGGCGAGGTGAGCTTCGACTACACGCCCACCGACAGCAGCGACTACGCCGTGACGCCGACGCTGGCGCGCTGAGCGCCGGCGATCCGTCCAGCACCGCCAACCATCGAGGAACCGACGCGATGATGACCAATCCCACCGGCCGCGTGACCCAGGGTCAGTTCAGCTTTCTGCCTGATCTGAGCGATGCCGAAATCGTGCAGCAGATCGAGTACGGCTTCGGCAAGGGCTACGCATGGAGCATCGAGTACACCGACGATCCGCATCCGCGCAATACCTATTGGGAGATGTTCGGCATGCCGATGTTCGACCTGAAGGATGCCGCCGGCGTGATGCTGGAACTGAATGCGTGCCGCAGTACCTTCCCCAATCACTATATCCGGTTGATGGCGTTCGACTCGACGCGCGGTATCGAGTCGGTGGCGATGAGTTTCATCGTCAATCGTCCGTCCAGCGAGCCGGGTTTCGGACTGATGCGGCAGGAGGCCAGCGGGCGCACGATCCGTTACACGGTGCACAGCTATGCCGCCGAGCGGCCCGAGATGCAGCGTTATTGAGCCGGCTGCCATCGACACGGAAAACGCCATGAGCCAGCCGCTGTATGCCATCGCGGGTTCGACGCCGACTGTCGCGGCCGCGCCGACACCGCTGGCGTCGCCGTCATTGCCGTCGCCTGCCCGCACCGTCGGTGAGGTGCTGCGCGACAGCCGCATCGAAGCCGTGATGGAGGAACTCGATCGCGACCTGGTCGGCCTGGCGCCGGTCAAGCAGCGCATCCGCGACATCGCAGCGCTGCTGGTGATCGACCGGCTGCGCGCCGGGCTCGGCCTGCAGGCGCAGGCGCCTTCTTTGCACATGAGCTTCACCGGCAACCCCGGCACCGGCAAGACCACGGTGGCGCGGCGCATGGCCGAGATCCTTCACCGGTTGGGCTACGTGCGCAAGGGCCATCTGGTGGCGGTTACGCGCGACGATCTGGTCGGCCAGTACATCGGCCATACGGCGCCCAAGACCAGAGAGGTGCTGAAGAAGGCGATGGGCGGCGTGCTGTTCATCGACGAAGCCTACTACCTGTACCGGCCTGAGAACGAACGCGACTACGGCCAGGAAGCGATCGAGATCCTGCTGCAGGTGATGGAGAACCAGCGCGACGATCTGGTCGTGATCCTGGCCGGCTACGGCGATCGGATGAACACCTTTTTCCAGTCCAACCCCGGCATGAGCAGCCGCATCGCGCATCACCTGGATTTTCCAGACTATGCGCACGACGAGCTGATGCAGATCGCGCAACGCATGCTCGCCGCGATGAACTACCGCTTCGACCCGGGCGCCGAGACCGCTTTCGCCGAGTACCTGACGCGGCGGCTGGCACTGCCGCATTTCGCCAATGCGCGCAGCGTGCGCAATGCGCTCGACCGGATGCGGCTGCGCCAGGCCAGCCGTCTGTTCGCGCAGCGCGATCGCGAGCTGACGCGCGATGAGCTGAGCAGCGTGCAGGAGGCCGATGTTCGCGCCAGCCGCGTGTTCCAGGCGGCCGATGCGGCGGATGCGACGGCCGACCTTCGCTTGCCGGGTGTTTGATCGTCCGGCCATCAAACCTCCTGACCCCATTGCCTCGCCGTTTACATCAGTCGGTCCGCCGCCTCATCCATTCGCCCAGCCACCCATCCGCCCTACGAAGCCCCGCCATGCCCCTGTCGCAACGCTGGACCCTGACCCGCTACCTGATCGAACAGCGCCGCCGCTTTCCTCAGGCCAGCGGCGATCTGAACTCGTTGATTCTCGACGTTTCGCTGGCCTGCAAGGCGATTGCACGCATCGTTGCCTTCGGTGCCTTGGGGGAGGGCATGCCGAAGCCGGCAGACGAGGCTGCGCCGGCGGGTCAGCTCAACGTGCACGGCGAAACGCAAAAGCCGCTCGACGTGCTCGGCAACGAGATTTTTCTGCGCATGAGCGAATGGAACGGCCATCTGGCCGGCATGGCGTCCGAGGAAATGCCGCAGCCTCATCAGATTCCGAGCGCTTATCCACGCGGCAAATATCTGCTGGTGTTCGACCCGTTGGACGGATCGAGCAACATCGACGTCAACGTCTCGGTGGGCAGCATCTTTTCGATCCTGCGGGCGCCGCAAGCGGTGGTCGACAGCGGCCGCGACGTGTGCGAGGCCGACTTTCTTCAGACCGGTACGACGCAGGTGGCCGCCGGCTATGCGCTGTACGGCCCCTCGACGATGCTGATGCTGACCGTGGGCAACGGCGTGGCCGGCTTCACGCTGAATCCCAACCTGGGCGAATTCATGTTGACGCACCCGAGCGTGCGTGTGCCTGAAGACACGCAGGAGTTCGCCATCAACAGTTCGAACAGCCGCTTCTGGGAGCCGCCGGTCAAGCGCTACGTCGACGAATGCCTGGCTGGCCGGGCAGGCGTGCGCGGCAAGGATTTCAACATGCGTTGGATCGCCAGCATGGTGGCCGAGGCACATCGCATCCTGATGCGCGGCGGCGTGTTTCTGTATCCGCGCGACAACAAGGATCCGAACAAGGCCGGCCGCTTGCGGCTGCTGTATGAAGCCAATCCGGTGGGGCTGTTGATCGAGCAGGCCGGCGGCCGCGCCAGCACCGGGCGCCGGCCGGTGCTGCAGGTGCCGCCCGGCGAGCTGCATCAGCGCATCGGCCTGGTGTTCGGTTCGAGAAACGAGGTCGAGCGCATCGAACGCTATCACCAGGAACCCGAACGCTGCGAGGCCGGCACGCCGCTGTTCGCTGAACGAAGCCTGTTCCGCGGCTGAAGCGGCTGCCCTCGGAGGCGACCCACTTCCACCGGAACGCCGTCACCGCGCAAGCACAACGTCAACCTGCGCCCGGACCTCGGGCAGCCCAACGCGAACCATGTCCCAGCGCCATCCCATCATCGCCATCACCGGTTCATCAGGGGCCGGCACTTCGTCGGTCACCCGCACCTTCGAACAGATTTTTCGCCGCGAGAAAGTGCGCGCCGCCATCATCGAAGGCGACAGCTTCCATCGCTACGATCGCAAGGAGATGCGCCAGCGCCAGGCCGAGGCCGAGGCGGCCGGCAACGAGCATTTCAGCCATTTCGGTCCCGAGAACAATCTGTTCGCCGAGCTGGCGGAGCTGTTTTGCCGCTACGGCGAATCGGGCAGCGGGTGCCGGCGCCGATACCTGCACGATGCGGCCGAAGCCGCACCCTACGGCCAGGAGCCGGGCACCTTCACGCCCTGGGAAGACCTGCCCGCCGATACCGACATGCTGTTCTACGAGGGGCTGCACGGCGCGGTGGTGACGCCCGAGGTGAACATCGCGCGTCATCCCGATCTGCTGGTGGGCGTGGTGCCGGTGATCAACCTGGAATGGATCCAGAAGCTGTGGCGCGACAAGCACGTGCGCGGCTACTCGACCGAGGCGGTCACCGACACGATCCTGCGGCGCATGCCCGACTACGTGAACTACATCGTGCCGCAGTTCGCGCACACGCACGTGAACTTCCAGCGCGTGCCGGTGGTCGATACCAGCAACCCCTTCATCGCGCGCGACATTCCCAGCGCCGACGAAAGCCTGTGCGTGATCCGCTTCGCCGATCCCAAGGGCATCGACTTTCCGTATCTGCTGAACATGGTCCACGATTCCTGGATGTCGCGCGCCAATACCATCGTCGTGCCGGGCGGCAAGATGGAACTGGCGATGCAGCTGATTTTCACGCCGTTCATCTGGCGCATGATGGAGCGGCGGCAGCGCGCTCTGGGCGCCCTCTGAGTCGATTGCCTGAAGGAGCACGCCAATGAGCGCCCCCGGTCACACATCCGACAAACCTGCCCGCGTATTGCGGCCCGACAATGGTCTGCGCAGCGAACTGGCCGATGCGCTGCGCGCGCTGGCGATGGATGCCGTGCAGCGCGCCGGCTCGGGCCACCCCGGTGCGCCGATGGGCATGGCCGAGATGGCCGTGGCGCTGTGGCACGGCCATCTGCGGCACGATCCGGCCGATCCGCAGTGGCCCGATCGCGATCGATTCGTGCTGTCCAACGGCCATGCGTCGATGCTGCTGTATGCCTTGCTGCATCTGAGCGGCTACGCGCTGCCGATGGCCGAGCTGGAACGCTTCCGGCAATTGCACAGCAAGACGCCCGGGCATCCGGAAGCAGGCGTCACGCCCGGTGTTGAAACGACTACCGGCCCGCTCGGCCAGGGCTTGGCGAACGCGGTCGGCATGGCGCTGGCCGAAAAGCTGCTGGCCGACGAGTTCAACCGGCCCGGACACGAGGTCGTCGATCATCGCACCTACGTGTTCGCCGGCGACGGCTGCCTGATGGAGGGCCTGAGCCATGAAGCCTGCGCGCTGGCCGGCGTCTGGCGGCTGAACAAGCTGATCGTGCTGTACGACGACAACGGCATCTCGATCGACGGGCCGGTCGCGCCGTGGTTCGGCGACGACACGCCGGCGCGCTTTCGTGCCTATGGCTGGAACGTGCTGGGGCCGCTCGACGGGCACGACGTGGTGGCGGTGGGGCAGGCGATCGCGCAGGCGCGCCAATGCGCCGACCGGCCCAGCCTGATCGTGTGCCGCACCACGATCGGCAAGGGTTCGCCCGCGCGGGCCGGTTCGGCGCGCGTGCATGGCGAGCCGCTGGGCGCCGACGAGATCGCGGCCACGCGTCAGGCGCTCGGCTGGCCGCATGCACCGTTCCAGATTCCCGCGCCGCTGGCCGAGCGTTGGAACGCCCGCAGCCTCGGGGCGCGGCGCCACCAGTGCTGGCGCGAGCGCTTGCAGGCCTATCGAGCCACGCATCCCGCCCTGGCCGCGGAATTCGAGCGCCGCATGCGCGGTGATCTGCCGGCCGATTTCGAACAGACGATGCTGGCGGCGATGGCGCGTCTGGGCCAGTCGCGCGAGGCGGTGGCCACGCGCAAGGCCTCGCAGCAGATACTGGGATTGCTCGCCGCGCGCGTGCCGGAGCTGCTGGGCGGCAGCGCCGATCTCACCGGTTCGAACCTCACCGATTTTCCCGATTGCGGTGCGGTGCGGGGCGATGCGCCGGGCGGCCGGCACGTCAACTACGGCGTGCGCGAATTCGGCATGGCCGCGATCATGAACGGCCTGGCGCTGCACGGTGGCTTCATCCCGTACGGCGGCACCTTTCTCACGTTCAGCGACTACAGCCGCAACGCCATCCGGATGGCGGCGCTGATGAAGCAGCGCGTCGTGCACGTGCTGACGCACGACAGCATCGGGCTTGGCGAGGATGGACCCACGCACCAGCCGATCGAGCATGCGGCCAGCCTGCGCATGATTCCCGACCTCGACGTCTGGCGGCCGTGCGACGCGGCCGAAACTGCCGTGGCCTGGACGCAGGCGCTGTTGCAGCGGCGGCCCGTTGCGCTGCTGCTGTCGCGCCAGGCATTGCCGGCGCAGCACCGATCGCCGGAGCAGGTGCTGGACATCCGCCGCGGCGGCTACGTGCTGAGAGATCGCGATCACGCACGGGCGGTGATCATCGCCACGGGCTCGGAGGTGGCGCTGGCGATGGCGGCGCAGGAACTGCTCGATGCCCGCGCCATGCCGGTACGGGTCGTGTCGCTGCCGTCATCGACGCTGTTCGACCGGCAGCCGGTGCGTTGGCGCGAAGCGGTGCTCGGCCGGCATCTGCCCCGCATCGGCGTGGAGGCCGGCGTCACGCGCTGGTGGCATCAGTACGGCTGCTGCGCCATGCTCGGCGTGGATCGATTCGGCGAATCCGCGCCGGCCGCGGACCTGTACCGGTATTTCGGATTGACTGCCGAGCACCTGGCGGATCTGGTCATCGCGCATTGCGCACCGGCTGCGGCACTCGACGCTGCCGATGAGCGCCTGATCAGTTCGGAATCCTGATGGCCGTGCCGGGCGGCCTGAACCCGGCAATCCTGCAAGCTCTCCGATGCCGCGCCGTAGCCGGCTGCTCGTCACGATTCCGATGGAGTTTCGCCATGGCCCTCGTCAGTCTTCGCCAGTTGCTGGATCATGCCGCCGAATACGGCTACGGCGTGCCGGCGTTCAACGTCAACAACCTGGAGCAGATCCAGGCCATCATGGAAGCGGCGCAGGAAACGCAATCGCCGGTGATCCTGCAGGCGTCGGCCGGCGCACGCAAATACGCCGGTGAAGCGTATCTGCGGCACATGGTGCTGGCGGCGGCCGAAACGCATCCCGACATTCCGATCGTATTGCACCAGGATCATGGCGCCTCGCCCGCCGTGTGCCAGCAGGCGATCCGCTCCGGTTTCAGCAGCGTGATGATGGATGGCTCGCTGCTCGAAGACGCGAAGACGCCGGCCGATTACGAATACAACGCCCGCGTCACGCGCAAGGTCTGCGAGCTGGCGCATGCGGTCGGCGTGTCGGTTGAAGGTGAGCTGGGCTGCCTGGGTTCGCTGGAAACCGGCGAAGCCGGCGAGGAAGACGGCGTCGGCGCGGCAGGGCGGCTCAGCCGCGAGATGATGCTGACCGATCCCGGGCAGGCACGCGATTTCGTGGCGCGCACCGGCGTCGATGCGCTGGCGATCGCCATCGGCACCAGCCACGGCGCCTACAAGTTCACGCGCCAGCCGACCGGCGAGATTCTGGCCATCGATCGCATCGCGCGCATCCACGAGGCGGTGCCCGATACGCATCTGGTGATGCATGGTTCATCGAGCGTGCCGCAGGAATGGTTGGCGATCATCCGCGAGCACGGCGGCCGGATCAAGGAAACCTACGGGGTGCCGGTCGAAGAGATCCGCCGCGGCATCGCGAACGGCGTTCGCAAGGTCAACATCGATACCGACATCCGCCTGGCGATGACCGGTGCCATGCGCCGCGCCTTTGCGCAGCAGCCGGCCGAGTTCGATCCGCGCAAGGCGCTCGATGCCGCCAGGCGGGCGGCCGGCGCCATCGTCAAGGCGCGTTTCGAGGCCTTCGGCTGCGCCGGCCAGGCGGCGCGTATGAAGCCGGTGCCGCTGGAGGCAATGGCGACTCGCTACGGATGAATCTATCTGAACCAGGCGCCTGATTTCACTGCCGCGAAGATCATCGCGCCGAACACCACCAGTGCTGCACCCATTGCGACGAAGATCGCATCGACCGAACCGGTCAGGTGCAGCGCCAGCCAACCGCCGCCCAGCGCGATCAGCAGCCTGATGAAGCCGCTGACCAGCGGCCAGAACAGCCGGCCTGCGCCTTGCGAGGCGAAATACAGCGCCATGCCGAGCCCGAAGAAGCCGAAGCATGGCCCGGCGATGCGCAGATAGGCGCTGCCGGTTTCGATCATCTCGGGATCGGTGCCGAACAGCATCAGCCAATGCTGCGGCCAGATCGCCACCGCGATGCCGATCGTCTCGGTGACGGCGAAGCCCAGCGCGCCGCCGGTCAGCGCGATGCGCAAGGCTCGCGCACGCTGGCCGGCGCCGACGTTGGTGCCGACCAGCGCGACCAGCGGCGCGCCAACGCCGAACACCAGCGGGATCAGCAGGTATTCGAGGCGCGCACCGGTGCCGAAGCCGGCCACGGCGCCGACGCCGGCGCTGGACGCGACCAGCGCGGTAACGCCGGCGATGGTCAGATTGGTTTGAATCGAACTGATCGCCGATACCGCGCCCACGCGCAGAATGCCGCGCATCGGCGGCCAGCGCAGCGCGCCTTTGCGCAAGTGCACAGTGCTGCGCCCGGAAACGATGTACCAGCCCATGGCGACGATGCCGGCGGCGTAGAAGATCAGGAAGGCCAGCCCGCCGCCCGCGATGCCCAGCCCCGGCAGCGGGCCATAGCCGAAGATCAGCAGCGGCGATAGCGGCACCAGAAGCAGCACACCGATGCAGATGACCAGGGCCGGCACCAGCATGTTGCCGGTGCCGCGGATGATGCTGGCCAGGGCGTTCATGACCCATAGCAGCACGTTGCCGGCGAACACCACGTTCGAATACGTCAAGGCGGCGTCGAGTTCGGCGCCGCTGCCGCCGAGCAGCCGATAGATCGATTCGCCGAAGACCAGGAAGATCGTCGAGAAGCTCAGGCCCAGTGCGATGTTGATCACCAGGGCGTGCAGCACCAGCGCGTCGGCGTCGTCCCGCCGCCCGGCGCCGAGCGCACGCGCGATGGCCGACGAGATGCCGCCGCCCATCGCGCCGGCCGAGATCATCTGCATCAGCATGACTGCGGGAAACACCAGTGCCATGCCGGCCAGCGCATCGATGCCCAGATGCGAGATCCACCAAGTTTCGATCAAGCCGATCGAAGCCTGCGCGACCATGATCAGCACGTTGGGCCAGGCCATGCCGAGCAGCAGCGGCACGATCGGCGCTTGCAGCAGGCGGCGGGTGCGTGGGTCGATCTGCGCGGCAGGCGCTGCGGCGATTGAGCCCGGCGTCATTGGCGCTGCTCCCGCGTCGCGGGGCGGCCACCATGGCGCCGGCGCGTGCGTTCATCCGCCGCCGGCCCCGGCATCTTGCGAAAGACCGGATCGCTGAGCGGCAGGCCGCTCGCGCGATCGACCATCACCGGCTCGGCTTCGCGGCCGGTGCGCGTGTCGACCACGATCACGCTCTTGCCTTCGGGGGTGAAGTGGGCATTGCCCCAGGCCATCAGCGCGATCAATACCGGTTGGAAATCGCGGCCGCGCGGCGTGAGCAGGTATTCGTCGCGCGGCGGGTGTTCGCTGTAGCGGTGCTTTTCAAGCAAACCGGCATCGACCAGCGCCTTCAGGCGCCGCGTCAGCATGGCGGGGGCGATGCCGAGGTTGGTCTGGAATTCGTCGAAGCGCTTCAAGCCGTTGAAGGCGTCACGCAGGATCAGGATGCTCCACCATTCGCCCACGCGTTCCAGGCTGCGGGCGATCGGGCATTGCATGTTGCCGAAGCTTTTGTGCTTCATCGTGAGGAGAGGCTTGGTGATGCAATAGGGCCATCATACGGCATGTTGATATCATAATGATAGTTACTGGCCAACGCTTCGCCGGCTCGGCGCACCCGCTCACCGAGGCCTGGACCAGGGCCTTAGCCGCGCCATCAGCGCGGCGAAATCGTGCAGGCGTTCACGCCCCGGCCGGCCGGGAGCGCCGCCGCGCCGACACCAGCCCGGCCATCACCACCACCAGGCTGCACAGCACCAGGATCGTGCTGACGGTGGCCACCGTGGGATCGATCTCGTCGCGCAGCGAGCCGAACATCACCTTGGTGATCGTGACGTTGTCGCCGGCGGCGATGAAGATCGACACCACTACCTCGTCGAGCGAGGTCACGAACGCGAACAGCGCGCCCGACAGCACGCTGGTGCGAATCTGCGGCAGCGTCACGGCCAGGAACGCATGCAGCCGCGTGCAGCCCATGCTGCGCGCCACCAACTCCTGCGTGGCATCGAACGAGCGCAGCCCGGCCAGCACGGTGACCACCACGAACGGCAGCGCCAGCATCGTATGCGCCAGTACGATGCCGGCGAAATTGCCCAGGATCTGCAGGCGCACGAAGATGTAGAAGATGCCGATCGCCACGATGATGTGCGGCACCATCAACGGCAGCAGCAGCAAGGTCTGCAGGTGCCGCAACAGCGCCCCGCGGCCGTGGTGGATGCCATAGGCCGCCGCCGTGCCCAGCGGCGTGGCCAGCAGCACCGTGCAGACGGCGATCTTCAGGCTGGTCAGCAGCGCGCCATACCATTCGATCGCGCTGAAGAAGCGTTCGTACCAGCGCAGCGACCAGCCGCGCGGCGGAAAGTCGAGCATGCGCGAGTCGGAAAACGACATCGGCACCACGATCAGTACCGGCAGCACCAGGAACAGCACGACCAGCGCCGCCAGCGCATACAGCCACAGCCGCCGCCGATGTGGAATCAATGCTTGCTGCATCGACGCTCGCCTCGTTCGCCCATCATTTCTGGAACAGCCGCTCGACCGGCATGTAGCGCCCGACCGCGGCGAAGATCGCCAGTACCACCGCCACGAAGAAGATCGCCACGGCGCTGGCCGAGCCCCAGTTCATGCTGCTGGTCACCTCGTGCTCGATCAGGATCGACATCACCACGGTGCGCCCGCCGCCGAGCAGTGCCGGCGTGATGTAGAAGCCCAGGCTGAGCACGAACACCAGCACGCAGCCGGCGAACAGACCCGGCAGCGTCTGCGGAAAGATCACGTGCCAGAAGGTATAGGTCGGCGAAGCGCCCATCGCCGCGGCGGCCCGCGCATGATCGGGGTCGACCTTCTGCAAGGCTGCATGCAGCGGAAACACCATGAACGGCAACATGATGTGCACCATGCCGATCAATGCGCCGGTGGCGTTGTGCATCATCGGGATCGGCGCGTCGATCAGGCCCCAGTCGAGCAGCAGCGAATTGACGATGCCGCGGTGCTGCAGCAGCACCATCCAGGCATAGGTGCGCACCAGCACGCTGGTCCAGAACGGCAGCGCCACCAGCGCCATCGTGGCGGTGACGGTGGCACGCGGCATCAGCGTCATCGCATAGGCCAGCACGTAGCCGGCCAGCGCGCACACCGCGGTGGTGATCGCGGCCAGCCACAAAGTCAGGTTGAAGGCGCGCGCATACGAGGCATCGTCGAACAGTCGCGCGTAATGGGCAAGCGTGAAGCCGCCCTGCGCACCGGTGAACGACAGCAGCACGAGCCAGGCCAGCGGCAGCATCAGCAGCACGGCGATGACCAGCGCCGACGGCGCAACGTTCAGCAGCATCCAGCGCTGCTCGCCGGCGGCGGTGTCGGCGTCGGTGCGTCGGCGGCGGGTCGGCCCGGGGGCTCCCGCGCCGGCGGCCAGCGAAGCGGCGGAACTCATCGGCGCGGCTGCCACGTCAGTTGATGAAGTCCGCCGACGGATGCGCGCGCGGATAGCTGCGCAGGTAGCGCAGGAAGCGTCCGAGCGTGACGTCGGCCTTGGTCAGCAGGCCTTGCCGGTAGTGGATCGTGTTCAGGATGTCCTTGTCTTCGCCGACCGTGCGCCGGCTTACGCGCAGCACGTCGTCGAGATGCTCCTGTGCCTGCGGCCCGGCGCGCACCAGGCTGCAACTGAACACTTCGTGATGCCCGGGCCGCGGCATGCTGAAGCCGGTGACGTTGCAGCGCCAATAGCCGCCGTACATACCCCAGCGATAGAACACGCTGGTGCCCAGGATGCCGGCGGTATTGGCAATCGGCACGCCGCCCTGGTGCGTGCCGCTGTAGCTGAACTCCATCCCGAATTCATGCCACTTGACCAGCTCGTGCGGGTCTTGGGCGTCGAACTGGATCTTGTGCACCACCTTCAGGTGCTGCATGTCGGGCGTATTGGCCGCGAACACCCAGGGATCGCAGCGCAGTTCCTGGCCCATCCGGTAGGCGCCGAAGTGCAGCTCGGCATCGGGGTAGGGCAGTTGCGGCAGCTCGAACAGCGGCGTTTCGCCGTTGAACACCCAGATGATGCCGAAGCGTTCCTGCGTCGGAAACGTGAACAGACAGGCGGCGGGCGGCGGCGGGTCGCCGACGCCGGTTTTCACGCAGGCGCCGCTCACGTCGTATTCCCAGTGATGGAAGGCGCATTGCACGCGGCTGTCGACCA
Source organism: Burkholderiales bacterium (assembly GCA_017307915.1). Lineage (GTDB taxonomy): Bacteria > Pseudomonadota > Gammaproteobacteria > Burkholderiales > Burkholderiaceae_E > Zeimonas. The sequence continues at coordinate 15,513 of JAFKGG010000372.1, read as the reverse complement.
CCTTGCCCACCGACAGGTCGGCGCCCAGGTGAGGGCAATAGGCGCTCATCGCCTGCGGCTTGCCGTCGGGTCCGCGAAACACGACGATCCGGCCGTCGAGGAAAGGCAGGCCCAGCACCTGGCCGGGCGCGAGTTCGGCGGCCAGCGCCACCGGAAACCACGATTGCGAGAACAATCCGTTCTCGCCTTCGGCCGGCACCAGCACGGGACGCGGCGGCAAGGGCCGTGTGCGCGCGCCGGCAATGGGTTGGGTGTCTTGTTGCATGTGACGCCTCGGGTCCGATGGTTTTTGCGAAGAGGCGGCCCGCCGCTAGTCGGGTACGACGATCGTGGCGGCCGGCGACAAGCCCAGTTGCACCGCCTGGCCGGCCTCGAAGCCGCGTGCGTCGGCGGCCGCACGCAGCGGCTTGCGGATCGATACGGTGTGCCCGCCCGCTATCTCGGCCAGGATCAGCAGGCTGTCGCCCTGGTAGATCACTTCGGCGAGCGTGGCGGCGATGCGGTTCAAGCCGGCATCGTCGGCCGCGTATTCGCCGGGCAGCAGCAAGCGCTCGGCGCGTAGGGCCACATGCAGCGCATCGCCCGGCGGCAGGCCGGCGGCCACCGTCAGCAGGCTGCCGTCGGCCAAGCGCACCTGCCGATCCGAGATCGGCGTAACGGGCAGCAGCGTGGTCTCGCCGATGAAGCCGGCCACGAAGCGGCTGGCCGGTTGTTCATAGATGCGCGCCGCCGTGTCGCACTGCTCGATGCGGCCCTGGTTCATCACCGCCACGCGATGGCTCATCGTCAAGGCTTCGCGCTGGTCATGCGTGACGTAGATGGTGGTGGCGCCGATCCGCTCGTGCAGATGGCGGATCTCGACCTGCATCTGTTCGCGCAGGTTCTTGTCCAGCGCCGACAGCGGCTCGTCCATCAGCACGATGCGCGGCGAGAACACGACCGCACGCGCCAGCGCCACGCGCTGGCGCTGGCCGCCCGACAGCGCAGCAATGTTGCGTGCACCGAGCTGCGACAGCTGCACCAGGTCGAGCGCCTCGCGCACGCGGCGCTCGATCTCGGCACGGCCGAGCTTGCGCACGCGCAGCGGAAACGCGACGTTCTCGAACACCGTCTTGTGCGGGAACAGCGCGTAGTTCTGGAACACCATGCCCAGCCCGCGCTGGTGCACGGGCCGCGCCGTGACCTCGTCACTGCCGAAATACAGCGCGCCGGCATCGGGGCGCACGAAGCCGGCGACGATGTTCAGCAGCGTCGTCTTGCCCGAGCCCGAGGGCCCGAGCAGCGTCAGGAACTCGCCCGGCTGCACGTCCAGCGAAACGCTGTCGAGCGCGGTAAACGAGCCGTAGGTCTTGCAGATGCCTTCGGCGTGAATGCCCAGCGAGCTGCCCTGCAGCCCGCGCGCAGCCGGCACGGCCTGCTTCGGCAGTGTGCCGGCGGTCATGGCCGATGCGCTCATGGCTACTGCAGGAATTTGGCGAAGCGCTGGTAAGCGGCTTCGGCCTCGGGTGAGGCATACCAGCGCTGGTCGGCCCAGACCTGCCTGGGCAGGTTCTGCGGCGCGCTCGGCAGCCATTGCATCGTGGCCTGGGGAATCGCACCGCCGTCGAAGGCCTTCAGATTGGTCGGGCCATACAGGCTGGCGGTCGCGAATGCCGCCTGGTTCTTCGTATCCAGCGCCGAGTTGATCAGCTGCATCACCTCTTTCACGTTCTGCGCGTTGTTCGGCACCATCAGGCACTCGGTGTCGACGAAAGCCTGGTCCCAGACGAAGGTGAGCGGCGTGCCGTCCTTGACCACCGATTGCGCACGCGCATTCGAGATCAGCCCCATGTCGACTTCGCCATCGCGCATCAACTGCATCGCCTGGCCGCTCGACCGATACCAGACGGCAATATGCGGCTTGAGCTTCTCCAGCTTGGCGAACGCGCGGTCGAGGCCGGCCGGCGTGCGCAGCATCTTGTAGACGTCGGCGGCCGGTACGCCGTCGGCGATCAGCGCGATCTCGAGTGCGTACAGACCATCGGCGAGCATCGTGCGGCGGCCGGGAAACTTCTGTACGTCGAAGAAATCGGCCCAGCTCTTCGGGCCATTGGCGCCGTATTTCTTGGTCTGGTAGGTGAGCCCGTAGCTGAACGTATAGACGCCGACGTATTTGGGCTGAGCCAGTTCGGCCGGCACCTTCGACTTGTCGACGATGCCGTAGTCGATGTCGCGCACCAGGTTGGCCTGCGCAGCCTGCTCGCAGCGCGCGAAGCCGATCTCGGTCAGGTCCCAGCCCGGCGCCTTGGCCATCAGGTGGGCCTTGATGCCGGCCCAGAAGCCGTTGCGGTCTTCCTTGATGCGGATGTTCAGCTTGCCGGCGTCGGCGAACATCTGCTTGACCATCGCTTCCTGCAGCGGGCCGCCGAAGCCGGCGAAGGTGACGGTGGTTTGCGCCTGCGCGGCCATCGGCAGATGCATCAGCATGGCTAGTGCCGCGGTGGCAAGCAAGCCGGGAGTTTTCATCGCGAAGGCTCCGAACGAAGAGTGGATGAAGGAAGGCGCGCCGAGCTGCGGCGCGCGCGCGGTGCAAGAATCGAGGGACGGCGCATGGCGGGCATCGGCCATGCGCTCAGCGGATGAACGGCGCGGACGGATGCGCACGCGGAAACTCGCGCACCATCGTCAGATAGCGGGCCAGCGTGCGGTCGGCCGCCGTCAGCGTGCCCTGCCGATAATGGATCGTGTCGAGGATGTCGGCGTCTTCGCCGATCGTGCGCTCGGTGATCTTGCGCATCTGCGCCAGCCGTTCCTTGCTGTGCTCGCCTTTGAGTACCATCGCGGCGCCGAACACCTGGTGCATGCCGGGGCGCGGCAGGCCGAAGCCGGTGATCGCCGCGCACCAGAATTCGCCATAGCTGCCGGCGCGCCAGAAGAAGCCGGTGCCGCGCAGGCCCACGTCCCAGTCGATCGGCACGCCGCCCTGGTGCATGGCCTTGATGTTGAACTTCAGGCCCCATCGATCCCAGATCACGGCATCGTGCGGATCGTCGTGCTCGAACTTGACGCGGTGCACCGCCTTCAGATGCTGCATGTCGGGCGTATTGGCAGCAAATACCCACGGGTCGCTGTGGAACGGCCGCGGATACTTGTAGCTCCAGATCTCCAGCTCGTCTTCGCGATGGCCGAGGTCGGGCAGCTCGAACAATGGCGTCTCGCCGTTGAACGCCCAGACGATCCCCCAGCGTTCCTGCGACGGAAACACGAACAGACAGGCGGCCGGCGGCGGCGGGTCGCCGACGCCGGTCTGCACGCAGGCGCCGCTGGCGTCGTATTCCCAATGATGGAACGCGCATTGCAAGCGTTTGCCGACCACGCGACCCACCGACAGGTCGGCGCCCAGGTGCGGACAGTAGGCGCTCGTCACGTGCGCCACGCCATCGTCGCCGCGGAACACGACCACGCGGCCGTCGAGAAAATCGCAGCCCAGCACCTGGCCGGCGGCCACTTCCGACGACAGGCACAACGGATACCAGGACTGGCGAAACAGCCCGTCTTCGCCCTCGGCCGGGATCGGCGAACGGCGCGGCGCGGCCGGACGCGCCGCCGGCTGTCGCGGCGCGACGGCGGCGTCGCGCTCGGAAAGAGTGGTGTGCATACGGGTGCCTACTTTCTGCAGATCAACTCGATGCGATAACCGTCGGGGTCTTCGATGAACGCGATCAGCGTCGGGCTGTGCTTCATCGGCCCCGGCGGGCGGACGATCTTCACGCCGGCTTCGGCCAGCTCGGCGCAGGTGGCGTAGATGTCGTCGACCGCCAGCGCCAGGTGGCCATAGCCGCTGCCCAAGGCATAGGGCTCACCCTGGTCCCAGTTGTGCGTGAGCTCGACCGCGGTGCTGTCTTCCTCGCTGTCGTAGCCCAGGAACACCAGCGTGAAGCGCCCGCTCGGGTAGTCCTGCCGGCGCAGCATCTGCATGCCCAGCGCGCCGATGTAGAAATCGAGCGAGCGCTGCAGGTTGAAGACCCGCAGCATCACGTGCAGCAGCCGCGTGGGCCGCTCCTTCAGGTCGAGCCGCGGCTCGGTGTGGGTGGCAAGCTCGTAGTCCATCACTTCACCGCGATGGCTTCGATCTCCACTTTCCATTCGGGCTTGACCAGGCCGCTGACGTAGACCAGCGTGGATGCTGGTTTGTGGCCCTTGAGCACGGTCTTGCGCACGTCGGCGAAGGTGGCGTAATCGGCGCGGTCGATCAGGAAGATCGTCGTCTTGGTGATGTTCTCGATGCCCATTCCCGCCTCGGCCAGGATGGACTCGATGTTGGCCCAGGCCTGGCGGCACTGCGTGGCGAAGTCGGGCGAAGCGGCGCCGCTGGCGTCGATGCCGATCTGCCCCGCGATGTACAGCGTGCGACCTTCGCTGAGAATGCCGTTGCTGTAAGCGGCCGGTTCGCCGCCCATCGAGGCGGGGTTGATCTTCTGCAGGCTCATGTCAGGTGTCCTCGTCATTGGAAGAAGGTGTGACCGCATTCTTGCCGCGCGGCGCGCTGGCGCCTAACGAAAAATTTTGGGGGCCGCTCTGCAAGAAACTTGGGGCCTGGCCGGAGTCGCCGCCCTTGCTGGCGCGAAACTCGCTTGCATCGGGCAGGCCGGTGCTTTTTTCGACCCGGTGCATTAAATTGGCACCGTAACGGGGCGCCGAACCTGCGCGCCAGGCATTGGGCGCCGGGCACCTGTCATCCGCTTGCACGATGAGCCAAACGATGGTCAAACGTAAACGCCTGCCGCCGCTGAAGGCGCTCAGAGCTTTCGAGGTATCTGCCCGGCTGGGCAGTTTCGCGCGTGCCGCCGAAGAGTTGTGCGTCACGCAGACGGCCGTCAGCCATCAGGTCAAGATCCTCGAGGAATTCGTCGGTGGGTTGCTGTTCGAGCGCGTCTCCAACGGCCTGCTGCTGACGCCGCTGGGCCAGACGATCCGGCCCGGCATCGAAGCCGGCTTTGCGCAGTTCGAATCGGCGCTGAGCCTGCTGCCGCGGCCGCAGTTGCGCAGCGTCGAGACGCTGGTGATCAGCGCGCTGCCGTCGTTCACGCAGGAATGGCTGATGCCGCGGCTGGAAACCTTCCGCAGCCAGTGGCCCGACATCGACGTGATGGTGCAGACCGAATACAAGATGGTCGACCTGCACGAATCGGAGGTCGACGTCGCCATCCGCTTCAGTCGCCCCGGCTTCGATCGCGACCTGAAGGCCGACCTGCTGGCTACCGAGCAGGTGTTTCCGGTGTGCAGCCCGGCCGTGCTCGACCAGGCGCCGGGCAGCTACCGCTGCACCGACCTGCGCCGTTTCACCTTGCTGCATTCATCGGTGCGCATGGTGCACGAGCCCTGGATGTCGTGGGACCTATGGCTGGAAGAGGCCGGCTGCCAGCTCGCAGACATTACCAGCGGGCCCTGTTTCAGCGATCCCTTGCTGATCCTGCGCGCTGCCGTGGCCGGTCGCGGCCTGGTGCTGGGCCGCAGCATGCTGGTGCGCGATCACCTGCTCGCCGGCCGGCTGGTGGCGCCGTTCGCCGACTGGCGCAAGCCGATCATGTCCTCGTATTTCGTCGTCAGCACGGCGGCCAAGGCAAAGCTGCCGAAAGTGGCGGCCTTGCGTGCGTTCCTGCTGGATTGCGCGCAGCGCGACGCACGCGGTGAGGCGGCGCTCGCCGAGCACGGCACTGCCGGCGCTGTGCCGGGCGGCCGGCAAGCCGACACCTTGCCCGTCACGAACGCTTGATCCGGCGCGGCCTGCGCGCCGGGCCGGCCGCGATCAGCCGTAATCCGTCGCGTGCACGCGCCAGCGTCTCGCTCTCGTGGCGGGCGGCGTAGACGGCATAGGCCGAATGCGAGAATTCGGGCGCGCCGGCCACCCGCTTCAGTCGCCCCTCGGCCAGCAGTGCGCGTACCGCGCCGGCGCGGAAGTAGCCGCAGCCGCCCACGGTGAGCAGGTAGTCGAGCGCCAGCGGGCCCAGCGAGATCGAGACCGGCGGATTGGCCAGCGCCGGGAACGCACCGTCATGGTTGGCGGCGAAGGCCGGCCCCCAGTCGACGTAGACGTATTGCGAGGCCTGCATCGCGCCATCCACCGAGCTGGTGACCAGGATCAGCTTCTCGTCCATCAGCAGCTCGCACACCAGGCCCGGGCGCTGCGCCGGGCTGTAGACCACCGCCAGATCGAGCGCGCCGTCTTGCACCGCTTCGAGCAGTTGCGCCGGGCTGTCGACCGTCGCCCGCAGCGCCACTTCGGGGCAGACCCGGTGCATCCAGACCAGCCAATCGGCCAGCAGCGGATGCCACAGGCTCGACTCGGCGCCGATGCTGATGCCGGCCTCGCGCCCCGGCGGCAGCGCGACGTGGTGATGGGCGCGCTCCCAGGCCTGAACCAGGTTGGTGGCATAACGCATGAAGCGCTCGCCGGCCGGCGTCAGGCGCGCGCCGGCCTTGTTGCGCACGAACAGCGGCAGTCCCAGATGGTGTTCCAGCGCGCGGATGCGCGCGCTGACCGCGGTTTGCGTCAGATGCAGGCGCTGGGCGGCGGCGACGAAGCTGCCGCTGGCGGCGACTTCGAGAAAGGTGCGCGTCAGTTCGACATCCATGGGCGTGATTTCAAAGCAAAAATTTTGCGTTTATTTGCAATGAAAATTCATTGGCCTCATGTTAGCGCCTGGCCGACAATAGCTGCAAACGAGGATGGCGGCAGGAGGAGACATGCAGACGGCCGACCCGGCGCGCGCAAATGGCAGCGGCGGCAATGCGAGGGGTGACAGTGAAGCGCTCGATCGCGAAGCACTGCTCGCCGCGCTCAACGAGTTGCTCGAAGCCGAGCGCGCCGGTGCGCGGTTGAGCCTGAACACCGTCACCGATGCGGGCGACAAGCGCTTGAAGGAACTGATCGCCACCATCCACCTCGATGAAGTGAAATGGTGCGGCGTGCTGATCGCCGCCATCCGCGCGCTCAGTGCCACGCCCAGTAGCCGTACCGGCGCGTTCTATGAAAAAGCCATGGCGATCCCCGATCTGCGCGACCGCATGGCGTTCCTGAATCGCGGCCAGGCCTGGGTGGTCAGGCGACTGCAATCCCTGCTGCCGCGCATACATCACCCCGACATCGAAGCGGGGTTGACCGAGATGCTGGTTGCGCACGAAGCGAATATCGGCCGCGTCGATGCGCTGTTGCGTGCAGGGCGCTGATCGAGAAAAGGGCAGACGGGACGCGAGGGGCGTGAAAGGAGTCGAAGCATGCGAGTCGCAGACATCATGACTTCCCCGGTCATCACCGTTGCGCCCGACGCCGAAGTGGCGGAAGTGGTCGGACTGCTGCTCGAATACCGGATCAGCGGCATGCCGGTTGTTGAACAAGGCAAGGTAGTGGGCATGATTGGCGAGGGCGATCTGGTGCATCGCCGGGAGATCGGAACCGAGGCGCGCGGTGACGATCGTTCCTGGTGGCAACGCATCGTTCGACCCAATCCGGCGCCCGCCGAATACGTTCATTCGCACGGCAAGTATGCCGGTGACGTGATGAGCAGCCACGTGCCTTGCGTCACGGCCGACATGCCGCTGGCCGAACTGGCCGACCTGTTCGAAGATCGCCGCGTGCGGCGAGTGCCGGTGCTGCGCGACGGCAAGCTGGTCGGGCTGGCGACGCGCGCCGACCTGATGCGCGCGCTGGCCCGCGGTGCTTCGATGTTGCGGCCGGCGCGCAGCAGCGTTGCCGCGGTCGACGACGACACCATTCGCACCCGTCTGCTGGCCGAGCTGACCGCCCAGCCGTGGTGGGCAAGGGGCTGGGTCGAAGTCGACGTCGAGCAAGGCGTCGTGCGCTACCTGGGTGTTTTTCGCGGCGAGGCCGAACGGCGGGCTGCGCTGGTCGCTGCCGAAAACGTTCCCGGCGTGCGCGGCATCGATGATCGCCGCATGTCGTACGACCAGTGGCAGCCAATGCTCTGACTCATGAGCGCTCGGCGCCGCTCGGCATCACGATCGTTCGCGCGAGCTGGATTGCAGATACAGCGCATCTGACCAGGTGGCCAGCCATTGCGGCACGAAGGCCACGAACACCGCAGCCAGCATGCCGGTGACGATGCCGTCGCTCCAGGCCATCAGCCAGTGCGCCACCAGCGACAGGCCGGTATCGACGCCGGGCATGGCCTGACCGGTGGCGACCTGCAGCAGTCCCGTTGCGAAAACGCAGATGACGGTGCCCAGGAACGCGCGGCCGAACAGATAGATGAACATGCGTTCGCCGAACGCGCGCCGCAACAGGGCGCCGAGCGCCAGCGCCAGCGTTGCGGGCAGCACGCCTTGCCAGAAGGCCAGCGCCACGATGCGCTGCATGGGCAGTGAGGGATCGATGACCCAGGCCAGCGCAGCCACGCCGATCAGCACCGGCACTGCTACCGGCCAGCCCAGCATCAGCACCACCAGACAGGCGCCCGACCAGTGCATCTGCGCGGCGATCGGCGACGGCCCGGGCAGCATCCAGACCCACGGCAGCAGCACCAGCGAGGCCATCAGCGGGCCGATGCGCTCACCGTGCGGCATCAGGCGCCACGGGCGCATCGATAGCGCGGCAGCCAGCGCGATCAGGGTCAGCGTGAGTTCGAGCCACATGGGTGAGTCGCGGCGCAGTGCAGGGTGCGCAGTGCAGGGTGATCAGCCAGCGTATCACGGCACCCAAAGACCCGACCTCGGGCGCGGCCTGCGAGGCCGCGCAGCAAGCCCCGCCTGCCTACTTCGAGGCCTCGGTACCAGCGCTGAGCTTGAACCGTCTGACCACCGAGATCCATTTCCTGGATTCCTGATCCAGGAATTGATTGAAGCTTTCAACCGATCCGCCGGAGGCGGTGAGCCCTTGTTTCTCGAATTGCGATTGGACCTCGGATTGGGCCAGCAACTTGTTGACCGCTGCATTCAGCGTGCGAGTGATGTCGCCGGGCGTGCCCGCCGGTGCCAGCAGAGCTTGCCAGCTCGAGGCATTGAATTGCGGATCGATGGTTTCCGCGATGGACGGAACGTCCGGCATCAGCTTGTAGCGCTCTTTGCTGCTGACAGCCAAGGGACGCAGACGCTGGCCGGCGATCAGGCCGGCCATTCCCGCAGGCAGATCTGCATCGAATTCCACGTCGCCGGCGATCAAGGCTTGCAGGGCCGGCGCCGACCCTCGGAAGGTGATTTCCTGCGCGCGGATGCCGGCGCTTTCCAGGAACAGCCGGCCGACGAGCCCGGTGATGGCCGCGCCGCCGGCGCCGGCCGCATAGTTCATCTTGCCCGGCGCGGCCTTGGCGGCGTTGACGAGGTCGGCGAGCGTCTGATACCGGGAGTTGGCGTTGACGGCGATGACCACCGGCTGTTCGGCGACCAGCGAGATGCCGTCGAAGCTCTTCACCGGATCGTAGGAAAGCCCGGAATAGTAGGCGCCGGCCGATACGTGAGCAGCGCTGGTGAACAACAGCGTGTAGCCGTTGGGTGCCGCTTTGGCCACGGCGGCCGAGCCGATCGTTCCGCCCGCGCCGGTCACGTTCTCGATGACGAAGCTGCCCCCCAGCTCTTTGGTCAGATGCTGCGCCAGGATGCGCGCGGCAGCGTCAGTGGGCCCGCCTGCCGGGAAGGGAACCACGATCTTGACTGTCTTCTCGGGGTAGGGCGCGGAGATCGCCGGCGCGGACAGGCTGGCGATGCACAGGGCGAACAGGGCGGTGCGGCGGCTGATTGGCATCAAGTGTCTCCTATGGATTTGTCGAATCGACGCACGGGAATACGGCTGGGAAAAAACGACGGGTGAGCGCCTTGGTCTTGCGGATCTCGGCCCGCATGAGTTCAGAAGAGGTGCCGGCGCTGCTCATCTGAAGGTTTGTTGAACCGACTGCAGCGCTTCGATCGTTTGAGCGACCAGTCGATCGATGATGTCTGCCACGGGCGCCGGCTTGTTGAAGTAGGCGATGCTCTGTCCGCAAAGCTCGTAGCGCAGCTCGCTCATCCGGTGTTCTTCGATGCCGGCGATCAATTCGCCGGTCAGAACCTGCTGCATCGGCATTTCCAGCGGTATCGGCGCATCGGGGCGCGACCACTCGTCAGTCCATGCGGAGCGGAGCACGCGCGCCGACTTGCCGCTGTGGGCTCGCGTCAGCACCGTATCGCCGCTGCCGGCTGCCAGCAGCTTGGCCAGCAACTGATCGTCGGTGTGGTTTTCCGTCGCGGTCAACCACGCCGTGCCTAGCCAGGCGCCGGCCGCGCCCATCGCAAACGCTGCGGCGATCTGCCGGCCGGTGCCGATTCCGCCCGCCGCCAGCACGGGCCGCCCTTGCGCTGCATCGACGATCTGCGGCACCAGGGCGAATGTTCCGATGTGGCCGGTGTGGCCGCCTGCGTCATAACCTTGAGCCACCAGCATGTCGATGCCGCCGGCCAGGGCGATCTGCGCGTGGCGCGGCGTGCCGACCGAAGCAACGGTCAGCATTCCGGCTGCCTTGGCGCGTTCGATCAGCCTTTGCGGCGCGCCGGCTGCGGTAGACAGTACCGGCGCCCCCGAGGCCAGCGCGATTTCCGCATGGCCATCGATGAGCTTGTGCGAGCGGACGACGTTGGAAAAGAAGTTGCCCTTGACCGGCGCGGGGATGCGGTATTTGTCGCGGATGCCGGCGACGAAGTCGAGGTGACCCCTGGGCAGGGCGGATTTGGCCGCAGCCCGATCCGTTTCAGCCACCACCGAGCTGGTCAGGAAGCAATTGATGCCCCAGGGCAGAGCGCCGATTTCCGAGCGCAGCCGGGCGACGTCTGCCTCGGCCGTCTCCAGGCTGGTGCGGCCCAGCGCGAACATGGGGAAGGCCCCCGCGCGCGCAATGGCGACGGCGACATCGACGCTGTGCGTCAGACCGAAGATCGGGTAGCGGATACCCAGCCGATCGCATATCTGGGTGTGCAGTTTCATCGCGAGATCTCCAGTCGCCCCCGACCAGCGCCAGCCCACGGCTGACGCGTCATTGCCATGTTTGTGTGCCACGCAGCCGCTTGCGGGCTGCCGTTCCTGATGCGCGACAAGTCGGCTCGGCGACTTGCCAGACGCGAGGTTACAACCAATAATCTGAATTAAAAAATATTTTGTTCTAATTATTAGAACAATATGGAGAAAAATTGTAATGGTTAGAAATAAAATGCAGCTCGATGCCTGGGTGTCGCTGATCAGGCAGGTCGTGCGGGAAGAGTGGATGCCGGCCGAAGAAGCGGTCGAGCAGGCCGGCGAGATCTCCGATCTGATGCATCAGCGGATGCGCGAGCACGGACTGTTCCGCTTCCGTCTGCCCGAGGAGTACGGCGGCCATGGCTGCACCTGCGAAGAAATGGCACTGATCAACATCGAGTTGTCGCGCTGCTCGGTGGCGTTTCGCACGCGGCTGGCCAACAACGTCGGGGTCGCCGCCAATGTGATCCTCAATGGCGGGACGGCGGCGCAAAAGGCGCGCTGGCTGCCGCCGATCGCCAGCGGCCAGGCGATTGCGGCGGTGGCCGTTACCGAACCCGACTTCGGTTCGCAGGCGACAGCCATGACGACGATGGCTCGACGAGACGGCGAGGATTGGATTCTCGACGGTCACAAGGCCTTCATCAGCAATGGGCCCATCGCCGATGTGTACGTCGTACTGGCGCGAACCGGTGAAGCGGGCAGCGGCGCGAAGGGCATCTCTGCGTTCGTCGTTGAACGGGGCGATGCCGGGTTTGGCCAAGGGGCCGCCTATCGAAGCATGGGCATGCACGGGGCACCGTTCTCGCATCTGCATTTCGAGCATTGCCGAATTCCCGCCGATCGCTTGCTGGGTGGCGTGACCGGTGAAGGATTCCGGCAGACCTGGCAGGCGTTTCTGTTCCAGAGGGTTCAGCTATCGGCGCTCAGCATCGGGCCGGCGATCCGCCTGGTCGACGAGGGTTTGCGCTGGGCGATGCAGCGCAGGCAGTTCGATCGCGCCATTGCCGATCATCAGTTGATTCAAGCCAAGCTGGCGCAATGCCAGACCGAAATTCAGGCTGCGCGGGCGCTGGTGCTGGAAACAGCCAGGCGCTACGACGACGGCGAAGAGATGGTTCTCGAGGCCTCGGCCAGCAAGTATTTCGCCACCGAGATGGCCTGCAAGGTGGCCGATCGCGTCGTGCAGATCTTTGGAGCACGAGGGTATTTCGCCGATTTCTCGTGCGCCGAGCGGCTCTATCGGGACGTGCGGGGCCACCGGCTGGCCGAGGGCACCAGCGAGATCCACCAGCTCACCATCGCGCGGGAAATGTACAAGCGCGCGAGTCAGGCGCAGGAAATCACTCAATGAGCACCCAATGAGAATCGATCGTTCCGAAGGCTACTCGATGCTGACCGAAAAGATGAGCAGGCTCTCTCGCATGTTGAACCCGGCATCGATCGCATTGATCGGCGCTTCTTCCGACGGGCAACGGATCAGCGGGCGCGCGCTTAATTCGATGAACGCCAATGGTTTCCAGGGCCGGCTTTATCCGGTCAATCCGAAGGGCGGCATCATCCAGGGGCGGCAGGCCTACGCGCGTCTCGAAGACATCGATGCGCCGATCGATCTGGCGGTCTGCTCGCTGCCGGCCAGCGCGGTGCTGCAGGCAGCCCGGCAATGCGCGCAAGGCGGTGTGGCCGGCATGGTCATCTATGCGTCGGGTTTTGCGGAAATCGGTGGCCAAGGGGCGATGCTGCAGGCTGAGCTCAGCGCGATCGCGCGCGACAGCGGCATGCGGATACTGGGACCGAACACCGTCGGTTTCACGAACTATGCACAGCGCGTCGTTGCCTCGTTTCACGACGAATTTCATCGACTGCCTGCGGCGGGCAATCTCTCGGTCGTCAGTCAAAGCGGCGCGTTTCTGGCGAACGTCGCGATGATGGGCCACGAGCGGGAGCGTGGCTTCCGGTATCTGGTGGCGACCGGCAACGAATGCGATCTGCAGGTGGCCGACTGCATCGACTTCTTCGCGCTCGATCCCGGCACGGACGTCATCCTTTGCTACCTTGAAACATGCCGTGACGGTGCGCGTCTTGCGCGGGCACTGGCGGCGGCGCGGGCCGCCGGCAAGCACGTCGTCGCCGTCAAACCCGGCAGAACGGCGGCCGGTGCGCGCGCGGCGCAGTCCCACACGGCGGCGCTGGCCGGCAACGACGCGATCTATGAAGGTCTGTTCCGGCAGTACGGGGTTTACCGTGCCGATTCCATCGAGGAATACTTCGACGTTGGACTGGCGGCGTGTTCCAAGGTGCTCGCCAACAACCGGGTCTGCGTGATCACCGTGTCGGGGGGCGTCGGCGTCATGCTGGCCGACCATGCCGAAATGTCCGGTCTCGAGTTGGCCGAACTGCCGCCGCAGGCGAAATCGCGCATCAGGGAACAGATTCCGTTCTCCGATGCCGGCAATCCGATCGACGTCACCGGCCTTGCGGTCGATCGCCCGGATCTGTTTCAACTCGCGCTCGATGCCGCCGGCGATGCACGGCAATACGGCGGCATCCTCGTGCACTACGGCGCGTATCTGCGCCGCGAGCAGGACATCCAATATCAGATTCCGGCATGGCGGCGAGTGCGTGAACAGTATCCGGGGCTGGTCCTGGCCATCAGCGGGTTTCTCAGCGAAGCCGCGATACGGGCCGCGGCCCAGGAAGGCGTGCTGGCTTATCGGGAGCCTACCGACGCGATCCGGGTCTTCGCGGCGCTGGCCAAGTTCGGGGCCGACCGGCCGCCGCCGGCGAGTGTGAAGGTCGGGGAACGGGTGCCGGCCCCGCAAGCGCCGGTCGACGAGCCGTCGGCTTTGCAGTGGTTTGCGAACGCCGGCATTGCCGTGGTTTCGCATCGGGTGGCCCATTCCCCGGAAGCGGCGGTGCAGGCAGCTCGGGAACTGGGCTATCCGGTGGTGTTGAAGGTCGTCGCCGACGGCGTTCTTCACAAATCCGACGTGGGTGGCGTGCGCGTCAATCTGGCCGACGAAGCATCCGTGCGGCAAGCCTTCACAGCCATTGAATCGGCGCTGAAGCAGCATCTGCCCGACAAAGTGATGACGGGCTGCATCGTGGCGCCGATGGCGCCTGCCGGTGTCGAGGTCGTGGTCGGGATGGTGCGTGATCCCGTGTTCGGTCCGGTGATCATGTGCGGGCTGGGCGGCATTCTGGTGGAAGTGCTGAAGGACGTTTCCTTTCGCATCGCCCCGTTCGATGTGAACGAATCCCTTAGAATGCTCGACGAGCTTCGCGGCCGGGCCGTGCTCGAAGGAGTGCGCGGCATGCGCGCCGGCGACGTGCAAGCCCTTGCGGCGGCGGTTTCCCGTTTGTCGGTATTGGCGGCGGCGGTCGAAAGCAAGGTCCAATCCTTCGAGATCAATCCGTTGCGAGTGCTCCCCCGAGGCCAAGGGGTGGTTGCCCTGGATGCCGTGATCGAGCTTTCCGAACAGTGAGTTCAAGATTGGATCGCACAGGCGCGAGTCGACGCACTGATAAAGACCTTGCCGCGCGAGGCCGAGGGGCGCGATCGGCCGGCGTGCAAGAGCGGCGCAAACTCGAGCCGGATGCAAAGTTCGCGACCACGCTGGCCAACGGATTGCAGATTCTTTCGATGATGCGTGCCGACGGCATCGGCGTGACCAACGCCGAGATCGCCGCCGAACTGCAACTGAAGCGCTCATCCGTTTCGCGGCTGTGTTCGACCTTGCTGGAGCTGGGCTATCTGTCGAAGGGGGCCGACGGACGCTACCGTGCCGCGCCGCACGTATTGACGCTGGCCCATCCGATGCTGGCCAGCCTGCGTCTGCGCCAGCGTGCGTTGCCCGACATGCGCGACTTCGCCGAGCTTGCCCAGGCGAACGTGTCGCTGACCGTCATGGATGGCTTGTACTCGATCAATATCGAAACGATCCGAACCTTCGACACGGCCCCGCACATTCCTGAAGTGGGCATGCTCGTGCCGCTCGAACTCTCTTCGATGGGGCGGGCGCTGATATCGATGCAGACCGACGCCGAGCGCGAGCGGATTCTCGAAGAGATCGCCCGCGCACGGCCGGAGAATTGGGCGCGCTTCGGCCAAGAGGCACGCGACGAAATCCAGAAGTGCAAAGAGCGCGGTTTTGCGATCGCGCTCGGCGGCTTCGACCCGACCGTTTATGCGGCCGGCGCGCCGGTTTGCCGCATCAACGAAAACATGGACGTGGCCGTCGGATGCGCGGTTCCCGCCTATCGCTTGCGGCCCGGTGAACTCGAAGAGCATTGGGGCCCGCGGCTGGCGGCCCTTGCCGAGCGACTGGAAAGCTACATGCGGCCGCCCGCGAGCGCCGGCAACGCGCGAGCCGGTACCAAACGCCAATCGCGTTGATTGCGCCGAAGCCGCCTCAGCGGCTTGGACTGGAACTCGAACTCGAACCGGAGCCGTATCCGATGGGACCGCTTGCCAATCTGAAAGTCGTCGAGTTTGCCTGCATCGGCCCGGCGCCGATGTGCGCCATGCTGCTGGC
>JAFKGG010000243.1 GCA_017307915.1 Burkholderiales bacterium | reverse complement strand
GTCGCTCTCGGAGGGGCGTCCAGTGTCGACGCGCTGCCGGCTATCGTGTGGCACTTCGAGATGCCGGCGCCGCACGTTCACCCTTTCTTCCGCCTGTGCGCCGAGGTGCGCCGCGAGCACGACGTGGTCTTGGGCGGATATGGCAACGATCTGGTGTGGGGCATTGCGTGGGCGCATTCGCAACGCGCACCGCAAGCGCCGGCCGGACGTGCAGCCCCTTACCTTGCGGCGCGGCGCATGCTCGACCGCGCGTCAGTGGCGCGCCTACTTCTGGGGGCGGCACCGACGGACGACGGACTGGCCAAGCGTATCGCCGATGCAGTGCCGAGCTGCGCGGACGCGCGTGAGGACGCCATCGCGCTCGACGAAGGTCTGTTCGGCGATCAACGAGTGATGCGCGAAATCGGTGCGATCGCGACCGCTGCGCATGGCCTGTGGATTGACTCACCCTACAGCACCGCGGACGTGGTTGCCGCTGCCGAACGTGTGCCGCTCGACGCCAGAGTGGGCAGAACCGTGACCCGTGAGCTTGAGCTGAAGGCCTTTTTCAAAGCCTTGGTCGACGGTCAGCGCTTGCTGCCCAGCGACATCGTCTATCGCCGCAAGCAATGGGTGCGATCACCGCTGGGGGCGTGGCTGCGGGGCGAGCTGGGCGCCAGAATCGAGCAGTTGATTCTGCAAGGGCCTGCAAGAGACAGAGCGCTGTTCGATCTGGCGCTCCTGCAGCAGGTCATGAACGCTCACCGCTCCCGGCGCGCCGACTTCGGCGAACTGCTGACGATGCTCGCCGGCGTCGAACTATGGCAACGGCTGTTCGTGGATCCGCCGACCCTCGTGCCGCCCGATCACGACATGACGGTGTGACTGCTCGCGGCGTACCGCCGTCGCTCGCAGCGACGTGCCCGGCTGCCGGACCCATCTTGTTGCTCGTCATGTGGGCGCCTTTCGTTCGCTTTCGCGCCGCGCATGGAGATCGAGCAGGATCTGATAACTCTGTTGCGAGGCGAGATGCAGGATCACAAGACCTAGCCAACCCTTGGCGTGCCAATCGGTGATGGTCTTTACCGGGAGCGCACGGAACGCCTTCTCGTCGACGACGTAAAAATCCTTGAGTCGATGCCGAGCACTGTCGGGAAGGCGGAGTTCGAGTTGATAGGACGTGAGCACATTTTCGGCGAGCAACGCCTGACTGAAGGCGGCGGTGCTTGCGTAGTCGGCCTGGTAGACATGGCAGAGCGCCATGGCCGACAGCGCCGCCTTGGTGGGTCCGCCTGCCTCATCGAACAGGCGTTCGGCGCCCTCACGACCGGCCGCAGAGGCGACATAGCGATCGGAGCCACGGTCGACGGCGAGAAGCTGCTGCGACCCGTCTTCGGTTTCGGCTGTGATGAAGGGATAGCGACGGATATAGGCCGGCACATAGCTTCCGGGATTCCAATGCCCGTCCTTGCCGACAAAAAGATTGGCGCCGTGACGTATACCCACCAGCGCGATGGGTAATGCGCGCTCGTCCATCGTGAAGACGATGGGGAAGTGGCGCAGGGCAACGGAAAACTCCCCGACACATAGTGGGATGGCGACGGCTTCACGGACGAAATCGACACCGGAGGCCGGCAAGAGACCGGCGTCTCCATGCTCCTCGAACCGGAGAAGAACGGGATCCTTGTAGAAAAGCGGTAGTGAGCGGGACTTGTTCATGTCGTCATCTACGGAGTTCTCTACGTCCGCGGGGTCAGTGCTGTGCTGTGAAGCGTAGAGAAATCGACCACTTCAAGATAGCGATCAACTTCATATTTGAGGACACAACTGAGCGTCAATCGACCGTCGCATTCCCTACAATCGCGTGCCAAAAGCAGCCATTGCCCATGCCTCCTCTTTGTGGGTACGCCCTGGCGCGAGTGGCTTGTGACATTGCCGCCTTCCGCCATCGCTGCGCCATCAGGTACGAACGCAGGTGATAGAAGGGAGACGGGGCCGTTGCCAAACAAGAGATGGATAGGACCACGGGAAGCCTATATCCGTGCAGATTGTCTGTTCGGATTCGAGAACCTGATCCGTTCGTTCGGTGGCAATCCTTTCGACCTGGCGGGTCAGGCGGTCTTGCCCAGACAGGCGTTCACCAACAGCGACATGCTCATCTCCTGGCCCCGCCAGGGCTTGTTCTGCGAGCTTGCCGCCAGGGCATTGAACCGGCCGAACTTCGGGCTGGAACACGCTTTGTCATTGCCGGATACCTACCCCAACGCGGGGGCGGCAATCTTTCTCTCGCAGATCACGAAAACCTTCGAGGAGTGGCTCGGTGCCTGCGAGCGCTATGCGCGTTACCACACCAATGCCTGGACCCCGTTGTTGATCAAGGACGATTCCCCGTTCGTGCGGCTGCGGTTCTTGGAGTATCCACTGGCACGGTCTCTCCGCCATCAGGCGGAGGGATTGAGCGCTTCGCTGTATCTGATGGCCAGAACCGTAATGAACGCGACGACCGAGAGGCCCCAGCTCGTCCGGTTCCGCCATGCTCGCCCCGCTGACACTCGACTGCATGAGGAGGTTTTCGGCTGCCCGATCGAGTTCGGGGCTCCCTGTACCGAGATGCTGTTCTTGCGCGAATACCTGGAGCGTCCGACCAATGGCCGGCTGGTCAAGCTCAGGCCGCTGCTCGATACGTATCTGCGTTTCCGGATCGCCAGGATGCCGCTCTATGACCAGTCGGTCGCGGCAACCGTCGCCGCCGGCATTCCGGCCGTGCTCGGCACCAGCCTGTGCAGTGTTGAGAACTTCGCGACATCGATGGGCCTGAGCTCAAAGAAGATGCAGCGCCTGCTTCGGGACGAAGGCACCAGTTTCTCGGCGATCCTGGAGGAAGTGCGGGAATCGCTCGCCCGTGAAATGCTGGAAACGACGGAGGTGCCTGTCGGCAATATCTGCGGCTTCCTGGGATACGCCGGACTCCCGTCATTCAATCTTGCCTTCAAGCGTTGGACGGATATGTCGCCCACTGCGTATCGTGAACTCAATCGCAAAAAGAGCGTGGGTTCCGGTCCGGCGAGGCTTCATATTTGGGGACACAAGTAGGTCTAACCGTCCGTCAAATCCTGCTCCAAAGCAAATCATTCGATAGCATTCACTCGCAGTTCCAGCGCCTACCGCGAACTCGATTAACCGTGGCAAACCGACCGATGACAATAGCCAAGCAGGACGAGATCAACACCAGCTCGCACAAGATCGCGGACATCGTCTCGGGCATCGACGACATCGCTTTTCAGACCAACATCCTCGCGGTGGAGGTGGCGAGGGCTGCGGTGGAGGCAGCGAGAGCTGCGGTGGAGGCGGCGAGAGCGGGCGACCAGGGTCGGGACTTCGCTGTGGTGGCCGGCGAGGTGTGCAGCCTCGCGCAGCGCAGCACCCGGGTCGCGCGCGCGATCCACGGGCTGATCGGTTCCAGCGTCGAGCAGATCGCGGCCGGATCGCGGCTCGCGGGCCAGGCTGGCGTGGCCATGACCGGGATCGTGTACGAGATCAAGCGCATGACCGGGATCGTGGATGAGGTCAAGCGTGTGGCCGACCTGATCGCCGACGTCTGCGCCGCCACGACGGAGCCGGCCAGCGGTATTGCCCAGGTCAAAGACGCGGTGGCGCAGTTGGAGCAGGCCGTGCAGTGGAACGAGGCGCTGGTGGAGCACAGCGCTGCGGCTGCCGCCAGTCTCAGGCAGCAAGCCCAGCAACTGGCGGAGACCGCGCGCGTGTTCCAGCTCGATCCCGCCTTGTTTGGTGTGCACGGCGCGGACGGCGCGTGGGAAGCCTTCTGGACTGCTGAAGCCCCGTAATGGCCCATGCCTGCGAACCAATCTCCCCACAAACCCAACGAGCCCGTGGCCTGGCTGGCGATCGACATCGCCGAGCCTGCGCGCCTGGCCGAAGTCTTCGGTGTCCACGCGGCCGTCCAGGCCCTGGCCGATCTGGGCGACGCCGTCGATGGCCTGATCGCTCAGCGTGCGGTGCGCACCTTCCTGCAGCCGCTGGTGCGTATGAGCGACCGGCGGGTGATCGGCTACGAAGCTCTGTCCCGTGGCCCGCAAGGCTCGCCGCTGGAACAGCCCGACATGCTGTTCAACGCCGCTGCCCTGGGTGGGAAGACGGTAGAGATGGAGTTGCTGTGCGCGCGGCTGGCGCTGGAACGCACGGCCGACCGGCTGCCCGCTGGTTGCCTGCTGACCCTGAAGCTTGGTCCCGAGGCGCTGGCCGTGGCGCTCGACGAGCTGCCGTTGCGCGGGCGGTGCAACGTCTGGCTGGAGCTGACCGAGCACCTGCCGCTGGACCAAGCCGAATCGCTGGCGAGCAACACCACCCGCCTGCGCGCCCAAGGCATAGGCCTGGTGCTGGACGACACCGGCTGCGGCTTCGCCGATATGAACGCCGTGCGCCTGCTGCGCCCAGAGATCGTCAAGCTGTGCATCACCGTCATCCGCAACGTCGACCGGGGCCCACCTTCCGATACCGACATCAGCGCGATCGTGCTGCGCCTGCGGCAACTCGGCCACCACGTGCTGGCCGAAGGTGTGGAGACCGAGGCCCAGGACGCCGCGCTACTGTCCCTGGGGGTCGAGCTAGCCCAGGGTTGGCTCTACGGCCGGCCCCGGCCGGTCGACGCAGTTCTGGCGAGCTGAGGGTGGCCCGATATACATTGATTGCGGGGGCATAAACGCGATTCTTAGGTGCTCGCAGCCGCGCGTCAATCCGGTTTGCGATTGGCGACCGACAAAGGCAACCCAGGCAATTGTCGAAATCAGCAATCCAGGCGAGTCTGAAGTGTCCGTTACGTTGTTCGCGAATCACGAGCTGTAGTGGTGTGGGACGAACTGCGGCATCATCAAGCGACGGGGCTAGCCATGTTCTGGTTAGGCGTGAACAACGCACCGAAACTTCCTGCGGCGGCGTGATCGAGTGTTGATCTCGTGGCGGAATGTGGGCTGTGCGCGCACCGGCACCGCTTCGAGTCATCCGCCCAAGCTTGTGCTTTAGCGGGCTGTCTTGCGCAGGCTCTGCTGGGTCATCACACAGGCTGGATTAAGATTCAAATATGAATCTAGTCATATTCTAATGATTCATATATGACTGTTAATTTAGAAACGGCCAATGGATCACAGCCCGTTTATGTGTTCAAGTATGAATGACTACTGGCTCTTTCCTAACCCCATTTGAACAGGTGCAGACATGCCCTCTCCCGAGCAAAAAAAAAGTTCCGGCTCGCGGATTGCGTTGCCACGGCCTGTGGAGCGTGCGCTGCACCAGCTTGGGCAGGACATCTCGACCGCACGCCGTATGCGCCGATTGAGCCAGGAAGACTTGGCACAGCGTATTGGCACGTCACTGAGTACAGTCAGGCGCATGGAAGACGGCTATCCCGGCACTGCCTTGCATACCTTCCTGCGTGCCTTGCAGGTGCTTGGCCGCCTTGAGGCGATGATAAAGGCGATGGCAATGGAGAATGACGTGCTGGGGATGGAGTTGGTGCGGGAACAGTTGCCTCAACGAGTGCGAACGTCCCGTGGCGGCAAACCACGAGTTGGTCGTTCTGCTGCTGCCAAAGAGGGCACCGCTGATGGCACCGATGAGTTGGAAGGTTTCTGATTTCGGGCCGGCATTTACATAGGGCCCAGCAGATCGTCATCGACAAGCAGCTCATGAATCCGGACTGAGATTCGGAATGCTTGTAGGGTGAAAAGAATCTGTTATAGACCGAAATCCAGCAGGCAACTACCGGCCATGAAAGTCGGATGCTAGAGTCGATTCGCTATTCGACAACTCTGCTTCCGACTCCCTCATGAACGCCATCCCTGCACACGTTCAGGTCTCCGGCTACCGCCAAGCAATCGACGGCAAGGCAGTGCCCGGCGAATCGGCGTTTCCGGTCATCAACCCGGCGAAGGGTGCTCCCTTCGCCGAGTGTCCCGCCGCCTCGAAAGAGCAGCTCGAGCAAGCGGTCGCCGCGGCTCGCCGTGCGTTTCCGGCGTGGAGCCGAACGACCCTGGAGGCGCGCCGTCGCGTGCTGCATGCGCTGGCCGACGCCATGGAAGCCGACGTCGAGATGCTGGCCGGCATCCTGACGGCCGAACAAGGCAAGCCCCTGGCCCGATCCCGCGACGAAGTCGTGCGCGCGGCATTTCAGATGCGGTGGCTTGCATCCATCGAAATCCCCAACCAGACCGGCACCGATTCGGCCGGTCGCCCGTTCGAGGTGCGCTACCGGCCGATCGGCGTGGTCGGTGCGATAACACCCTGGAACGTACCGGTGGTGCTGGCCGTGTGGAAGATTGCGCACGCGCTATATACGGGAAACACCGTCGTTCTGAAGCCGTCACCCTACACACCGCTGGCCACGCTTCGCCTTGGCGAGCTTGCCAACCGGGTTGTGCCGCCAGGCGTCGTCAATGTCATCGCCGGCGGCGATGATCTGGGCCGCTGGATGACCGAGCATCCCGGCATCGACAAAATATCGTTTACCGGATCGACCCGCACCGGAAAGAAGGTCATGGCCAGCGCGGCCGGCAACCTGAAGCGCGTCGGCCTGGAACTGGGCGGCAACGATGCCGCCGTGGTACTGAAGGACGTGAATCCGCGCAAGGTGGCACAACGTCTGTTCGACGGCGCGTTCACCAATAGCGGGCAGATCTGCATGGCGATCAAGCGGCTCTATGCAGAGGCGCCTGTCTTCGAGGCGGTGTGCGAAGAGCTTGAAAAGCTGGCCCGGTCAGCCCGTGTCGGTGATGGCTTCGATCCGGCAGTGACGATGGGCCCGGTCCAGAACGCCATGCAGTACAAGCTGGTCAACGATGTTCTCGCGGAAGTCGAAAACGACCCTCGCGCAAGCATCCTTGGTGGTGGCCAGGATCTGCCGTCCGCGGGGTATTTCATTGCGCCGAGAGTCGTCGCGAATCCGTCCGAACATACCCGGCTCGTTCAGGAAGAAACGTTCGGCCCGCTGTTGCCGGTGCTGAGCTTCGACGATCCCGACGAAGTCATCGAGAAGGCGAACGCAACGCGTTACGGGCTTGGCGGATCGATCTGGAGCGGCGATCTGGATCGCGCGTCGGAGCTTGCCCGGCAACTGGAGGTGGGAACGGCCTGGGTTAATCACCATCTGGGCAGCGATCCGATGCTTCCCTTTGGTGGGA
>JAFKGG010000371.1 GCA_017307915.1 Burkholderiales bacterium | reverse complement strand
GCCGGCGCGATGCTGGGCGCCGAACTGGTCGCGAAGTCACCGGCCGATGGCTACACGCTGTTGATGGGTACCTCGGCCGAGCTGACCATCGGCCCGAACCTGTCGCCGGGCTCGCTGCGTTATCACCCGGTGGACGACTTCATCCCGGTGGCCCTGATCGGTATCTCGCCGAATGTGCTGCTCGCCTTTCCGGGCTTTGCGCCGCGCAACATCGCCGAGCTCACCGCCTATGCCAAGGCTCATCCGCAGCGCGTGTCGTTCGGCAGCGGCGGCGCCGGTACCGGCCCGCACCTGTCGGGCGAGTTGCTCAAGCATATGGGCGGCATTCCGATGACGCACGTGCCGTACCGCGGCAGCGGTCCGGCGCTGGCCGACCTGATGTCGGGCCAGACGCAATTGATGATCTCGACGATGGCGCCGGCGCTGCCGCTGATCAAGTCGCAGAAAGTGCGCGCGCTGGCCGTCACCTCGGATCGGCGCTCGGGGCTGCTGCCCGACGTGCCGACCGTCGCCGAGCAAGGCCTGCCCGGTTATCACGCCGTGACCTGGTACGCGGTGCTGGCGCCGGCCGCGACGCCGCGCGATGCCGTCGAGCGCATCCGCCAGAGCATCGAGGCGTCGCTGAAGACCCCCGAGGTGCAAGAACGCCTCGGCAAGCTCGGCATCGAGCCGCCCGCTGCGGCGAGCGAATCGCCGGCGCTGCAGGAGCGGATTCGCGGCGAGCTGGCGAGCTGGGCTGCGCTGATCAAGGAAACCGGCATCCGCGCCGAATGAGCTCGGCTCGCAACACCGACCAGAGAACGACATGAACATTGCTTCTGCTCAACCGCGCCGCTGCATGTTGCTGGTGCCGGCATCGAACCCGCGCATGATCCAGAAGGCCGCCGACAGCGATGCCGACGTGGTGATGATCGACCTCGACGATGCCGTGGTCTACGAAGACGCATCGAAACACGCGGCGCAGCGCACACTGCTCGAAGCCATGGCGGCGATCGATTTCCGCGGCAAGGAAGTGGTGGTGCGCGTCAATGCCACCGATACGCCCTGGTGGCGCGACGACATCCGTGCCTGCGCCGATGCCGGCATCCGCGTGATCATGCCGCCCAAGGCGAACAATGCCGCCGATCTGATCGCAGTGACCGACTTCCTCGATACCTTGCCGAATGCCGGCGCGATGCGCATGTGGCCGATGATCGAGACCACCGGCGCGGTCATTCATTGCGAGCGCATTGCCGCCGAGGTGCCGCGGCTGAGCGGCCTGTGCTTCGGCGTCGGCGACTACACGGTATCGGTGGGCGCGCATTTCGTCGACATTCCCGATCGCATCGCCTATCCGCTCGGCAAGATGGTCTGCGTGGCGCGCCATCACGGACTGGTGCCGCTGGCGCCGGCCGTCGCGTTCACGGACATGAACCGCGATTCGATCATCGAAGACTGGGGCAGCTACCTGCGCCGCCTCGGCTACGACGGCGCGCTGGTCGTCCATCCCCGGCACGTGGCGATCATCAACCGCATCTTTTCGCCGTCGCGCGAAGAGATCGACAGCGCGCTGGAGATGCGCGATGCGATCGGCCAGGCGCGCGCCGCCAACCGGGCCGCCGTCATCATCGGCGGCAAATTGATCGAAAAGGTGAACATCGACATCGCAGCGCGCACGCTGGCGATTGCCGAGAAGCTCGGCCTGGTCGATCCGCAGGAGGCATGATGCGAACGACGCCATCCCCGCCGGCCTCGCATGGTCCCCTGCCCGCCCCCTTGCCCGGGCCCCTGCACGGCGTGCGCATCGTCGACTGCTCGACCGTATTCGCCGGCCCGGCGGCCGCGGCCTACCTGGCCGATTTCGGCGCCGAGGTGCTGAAGATCGAGCACCCCGACGGCGACCAGGCGCGCTCGTTCGAGCCGGTGCACAACGACATCTCGCTGTGGTCGAAGCTGGTCAATCGCAACAAGCAGACGATCACGCTCGACCTGCACGCCGCCGAGGGCCAGCAACTGTTTCGCCGGCTGGTCAGCGAGGCCGACGTGGTGATCGAGAATTTCCGACCCGGCACGCTGGAGCGCTGGAACATCGGCTACGCCACGCTGGCGGCGCAGCAAGCGCGGCTGATCATGCTGCACGTGACGGCGTTCGGCCGCACCGGCCCGTATTCCGACCGGCCGGGCTATGGCACGCTCGCCGAGGCGATGAGCGGGTTGGCGCAGTTGATCGGCTACCCCGATCGTCCGCCGCTGCTGCCGCCGCTGGCGCTGGGCGACAACATCGGTGCGATCGCCGGTGCGTTCGCGGTCGTCACCGCCTTGTTTCATCGCGAACGCAGCGGCGTCGGCCAGGAAATCGACCTGTCGCTGCTCGAACCGCTGCTGGCGGTGCTCGGCGTGCAGACGCTGGTCAGAAGCGTCACCGGACAGTCGCTGCAGCGGCAAGGCAACCGCGTCAATCACCTGGCGCCGCGCGGTGCCTGGCAGACCGCAGACGGGCGCTGGATCTCGGTGACGGTGGGCAACGACAATACCTTCCGCAGCCTGGCCGCGGCGATGGACATGCCCGGACTGCCCGACGACCCTCGTTTCGCGACCAATCGCGCGCGGCTGGCCAACGTCGATGCGATCGAAGCGGTGCTGGCCGGCTGGTTCGGCCGCACCGCCTACGCCGACGCGCTGCGCGTGCTGACTGAGCACAAGGTGGCGCATGCGCCGCTGTATGACGCCGAACAGTTGCTCGAAGATCCGCAACTGCGCAGCCGATCGGCCTTCGTCAACACGGCCGACGACGAACTGGGCCATGCCTTGCTGCCCAACGTGCTGGCGCGCTTTTCGGCAACCCCCGGGCAGATCCGCTTCGCCGGCCGGCGCAAGGGCGCCGACAACGACGCCGTCTATCGGCAACGGCTGGGGCTGAGCGACGACGAGCTGCGCACGCTGCGCGAGCAGCGCATCATCTGACCGACGCAGCACCGGCGATGCGCTCGACCAACTTCCAGAGTCCGTTCCTCGAACGCCAGCAGGAAATCGAGGCGCTGGAACGGCATCTGGCCGCCGCCTGCCAGTCAGCAGCACGCTGCGTCGCGATCAGCGCCGAGGCCGGTGCGGGCAAGAGCCGGTTGGTCGAGGAACTGCGGCGCCGGCATCCGCAAGGCGTGCAGTTCCTGTGCGGCCGCGCGTTTTCGGCCACGGCCAATACGCCGTATGCGGTCTGGGTCGATGCGCTCGACTTTCATCTGCGCTCGCTGCGCCGACGCGACCTGCTGCACGTGCTGGGCGACAGCACCGATCTGCGGCGCTTGTTCTCGGCGGTCAGCGACCAGTTCTCGCTGCACGCCGAAGCGCTGCGACCGAGCGAGATCGGCTCGGAACAGACGCGGCTGTTCGGCCAGATGTCGGCGCTGATCTCGCGGCTGGCGAGCATCTCGCCGGTGGTGCTGGCGCTGGACAATCTGCAATGGGCCGACGCCAGCTCGATCGAGATCCTGCACAGCGTCGTGCGCAGCGTGCAGGGCGCACGCGTACTGATCATCGGCCTGTATCGTGCCGAAGAGACGCCGGCCGGCGGTGCATTGAGCCAATGCATCGCCTCGTTGCAGACGCTGGGGCTGGCCGAGACGATGGCGCTGGCGCCGCTCAGCGTGGCTGCGACTGCGGCGATCGTCGCGCACGGCACCGGCGCGCCCTGGCCCGAGGTCGACGTGCAGCAGCTTCACGCACGCACGCAAGGCAATGCGCTGTTCATCTGGGAATACCTCAAGCATGCGCTAGTCAAGGACGGCGGCGCACCGCCGCGCGCCGACGCCCAGCGCGACGCGCTGCCGGGATCGATCGGCTCGCTGATCGGTGAGCGGCTGCGCGAGCTCGACGACGACGCGCGGCGCGTGCTGACCATCGCCGCGGTGATCGAGGCGCATATCGCCTATCCGCTGCTCAGGGCGGTGACCGGCTTCGACGAGGAGCGCTTGCTCAACGCGCTCGACGTACTGACCGCGCAGCGCTTCCTGAACGAGGTGGTCAACGGCGCCGACATCGTCTACGAGTTTCACAAGCCGCTGGTGCAAGCCACTGTCTATCGCACGATGGGTGCGGCGCGCCGCCAGTATCTGCATCGCCTGATCGCCGATGAGCTGATGCGCGGCGGCGACAGCACCGATGCGGCACAGGTCGCCTTGCACCTGGTGGCCGGCGCCGCGCAGGACCGCCAGCATGAAGCGCTGCCGTACTTGCTGCGCGCCGCCGACGACGCGGTGTCGGTGTTCGGCAATCATGAAGCGGTGGCGCTGCTGAGCAGCGCGCTGCGCGTGGCCACCGCCTCGCCGCAGGCGCAGGTGTCGCTGCCGCAGCTCTACCTGAACCTGGGCGAATCCTATAAGCGGCTGGGCAAGTTCGAGCAGGCGGTAACGGCGTGGCGCACGGCGCTGCCGCTGGCCGACGACGGCGAGCGTGCCTCGCTGCGGCGCTGCATGGCGCGCGCTCTGTGGCAGGCCGGCCACGAAGGCGCCGCGATCACCGAGCTGCAGCTCGGCATCGACGACCCCGGCAGCGCCGCCGCCGGCGTCGCGGGCGCGTTGCTGCGGCAGGAGTATGCGCAAAGCAAGGCGCGCCAGGGTGACGTCGCCGGCGCAATGGCCGAGGCCGCCCGCGTGCTGGCGCAGGTCGACGACGAAGCGCAGCCCGAGCTGGCCGCGCGCGTGCACATCGTGCTGTGCCTGGCGCACGGCTATCGCGGCGAGCAGCGCGCCGCCATGCAGGCCGGCCGCAAGGCAGTGGCCTTGTCGGAAGCATTGCCGTACCCGGGCGCGGCCTATCTGGCTCACTACACGCTGGCGGCGCTGCTGCGTTATGACGGCGACCTGCAAACCTTCGAACAGCACTGCGAGCAATGCAGCCGCATCGCCTCGCGCATGCACGCGGTGGCGCTCGAATCGTGGCCGCTGTCGATCCGCATCGAACGCTATGCGCTGCTGGGACGGCTGCGCGAAGCGATCGAGATCGGCGAACGCGCCATCGCCATCGACCGCTCGATCGGCCAGGGCACGATCCTGCCGCGCTCGCATGCCTTCGTCGCCGTCGCCTACCGGATGGCCGGCGACAGCGCCGCCGCGCGCCGGCATCTGGCGCAGGCCGAGCAGATGATCGACGACTTTGGCAAGACCGAGATGCGTTCGTTCGTCGCGGTCGGCGCGGCCGCCGCGTACGTGGATTTTCTCGACGGACGCTACCTGCGCGCGCTGGAGCGCATCGACGCGCTGCTGGCGCACACCAACCGCTTCGAGCCGCTGAGCTTTTATTCGCTGCATCCGCAGATGCTGCCGCTGGCGGCCGAAGCGGCGGCTCGTGCCGGCCTGGCTGACAAGGCGGCGGCGCTGATCGGCTCCATCCGCTCGCTGCAGAAAGGCGCGCTGCGCCCCGCCGAGGCGGCGGTGACGCACGTCGGCGCGCTGCTGCGGCTGCTGCGTGACGAAGCGGCGCCGGCCTGTAGCGAGCTGGAACAAGCAATCGCGCACTGGGAACAGGCGCGCCGCCCCTACGATGCCGCGCGGGCGCGCGTCGATCTGGCCGATGCGCTCGATGCGCTGGGCCGGGCCGATGACGCCGCCGCCGAACTGGCCCGCGCCGGCGCCGCGTTCGACGCGATCGGCGCCGCCAGGGACGTGGCGATGGTCAGCCAGCGTTTGCGCAAGCGCGGGCTGCGGCTGGCCTGCACGGCGCCGCGCCGGGCGCTAGGTCATCCGGTCAGCACGCGCGAGATGGAAGTGGTGGCGCTGGTGGCCACCGGCAAGACCAACAAGCAGATCGCCGCCGAGCTGTTCCTCAGCGAACTGACGATCGAGACGCACGTGAAGAACATCCTGCGCAAGCTGGGCCTGAAATCGCGCGCGCAGATCGCTAGCCACGCCGCGCAACTGCAGGCCGGCGCCGCGCTTACTCCACCTGCTGACGAATCAGCTCGCGCCCGATGATCATCTGCTGGATCTGCGTCGTGCCCTCGTACAGCCGCAGCAGCCGCACGTCGCGGTAGAAGCGCTCGACCTTGTACTCGTTCATGTAGCCCGAGCCGCCGTGGATCTGCACGCCGCGATCGGCGACGCGGCCGACCATCTCGGTGCAGAACATCTTCACGCACGAGGCGCGCATGCTGAGGTCGCGATCCAGGCCGCCACCGGCTTCGGCGCGCGCATCGTAGCGCTGCGCGCAATCCTGCACCATCGACCAGCCGGCATACAGCTCGGCCTGGCTATCGGCGAGCATCGCCTGCACCAGTTGGAAATCGCCGATGCGCTGGCCGAACTGCTTGCGCTGCGCGGCATAGGCGGCGGCTTCGTCGAGGATGCGCTGCGCCATGCCGCAGGCCAGCGCCGAGATATGCAGGCGGCCGCGCTCGAGCACCTTCATCGCGGTCTTGAAGCCGCGCCCCGGCACGCCGCCGATGATGTTCGCGGCCGGCACCGCGACGCTGTCGAGCATCACGTCGCAGGTCTTGGTGCCGCGCTGGCCCATCTTCTTGTCGGGCTTGCCGAGCACGATGCCGGGCAGTCTGGCAGGCACGATGAACGCCGAAATGCCGCCAGCGCAGGATTCGCCCGTGCGCGCCATCAACGTGAAGGCACCGGCGCGCGGCGCGTTGGTGATGAAACGCTTGCTGCCGCTGATCAGATAGTTGTCGCCGTCAAGCACCGCGCGCGTCTTCAGCGAGGCGGCGTCGGAACCGGCATCGGGTTCGGTCAGCGCAAACGACATGATCAGCTCGCCGCTGGCCACCGCCGGCAGGTATTGCTGCTTCTGCGCTTCGGTGCCGTCGATCAGAATGCCCTGCGAACCGATGCCCACGTTGGTGCCGAACACCGAACGGAACGCCAGCGCCGTCTGGCCCAATTCATGCACGACGCGGCATTCCTGCGTCATCGACAGCCCGATGCCGCCGTACTCCTCGGGAATCGACAGGCCGAACAGGCCGAGCTGCTTCATGTCGTCGACGATGTCGGCCGGCACGTCGTCGGTTTCCTCGACGAGGTCTTCGGCAGGCATCAGCCGCTCGCGCACGAAGCGCTGCACCGAGGCGAGCAGGAGTTCAAAGGATTCGTGATCGACGGCCATGGTCAGTCTCTTGCAATGGGAAAAGGCGCAACGGCCGCGGGCGCGCTGCAGGTACCGGATTGTTGTATCGTTTGAAGTGCTTGACAATCTCAAATCCGATTGACACTTTGTCAATCATTATTTGACAATCCAGCCCCTACCCCATGGACACCGAGTCGCTGACGCTGTTCGTCGAAATCGTCGAAGCCGGCAATCTGAGCGAGGCGGCGCGCCGGCTGAAGATGACGCGCGCCAACGTCAGCTATCACCTGCAGCGGCTGGAACGCGCCGCCGGCGTGCAGCTGTTGCGCCGCACGACGCGCCGCGCCGAGCCTACCGAAGTCGGGCTGCGCCTGTACGAGCACGGCCGGCGCATTCAAGACGAGCTGCGCGCGGCGCGCGAAACGGTGACCACGCTGGGCCGCAGCCTGCGCGGGCGGGTGCGCGTGAGCGTGCCCAGCGGCTACGGGCAACTGGTGCTGGCCGAGCCGCTGCTGTCGTTCAAGCGTCGCTATCCCGACATCGTGCTCGACGTGATCTTCGAGAACCGCATCGAAGACCTGCTGCGCGACGAGGTCGACGTCGCCATTCGCGTGATGTCGGAGCCGCCGCAATCGCTGGTGGCGCGCCGGCTCGGGCCGGTGACCTTCATCGCCTGCGCCGCGCGCGACTATGCCCAGCAGCACGAGCTACCGCGCGACCTGGATGCGCTGCGCACGGCGCGCGTGGTGACGTCGAACGCGGTGGGCCAGCAACTGCGCGTTTCGGCCTACCTGAACGAACGGCGCCACGAAGTGGTGATCGAGCCGACGCTGATCTCGGAAAACTTTTTCTTCGTGCGCCAGGCAATCCTGGCCGGCATCGGCATCGGGCTGGTACCCGATTATCTGGTGGCCGACGATCTGCGCCAGGGCAGCGTGCTGCGGCTGCTCGAACAATGGCGGCTGAGCTTGTTCGGCTCGCAGATGTTCATGCTGTACATGCCCAGCCGCCAGCACACACGCGCCATCTCGACCTTCATCGATTTCATGGTGCGTGCAGCCGGCGAGCGGCCGGCCGGCGCACGCGATTGAAGCCGGCTACGCCGCGTGGCGCGCCAGAAAACCGAGCAACTGCTCGCCCATGTCGGTCTGCACGCTGCCCAGGCTGTGCACGGTCGAGACGTGGTTGTGTCCGGCCATCCAGGCGAATACCGGACTCTTGCGGTCGCGCATCGTCACGGCCATCGCCAGGTCGAAACTGTGCCGCGCCATGCCGGGCGGATCGAACTCGGCCACGCCGATGAACAGCGGCACTTCGCTGTTGCGCAGATGCACGATCGGCGAACGGTGCTCGTACAGCTCGGTGGCCGTACCGAAATAGGCCGCCGGCCCGGGGCCCAGCGGCTCGATCAGGCGGTAGGTGCCGCTCAGCAGCATCGCAGCGCGCAAGCGCACGTTGGCCGCTGCCGCGCTGGCCTTGTCGAACAGGTAGCCGGCCAGGTGGCAGGCGCCGGCCGATTGCCCGATCGCAAACAACTGGCGCGCATCGACGTCCAGCGAGCGCGCGTTCAGCGCGATCCAGTCGATGGCGCTGCCGACGTCGAGCATGCCGGCCGGCCAGGGAAAAGCCGGCGCCAATCGGTAGTTGCACAGCGCGGCGGCAAAGCCGTTGCGGGCGAAGAACTCGCCCACGTTGCGGTAGAACTGATCGTCGCCACGCTTGTCGCCGGCAACGAAACCGCCGCCGTGGATGAACACGACCACCGGCGGCGAGGCCTTGCCGCGTGGCCGATACAGGTCGAGGCGATGGCGTTCGTGCGGCCCATAGGCCAGGTCGAGCTGGACGTCGACCGCCGCGCCGGCCGGCGGTGGATCGAACGCGGACTGGTACAGCGCCCGCGTACGAGCCAGCACGCCCGGATCGAACACCGGCCCGATCGCCGCGATTTCGCGCAACAGGCCGGCGACGCGCGCTTGCCGATCACCGGCACTGGAAGTGGCAGTCTGCATGAGCGGCCTCCGGCTTGGTCGTCAATCGAAACTCAGTTTCGCATCCCGCACGACTTTGGTCCACAGCTCGATGCCATTGCGCAGGTTGGCCGCGAACTGCTCGGGGGTATTGAAGGCGGGTTCCAGGCCAACGGCCAGCACGCGCGACTTCACGTCGGGCAACTCGATGGTCGTGGTGATCTCGCGATGCAGTCGATCGACCACCTCTCTGGGCGTGCCGGCCGGCAGCGCGAAGCCGTTCCAGGTATCGGCCTCGTAGCCAGGAAAGCCCGCTTCGCCGATAGTGGGAATCGATGGGTAGCGGGGCGAACGCGATTCCGACAGGATGGCAAAGCCGCGCAGCCTGCCGGCTTCGAGCTGCGCGGCCGCGCCCGACAGCGTATCGATGATCACCGACACCTCGTTGGACAGCAGCGCCTGCACCGCCAGCGAGCTGCCTTTGTAAGGCACCGCCACCGCGTTCATGCCGTCCCTGAGCTTCATCCGTTCCAGCGCCAGGTGCGCCGAACCGCCCAGGCCGGGCGTGACGCCAACCGATACCTTGCCCGGGTTTTCCTTCGAATACTTGACCAGCTCATCGAGCGTGCGAAACGGCGCCGATGCGTTGCTCATGATCGCCATCGGGATGCGTACCGCATAGGTGATCGGCTGCAGGTCTTTGTGGATGTCGAAGCGGATGTTCTTCGGCTGCGTCGCCGACATCATCACCAGCCCCGAATTGATCATCAGGATCGTGTAGCCGTCGGGCTTGGCGCGAATGCCGGCTTCGGTGGCGATCAGGCCGCCCGCCCCCGGCTTGTTGTCGACCGTCACCGGCACGCCCATGCGCTCGCTCATTTTTTGCGCCATGGCGCGCACCATCACGTCGGCGGGCCCGCCGACCGAGACCGGCACGATGATCGTGATCGGCTTGTCGGGATAACCGCTGGCCAGCGCCGCGGGGGCCAGCGGCAGCGCGGCACAGGCCAGCAGCGCCGTAGCGCCATGCAGCAGCGCGCGGCGGCCGGCCAAATCCACCGAAACGGGATTGCAAACCGGTTTCATGATTGTCTCCTCCTGTGATGTTGGACGGCGACGACACTGCGTCGCGCCGCTGTGTAGATCAGGTCGTTCGGGCAGGATGGCCGGGAACCAGTTCCTGCCATCGCGTCGACGGCGGAACGCTCCTGTCACAGCCCATCACCGCCGACAGATCGGCATGCACGCCGATCGGATCCTTGCCCTCGGCAACGCGCTGCGCTGATTCGAGCAGTTGCTGGCGCGCCCGCACCACCGCCTTGTCGGCAGCCAGCAGGTGCTCGACGCTGCGGTCGGCAATCGGCCCCTGCGTCATCTGCATCGCCATGTCTTCCATGACCACGCCATGGATGCCGCTCCAATCGCGGTCCATGTTCTCGCGCACCTGGCCGAAGTTGTTGGCCCAGCTGCCCAGATAGCGGTTGGTCTGCTCACAGAACAGCGCCGGATCGTGGCGGCCGCTGGCCTCATTGAGCTTCCACTGGTCCACCGGCCCGCCGTCGGGCCGGAACGTAACGCCGAAAGTAGCGGTGCGCGTGTCGTTCATCGGCACCTCGAAGATCACGAACTGCAGCGCAACCGACGGAATGATGCGCGTCGACGGCATCACGATCGGCACGATGCGCACGTTGTGCAGGCCGTCCGCATCGCCGGGCAGCTCGCGCATGGCCGCATAGTGGAAACCGAAGTCGGTATCTTCGAGGTCCAGCGTCGGAGCGAGATCGGCGGTCGATAGCGCTGCCGGATTGTCGGTATCGGGATTGGCCGAGAATTCGCCGCGCTCCCAGCCCGGGCGCGCGAAATTGGTGTGCAGAATGCCGACGTGCGATGAGTCGGTGCCGCCTTCCAGCTGCTGCATGTAGTTGACGTCGGCATTGATCCGGTTCACGCGCATGTTCGCCACCGGCACCTTGAAGAAAGGCCAGCGCGGAAACGGCGGCTGTTTCTCGGGCGGCCCCAGATAGGCCCAGACCAATCCGCCGGCTTCGCGCACCGGATAACTGCGGCTGCGCAGTGTCGGCTGCGCATCGGGCAGCGCGTTCGGCAGGTCGACCACCCTGCCGTCGATCGCGTATTTCCAGCCGTGATACAGGCAGCGGATGCCGTCGCTCTCGACCCGGCCGAGCGCCAGCGATACGCTGCGATGCAGACAGGCCTCGGGCAGCAGCCCGATCTCACCGGCGGCATTGCGAAACGCCACCAGGTGTTCGCCAAGGATTTCGACGCGCAGCGGATCGCGTTTTTCCGGAACCTGCGAAGCCAGACAGATCGGATTCCAGAAACGCCGAAAAACCTCGCCCATCGGCGTGCCTGGTCCCACACGGCACAGCAGCTCGTTCTTCTCCCGCGACAGCATCGACGCCTCCTCCTCGTTTCGGCATTCATTTCCTTCCGTTGAAAAAATATAGATATCCCTTGTCGATTGCGTCCATGTGCTGCGCCGCATATGCTTCATGCTTGCCATGCATGAAGATATCGACCTGCCGTCGCTGCGTTGCCTGGTCGCGCTGCTCGACCTGCGCAGCGTGACCCGTGCCGCTGAACATCTGGGCCTGTCGCAGCCCACCGTCAGCCATGCGCTGGCGCGGCTGCGCAAGCGTTTCGGCGATCCCTTGCTGGTACGCGGGCGCGGCGAGATGGTGCCGACCCAGCGAGCGCTGGCACTGCACGACACCGCGCGCCTGGCGCTGCAAAGCATCAAGCGTCTGTCGGCGCCGCCAGGCACGTTCCGGCCGGAAGATGAACGATCGACCTTCGTGCTCACCATCGCCGACTATTTCGAAGTGGCGCTGGCGCCGCGCCTGTTCGCCAAGCTGCGCGAAGTGGCGCCGGGCGTGCGCCTCGAACTGCGGCCGCCCGATCCGGCGGCGGCCCGCCGCATGCTCGAAAGCGGCGAGGTCGATCTGCGCATCGGCTGGGTGCACGACCCATGGCCCGGACTACGCGTTGCCAAGCTGTTCGAAGACCGCTTCGTATGCCTGGCCCGCCGCGGGCACCCGGCAATCGGCCGGCGGCTGCGGCTGAAGGATTTCTTCGATCTGGCTCACGTGCGGCCCGCCGCCGCGCTGCGCGCCGCCGGCCCGGATGCCGACCTCGGCCAGTTGACGCTCGAACAGTATCTTGGCCTGCCCGTTGCGCCCGGCCGGCATCGTGCGCGCGGCAAGTCCTCGCTGACGGCCACCTCCGAGCTTCATGCTGCGCGGCGCATCAACGTGGCCATGATCACGCAGAGTTTTCTGACGGTGCCTTGGGTGGTGGCCAACTCCGATGCCATCGCCACCGTGCCCGAGCAGCTCGCTCGAACGGTCAGCCGCGAACTGCCGCTACGCGTCCTTGCATCGCCGCTGGTCATGCCGCCGCTATACGGCGGGCTGTACTGGCACGAACGCACCAACCACGACCCGCGGCAGCGCTGGTTCCGGGCGCTGGTGTCCGAACAGGCGAAGAACCTGCGCGGCACGCCGGCCCAGGCCGGCGGTTAGACTATCGACGCACGCCGGCCTTCGAAGTGGACATACGTGGGCGCCGGATACCAGGATCTGTTCAGATGGACCGACGTTCGCCGGATCTGCCGCTGCTTTCGATAGTCGCCCCTTTCTATAACGAGGAAGCCGCGGTCGAAACGTTCTGCCGGCGCGTGCGCGCCGCGGCTGACGCCGTGCACGACCTGCAGATGGAAGTCGAGATCATCTGCGTCAACGACGGCAGCCGCGACGCGACCTGGCCGATGCTGCTGGCCGCCGCACGCGCCGACGCGCGCTTCCGGGTGATCGACCTGTCGCGCAACTTCGGCAAGGAAGCCGCGCTGACCGCCGGATTGCAGGAAGCGCGCGGCGACGCAGTGGTGCCGATCGATGCCGACCTGCAAGACCCGCCCGAACTGATCCCCGAGCTGGTGGCGCGCTGGCGCGAAGGCTTCGAGGTGGTGCTGGCGCGGCGCACGGCGCGCGACGGCGATGGTTACTGGAAGCGGCTCGGCAGCCGTCTGTTCTACCGGCTGCACAATCGGTTGGCCGATACGCCGTTACCCGACGACGTCGGCGATTTCCGGCTGCTCGACCGCAAGGTGGTCGATGCGCTGCTGCTGCTGCCCGAACGGAGGCGCTTCCTCAAGGGCATGTTCGCGTGGCTGGGCTTTTCGACCACCTCGGTCGACTACGTGCGCGGCGCGCGCAGCAGCGGCGCCAGCAAGTTCACGCTGCGCGGGCTGGTCGATTTCGGGCTCGACGGCATGCTGAGCTTCAGCACCGCGCCGCTGCGCTTCTGGATCTATTGCGGCGTGGCGATTGCCGGCCTGGCGTTTCTGTACGCCTCGTTCATCGTCGTGCGCACGCTGGTGCAAGGCGTCGACGTGCCCGGTTATGCGTCGCTGATCGTGATCAGTTTGTTCCTCGGCGGCATCCAGCTGCTGGGCATCGGCGTGATCGGGGAATATGTCGGCCGCATATATGGTGAAGTCAAGCAGCGGCCCTTGTATCTGGTGCGCGAGCGCTTTCCGGATGACGGCGCGGCGCCTCACCAAGCCGGCCCGCGAACCGGCTCGCCCGTCTCCGGCGATAAGAGCATTCCCGGCAACTCGTAGATGAGATCGTCGCCGGCGCTGAACGCCACGCGCAACGCGCCGGCCTGCGCCAGCGCGGCGAACTTGGCCAGCCCGGCGGCCGGATAGACGGCGCGTTCGAGCGCGCCAACGACGACGAAACGGACGCGGTAATGGCGCAGCGTTTCGATGACGCGCTGCGGGTCGGCCGCTTCATACAGTGCAGCAACGTTGCGCCGGCGCAGCTCGATCGCCTGGCCCAGCGCCGGCAACGGCCGCTGCTGCGTCTGATGATGGCGGTAGCCGAGCAACGTCGGCAGGCCGGTGAACGACGCGATGCGGCTGCCCCAGCGGTATTCGGGCAGTTGCGCTTCCAGGATCACGTCGTGCGGCCGCCCGTGCCGGCGCAGCCAGTCGATCAGTTGCGCATCGCCGGCCAGCGCGATCGTCGCGTTGCCGGTATTCAAGCGCGCATATTCCAGGAACGCCTCGCCGTTCAGTGTCCATGGGGCCGACGCATCGAAGCGGCTCTGCATCTTCCCGATCGCGCCGAGCGGCAGAAAGGCCAGCGCCGGCAGAGCGGTGATGAGGACCAGCGCAAGCGCGGGACGTGCAGCGCGACCGAGCGCCGCCAGATGCGCGATCGCCACACCGGCAGCCACGGCCAGCAACAGCCAGCTCTGCAGATGGAATTTGAAGAAGGTGTTCATGCGCCCCATGTCCTGCCCGACCACCAGCCATTCGACGCCGAACGCGATGGCGCAGCCGGCCGCGCCGGCCAGCAGACCGAGCAGCGTGCCGGTTCGGTCACGCCAGCGCCAGGCCAGTTCCAGCAACCAGGCAAGCAAGGCCATCTGCAGGGCGAACGCGGGTACGGTCGCGGCCGGCACGAACCAATGCCAGAGCAAGGCCGCGAGCGTATAGCCCAGACCGAGCCAGCGCAGCAGGCGCAAGCCGCGCGGCAGCCACGGCCATGGTTCGGGCGCGGTAATGCCCGCGATTGGGCCCGCGATCGTGCCATTGGTTACGCCCGTGGCAAGGCCTGGGACAGTGCGCGGGCCGGTACGTGACAGATGCCACGCCCACAAAACAAGCACAGCGATGAACCAGCCGTGCATCAGCAGCCAGCTCGACAAGGAGGTGCGCGAACCGCCATACCAGGAGAGCCCCACCGAACCGGTGGCGAACAGGGCACTGAACGGCCACGCCGCCAGCAGTTGCACGACGAACAGCGCAAGGGCTGCGGCCGCGGCCTGCACCCAAGATTCGCCGCCTGCTGCAGGCGCCTGCGATGGCCAGCGCCATGCCGGCGGCAAGCGCCAACCGGCCAGCCCCGCGGCCAGCAGGCCGAACAGCAGATACAGCGGCCAATCCCAGCTGTTGGTCATGCGCAAGAGCGCGATGCCGACGCCAGTGAAGGCGAGTGCCGACGTCAGCGCTCCGATCGAGGCGGCGAAGATGCGCGGTGGTGCCGAACGGTTCGGTGATGCGCTTGCACCGGCGCTGCCATGCACGCTTGCGCAAGCGGAAGATCGCGCCCCCGGCAGCGGTAGACGGATCATCGCCAGCATCAAGGTCAACAGCGCCAATTGCAAAGGCATCGCCAGCAGATGCGGATGCAGGTCGCCATACAGAAACGAGAACGCCGGAAACTCGTTGATCTCGGCGCCATTGCCGGCGCGCTCGGCGACCGTTCGCGACGGTGCCCAGTACCAGCGCTCGGCGCTGGCTAGCAGCGCGCGCATCACTGCGCCCGACGCACCCGAGGTGCCCGCCCCAGCCGGCGCGCCGGGGTCGGCGTCGATCGCAGCCGCTGCCGCCTCAAGACTCGGCCACCACGCGCGCGGTCCATCGAGGTTGCCCAGCAGCACCGTAGCCACCAGCGCCGCGCCGGCACCGATGCAGGCGGCACGACGACCGAGCGGCAGCGCAGCGATACGGCAGACGTTCCAGGCCAGCGCGGCGGCGGCCATGCCGGTCATCGCGAACCAGCTCGCCAGCGCCAGGTTGAACGCCGTTGCCGGCGCCACGCCGAGCAGCTTGATCGGTACGCCCGCCAGCACCCAGCCGAAGTAGTAGTAATTGACGCGGCCGCCGCTGAACCACGGGTCAGCCGGCGGGAACGTGGCGCTGCCCAGCACCGCGTTGAGCAGCGCGTAGTCCATCGGTTTTTCGCCGCCCAGCACCGGCGCCCACAGATCCGGGGCCGCCAGCCGCAGCAATAGGCCGATCGCAAACAGCGCGACGAACGCGGCTTCGAAGGCGAGCAGGTACCGGCGCGAGGGCAAGGCAAGGGCCGCCTCGTTTGCCGCTGCGTGGCGACGCGTGCGCCACGCTTGCCGGCACTGCCGGGCCGCGGGCAAGGCCAGCAGCAGCACGATCACGAACAGGCCGCCGCGGCTCCACGCCGGCACGCCAAGCTGCGCCAGCAGCCAGGCAGCAAAGGCCGGCAGTGCCAGCCCGGCGACACGGCTGATGCCCCAGCCGCGATCGGCCAGCCCGGCGCAGGCCGGCGCCAGCCATGCCCAGGCGATCACGCCGAGCAGCAGCGAGCACAGGTACCAAAGCAGTATCGCGGCAAAGGTCTGGGCCGTGCCCTGAGGGAAACGGCTGGCTGCGTCCCCCGCCGGCATCGTCGCCTCGCGCAGCAGCAGGCCATCGGGTGCGCCGCGCGCGGCCAGCGTCGGCCAATCGATGCGCCCTGCCCCCTGCGGCGCCGGCGCGTTCAGCGCCTCGTCGATCGTCGTCAGCTCGATGCCGGCGAACAAGCGCTCGGCCCGCTCGCGTGAATACGCATCGCTCTTGCGAAAGATGAAAACAGTGGGATGGTCGTAGACGTTGAACGCTTCCTCGGGCGCCCAGGCCATCAGCGCGCGGCGCGGGGTCACGCCTTCGCCGGGCCGCGGCAGCACCTGATCGCGGATCTCGATGCCGGCCAGCCGCGGCATCGATGCCACGACACGATGCCGCGCGAAGCCCAGCGAGCCGTCGAACAGCGCATCGTAAAAGGCGATCGACAACGGAAAGCGCAACGGGTTCCATTGCATCGCGCCGTAGAAGCGATTGTTCGGCACGACCAGCCATTCGCTGTCGTCGAGCCCGTCGAGCAGCCGGCGCCGCTTGTCGGCATCGTCATTGCCGACCATCAGCAGATCGACCGAACGGTAGAAACGCTCGGCGAATGCATCGAGCTTCGGCGCAAAACGGCTCGCCGTGCCCGACGGCGCATCGGCAGCGAGCGCCACCTCGGAGCTCAACCACGGCACGCGCGTCGGCACGCTATCGTTCCATGGCCCTTCCTGCGCGATCGACGAGCCGGACAAGCCGATCACGCCGCCGTCGACCTCGACCTGCAACTGGTACAGCGCATCGGCCTGCAGGGTCACCGGCGCGACCAGCTTCAACTCGATGCCGTGCAGGCGCGCCGGCGTCGGGGCTTGCGCGTCCAAAGGCAAGGGCTCGCGCGCGGTGGTGGCGATCGGCTTGCCGTCGGCATCGAGCAGCCGCAGCAATATGCGCGGCGGCGCGCCGTCGACCGATGCGCGCTCGAGCGCCACGCGATGCAGCCGCAGCCGGTCGATCGTGCCACTGGCCGGCGCGAAGGTCCTGGCGGCGAGCGCGGGTGCAATGCCGTCGCCGAAGGAACCGGCGGCAGGCCAGTTGATCAGCAGCGCCCGGTCAGCACCCGGCAACGACGCCGATACACCGGCCGGCACATGACGCAGGATCCAATGCGTGGCTGCCACGTAGGGGTGCAGCGTCGTGTGCACCGGCCGAAACGCCAGCGCCCAGGCCAACGAACTGCCGACGACCAGTGCAATGCCCACGGCCGGCCACCAGCGGCCCGCCGCGCTCGCCACCCGCCGCGCCCGCCACCATTGCCCCAGCCACGCCGCCGCCAGCAGGCACAGCGCCGGATAGATCGGCAGGAAGTAGCGCATCGACGCCACCCACTGCTGCCCCATCCAGAAGAAGTACCCGGCCACCCAGCACCAGACGATGGCACGCGCGCGCTGCATCGGCGTGACGGCGCGCAGCAGCCGCCAGCCGGCCACGCACATACCCACCAGCGCGGCGGCTCCGGCCAGCGGCCCCAACCCCCAGACCAGCATGTCGCGGCCGGGCGCGAACCAGGCGCTGCGCGCCAGCCACTGCCAGTTCGACGGCACGTCGACGACGCCCGAGGCAAGCCGGCGCGACGCCGCCACCTGTTCGATGAAAGCCGGCGACAGGCCGAGATCGAACGGCCCGGGGCCATTGAACGCATACGGCGAGGCGAGCCGGAACGCCAGCGCCGTCCCGGCCAGCCCGAGCAGCAGCGCCGGCAGCGCCAAAGCAGCGCGCGTGCCCCAGCCCGGCGGCTCGACGAAGCGCGTGCGCAAAGGCGCCAGCAACGCGGCGATCGGCAGCAGCGCGACCAGCGGCAGCACACTGATCTTGCTCGACAAAGCCAGACCGCAAGCCACGCCGAAAGCCAGCGCATCGCCGGGCCGTGCAAAGCGCGCCAATCGCACCAGAAACAGCAGGCTCCAGGTCGCCAGCAGCGTGGCCGCCGCATCCACCGTCCAGAAATGCGCGACCTGGATGGCATGCACCGACAGCGCATACAGCAATGCGGCCAGCAGCCCGATGCGCAATCCCCACAGCAAGCGGCCGAGCAGCACGATCGCCGCGATGCTGATCAGATCGGCGATCACCGAAAACACGCGGCCCACCAGCGCGATGCCGTCGTAGCGGGCGGCATCGGCCCGGCCGCTGAGTGCGGCGGCCGCTTCGGCTAGGTGACGAACGGCCACCAGCGGCAGTTGGCCGTAGGGATAGCCCGGATAGCCGACGTTGGCCGGATTCAGGTCGCTGCAACGCGTATCGAACCAGCCGCCGACCCCGTCGCTAGCGCGATGACGCGCCAGGCATTCGGCCCGATGCGCGGCCCGCGCCGCCTCGTCGGCGCCGGCCGGCACCAGCACGCCGCCATGCAGCGCGCTGGTGACCTGGTTCATGTAGCGCTCGTCGGGATGCGGCTGGCTGGCGTCGTCCCAGTTCAGGCCGCTGAAGCGGAAAAAAGCGCCGACGATCAGGATCGCGACGATCGCCGCCAGCCTGAGCACCGGCGAAGCCAGGCCACCGGCACGTGTCATCACGTAGCGTGGCAGAAGGAAAAAGCGATGAAGACGGCGGCGACTCGCGTCGACCCCCATGAATCAGGGGGGTCGCCGAGTATCGGTTTCAACGAGGCGTGAAACACGCTCGCCATCGCATCTCCAGCCAAGCCAGGGCCGCTGTGACCCAATTCATGAAATCCCGCGCGCAGCGCGGCGGGTCGCTTGTAGACTTGCTGAGCGTCGAATTATACTGGTCGGATAACCCGGGGATGATGCAAAATGTCCAACACCATGAATGACGTCGGCCGCCTCGCTTTTTCTGAGCGCCGCCTGCCGATTGCGGCCGCACCGCTGCACAGCCGGCGGCAAAGCGGTGCCCAGGCAATCGGCAAGATGACGGGCGCGCTGGTGCTGGCAACGGTCTTTGCGATGGGTATGCATGCGCAGCGCGTACAGGCGCAGCCGACCAATACGCCCACGCCGACCCCCACTTTCACCCCGACCAATACGCCGACCGTCACTCCCACTTTCACGCCGACCAATACACCGACGATCACCCCCAGTTTCACGCCAACCAATACGCCGACGGTCACCCCCCTGCTGACCTCGACGAACACCAGCACGCCGACGCTGCAGATCACCGCGACGATCACGCCCTACGCCACGCCTACGCCGGTGCAGGTACCCAGCGGATCGATGGCGAGCCTGGTGGCAATGCACCTGCTGGTGGCGCTGGTGGCCTGGCTCGGCTTGCGCTCGACGCGCCGCCACTGATCCTCGCCGGCTGACCGCGATGCCCGCGTCGCGCGGTCGGCCTCATTCCGCTTGCGCGGCAAAGCGCAGCGCATGCCCGGCCAGCAGGCCGTCGCGCAACGAATCGGTAATTCCCTGAAAGTGCCAGCGCGCATAGCGGCCGGCCACCCGAATGCCGTGCTCGGCCAGCGCGGCGATCGAGCGTTCGACCCAGCGATTGCCTGGGCGATGCCAGGTATAAGCAACGTCGACCCACGAGGCATCGAGCGCCTGCGTTTCTTCGATGAAGCCCCAGCGCTGCAATTCTTCGACGACCGCCGCCGCGCAGGCGGCCTGCTCGTCGGCCGAGGGACGCGCACCGCCCGGATAGGAGCGCTCGACGTACAGGCACACGTGGCTGCCGCGGCCACGCACGCTGGCCGGCAGAAAATGCTCGGCCACGTTGCTGTAGAAACCCACCCGATGAAAACCGGCCTGCGTGCGCGGCAGATACAGCCAGTGATCGTCAGGGCAGCGCGGCCCGCGCACGGCACCGATGTTCAGCACCAGCACCGAAGTGTAGGGATCGGGCGCTTCGCCCACGTCGAGCCCCGCCAGCGCCATCAGGCGATTCAGCGGCAAGGTGGCCAGCAGCCGGTCGAAGGCCAGCGTGGTGCCGTCGGCGAAGCGCAACTCGCGGCGCGGCGCATCGATGCGCACGATCTCGTGCCCCAGGCGCAGATCGGCCTGGGCCGCCAGCGCGCGCATCAATGCATCGAGCCCGTCGCGCGGATACAGGAAGTCGACGTTGTAGCCCGCCGGCGCCGCCTGCCCGAACGCGCCGCGCAGCACTTGGCCGCGATCCAGCGGTGTCTTGTAGCCGTCTTGCGGCGCGATCGAGCGCCACAGACCGGCCGTGTAGGCGCCATGAAACGGATGAAAGAACAGTTCGCCCAGCGTCGGCCCGAAACGTTCATCGAGCCATTGCGCCATCGTCTGCGCGGCGTGGCCACGCTCGGCAAGCAGCTCTTCGAGCGCGCGCTGCGCCGTCGCCGAGGGCAGTTGCGCAAGGTTGTGCTGCAGCGGAAAGCCG
This sequence comes from Burkholderiales bacterium, assembly GCA_017307915.1. GTDB lineage: Bacteria > Pseudomonadota > Gammaproteobacteria > Burkholderiales > Burkholderiaceae_E > Zeimonas. The sequence continues at coordinate 32,333 of JAFKGG010000371.1, read as the reverse complement.
ACGTAGCGCTGCTCATCGGGAAAGAACACCGACGAGCGGCGCGCGATGCGTTCGACCGGCGTCATCGTTTCGAGCAGCGCCAGCACATCGGGATGGCCGCCGAAGATCCAATGGCCGCCGCCGTGTTCGAAACGCCATGCGTTGCCGTCGGCCGGCGCCGCCGGCAGCCGTTCGCTGCTACCCGAGCGCAGATAATAAGACGCGCAGATACCGCCGGCGAACCGTTCGCGTTCATACACCGGCAGCCCCGAAGCAATGCCGGCCGCCAAGCCAGTAACGCCACCACCGAGAACGAAGGTGTTGCGGCTTGCCTTGATCATCCATCCCTCTAGGAAAGCATCGACGTGCGAGCCAGTGTAGCACCCGCATCGGACAGTGCCGGCAGCGTACGAACCGCTCCCACCTTGTCGGTGCTGATGCCCGCCTACAACGAGGCCGAGAACATCGCCGCAGCGATCGACGACGTCATCGAGCATGTATTCGCGGTGGTGCCGTCGGCCGAACTGGTGATCGTCGACGACGGCAGCCGCGATGCCACCGGCGCCGTCGCGCAGCGCGTTGCCGATGGCGATCCGCGCGTACGGGTCGTGACGCAAGCCAATGCCGGGCATGGGCCGGCGCTGGTACGCGGCATTCACGAAGCGCGCGGCGACTGGTGCCTGCTGCTGGACAGCGACCGGCAGATCGGCCTGCAAGACTTCGCCGTCACCTGGCAATTGGCCAGACAAAACGATGCCGTGCTTGGCGTGCGACGCCGACGCCATGATCCGCGTCACCGGCTGGTGCTCAGCCGGCTGTTACGCGGCGCGTTGAGCGGCCTGCTGGGCGTGCACAGCACCGATGCCAATGTGCCCTACAAGCTGCTGCCGCGCACGCTGGCCCTGGAAGCGACCGCCGCGATGCCGCCGCAGCCGCGTATTCCTTCGGTGCTGCTGACCGTCTATCTGCACCGCCGCGGCCTGCGCATCGCCGAACAGGACGTGCAGCATTTCGCGCGCAGCGCCGGCGAGGCCTCGTTGCGCTGGCGCCGGCTGATCGCGTTCTGCCGCACGGCCTTGCGCGAGTTGCTGCGCTTTCACCGTTCATTGCCGCCGCGCTCATGATGGACGCACTGATACTGCCCTGGTCCGACGGCTCGTTCCTGCAGCTGCTGCGCTGGTGGGCGGTGCTGCTGATGCTCAGTGCCATCGGCTGGCGCGCGTTGCGCACTGCCTGCGCCGGCTGGCTCGACCTGGGCTGGCCGATCGCGCGGCCCTTGATGCTGGTGGCATGCGCGTATCCGCTGTGGAGCATGGCGCACTGGATCCCGATGAACGGCACGGCCGGAGCCTGGGGATCGACGCTGGCGGTGGCGGCCGCCGTGCTCGCGTGGACGCGGCTGCGCGCGCGAGCCGAACCGAGCGCAAGGTCATTGCAGACCCCTGCTCTTCGCCACGACTGGCCGACGCTGTTTGCCGCCGAACTGCGCTTTGTCCTGCCGTTCCTGTTCTATCTGGCCATGCGCGGCTTCAACCGCGATCTGATCGGGCTGGAAAAGTTCATGGACTTCGGCTTCGTCAACGCCGCGTATCTGTCGTCGATGATGCCGCCGTTCGACCCCTGGTTCGCCGGCGAGCCGATCAACTACTATTACTTCGGCCACTATCTGACGGCTTTCCTGTGCCACCTGAGCGGCGTGCCGCCCGCGGCCGGCTACAACCTGATGCTGGCCACGCTGTTCGCGCTGTGCTGGCAGCTTGCCTTTGCCGTCGTCGCCGAACTGGCGCGCGCACTGCCCGAACGGCTGCGCGGCACGATGGCCGCCGTCGCCGCCTTGTGGCTGACGCTGGGCGGCAACGTGCACGGTTTTCTCTATGGCTTCGTCAAACCCTGGCTGGTCGATTTCGGCTGGGTCGAAGCGCCGCGCCAGGCCTTCCTGCTGTCGGACCCGACGCGCTTCGTCGGCTTCGATCCGCCCACCGGCGACAAACTGATCCACGAGTTTCCGGCCTATGCCTTCTACGTCGGCGACCTGCACGCGCACCTGCTGAACCTGCCGCTGGTGCTGTCGTTCGTGGCGCTGGTGCTGGGCTGGCTACGCAGCGGCGCGCGCGGCTGGCTGGCCGGCGCCGCCGCGCTGGTCGGCACCTTCGCGATGAGCAATGCCTGGGACGCACTGATGTATGCCGCACTGCTGGGCAGCTTGCTGCTGGCCCGTTTCGGCGCCGCGCTGTACCGGCGCGATGCCGCGGCGATTCGCGCGCGACTGGCCGACGGCATCGGCGCGGCGCTGCTGTCGGCCATCGTGGTGGCGCCGTTCCTGCTGCGCTTTCGCAGCTTCGCGGCAGGCTTCGGGTTCACGCATTCGCATACCCCCGTCTGGCAGTGGCTGATCCTGTATGGACTGCAGGCCTTGCTGGCGCTGGCCGCCTGCGTACTGATCTGGCGCGCGGCGCGCATCGCCCCCCCGGGCATCGCCCGCAGCGCCGAGCACCGGATGCTGATCGTTCTCACCGGCTTCGGTCTGGCGTTCGCGCTGCTACCCGAATTCATCTACGTAAAAGACATTTACGGCCCCGAGCACTATCGCAGCAATACCGCGTTCAAGTTTGGCTTCCAGGCGTTCACGCTGCTGACGCTGGCCGCCTGCGCCGGCATCGCAATGCTGATTGCGCGCGCCGGCGCGCGTACCGGCCGGCGGCTGCCGCGACTGGCCACCATCGTGCTGCTCGAACTGACGTTGGTGCCGCCCTTGTACTACGGCTGGTTCGTACTGCAAGGCGGCTTCGGCGGCTGGCGTGAACGCGAATGGACGCTCGATGGCCAGCGTTTCCTGGCGCTGTCGCACCCGCAGGACATGGCCGCGATCCGCTGGCTGGCGCAGCAGGCGCGCGATGACCGGCCCTTGATCGAAGCGGTGGGTGACAGCTATACCTTTGCGGGGCGCATTTCGATCAATGCCGGCGTTGCCGCCGTGCTCGGCTGGCCGGTGCACGAGTTGCTCTGGCGCGGCTCGGGCGATCGCGTCTGGCCGCGACGCGACGACGTGGCTGCGCTCTACGAAACGCGCGACGCGGCCGACGCGCGGCGCATCATCGATCGCTACGGCGCGCGCTGGCTGGTCATCGGCCGCTACGAGCGTGAACGGTATCCGAAACTCGATGCCGCACTGCTGGCTTCGCTGGGCCGAATCGCCTATCGTTCGGACGATACGCTGATCATCGATCTGGACGAACCCGCTGCGGCGAGCCGCTGAACGCCACCCTGGTTTTCATGACCTCTGCCATGACCGACCCCAGCTCTACGAGCGCCGGCAATCCCTTCGATGGCCGGCGCGTGCTGGTGACCGGCGCCGCCGGGTTCATCGGCTCGCATCTGTGCGCCGCGCTGCTGGCGCGCGGCGCACGGGTGATCGGCGTCGACAACTTCCTGTCGGGTACGCGCGACAATGTCGCTGCATTGACCGGCGCGGCCGGCTTCGAGCTGCTCGAACGCGACATCGCCGAACCGCTCGACGTCGAAGCCGGGCTGATCATCAACCTCGCCTGCCCGGCCTCGCCGGTCGACTATCAGCGGCATCCGGTGGAGACGATCAAGGCCTCGGTGCTGGGCGCGATGAACCTGCTCGAACTGGCGCGCCGGCAAGGCGCCGTCATCGTGCAGGCCTCGACCAGCGAGATCTATGGCGATCCGCGCGAGCATCCGCAGCACGAATCGTACTGGGGCCACGTGAACCCGGTCGGCGCGCGCGCCTGCTACAACGAAAGCAAGCGTTGCGCCGAAACCATGTTCGCCACCTGGCGCAGCCAATACGGCATCGACGCGCGCATCGCACGTCTGTTCAACGTCTATGGACCGCGCATGCGCGCCAACGACGGGCGCGTCGTGTCGAACTTCATCGTGCAGGCCTTGCACGGCCAGGACATCACCGTTTACGGCGACGGCTCGCAAACGCGTTCGTTCTGCTTCGTCGACGACATCGTCGACGGCCTGCTGCGGCTGGCGGCAGCCGGCAGCGATGCCTGGGGGCCGGTCAACCTGGGCAACCCGCAGGAAATCACCGTGGCCGCGCTGGCACGGCGCATCGTCGCGCTGTGCGGATCGCGCTCGGCGCTGCGTTTCATGCCGCTGCCCGCCGACGATCCGGTGCGGCGCTGCCCGAACATCGCGGTGGCGCGCGCTACGCTAGCTTGGCAACCGCAGATCGACCTGGACCAGGGGCTGAGCGCAACGATCGCCTGGTTCCAGCAGCAAGCCGGTACGGCGCGCTAGTGTGACGATTCAGTAACGCTGCGGCACGATCATCTGTGCCGGCACCGGCTTGCGCACATAGTCTTCGTGATACTCGCGCCGCGGCAGTACGATCGCCGGATGCGCGACTTCGCGGTACGGCACCTGCTCCAGCAGATGCGCGATGCAGTTCAGCCGCCCCCGTTTCTTGTCCACCGCCTGCACCACCCACCACGGCGCTTCGGCGATGTGCGTGCGATCCAGCATGATTTCCTTGGCGCGTGTGTAGTCCTCCCAGCGCCGCCGCGATTCCAGGTCCATCGGGCTCAGCTTCCACTGCTTGAGCGGATCGTGGATGCGGCTCAGGAAGCGCAGATGCTGTTCCTCGTCGGTGATCGAGAACCAGTACTTGACGAGCTGGATGCCGGAGCGGACCAGCATCCGTTCGAAGTCACACACCGAACGGAAAAACTCCTCGTATTCCTCGTCGGTGCAAAAGCCCATCACGCGTTCGACGCCGGCCCGGTTGTACCAGCTTCGATCGAACAGCACGATCTCGCCGGCCGCCGGCAGGTGCGCCGCGTAGCGCTGGAAATACCATTGCGTGCGCTCACGGTCGTTGGGCGCGGGCAGCGCCGCGACACGGCAGATCCGCGGGTTCAGGCGCTGCGTCACGCGCTTGATCACGCCGCCCTTGCCGGCCGCATCCCGGCCCTCGAACAGCACCACCAGCTTGTGGCGGCTGTGCACCACCCAATCCTGCAGCTTCACCAGCTCGCTTTGCAAGCGCAGCAGCTCGCGGAAGTAGCGCTGCCGCAGCTCGCGCGCCGAAGCGCCGCTTTGCTCGTCCTGCTGCGCGTCGCCCCGATCGGCCACGATCCGGTCGTCGATCTCCAGCTCCAGCTCTTCGTCGTAGCTATCGATCCATTCCTGCTGAAGCCGTTGCCAGGCAGCTTCGTCATCGGAACCCTCGAATGCCCGGTGCGACGGCGGCATGCCGGAGTCGATCGATCGTTCCCGGTCGCCGACGGGCAGATCCGGCCGTGAGAATTCCGAGGTCATGGCGATGCGTCCGTTTGCGCAGTTGGCCGGCATCGATGATGCCGGTCGCCGTTCAGCTTATCGGGGAAGGATTAAGAGCGCGTGACAACGCGGCGCACGCGGCCTGTTTGCCCGCTAAGCGGGTTTGCGCAGCTTGATGCACAGATTGACGGTAGCAGCGTGCACGCCTTGATCGTCGGCGTTCCAGCGTTCGCCGACGTTCATCAAGGCATGCAGCGCACGCGCCAGGCGGCTGGGGCCGCCGGCGGCCGGCGCGTGGCCAGCAGCGGCGGAAACGCCGTCCGGCACGCGATGCCGATCGATCACCAGCGCCGCCGATTTCGGCAGCCAGCCCGATTCGAGCAGCGGCTTGCCGACGCCGTAAAGCAGGTTGTGCGAAAACGGCAGGCACCAGCGCACGAATGAACACTCCTGCTCGATCTCGAAACCGGCGCGCTGCGCCACGCCGCGCAGCGTGGCGATGTCATACAGCCGCAGGTGTTCGGCCCAGATGCCGGCCAGCGACCCACGGCGAATCGGCGGCAGGCGCAACCACTGCAAAGTGCGATTGAACGGATCCCACAGCCACGGATAACGCGCGTGCGGTACGGTGACCGCCACCACGCCACCCGGCCGCAACACGCGCCAGGCCTCGCGCAACGCTGCGACGTCATCGGGCACGTGTTCGAGGATCTCGCTCATCACCGCGCCCGAGCAGCTTTGGTCGGCCAGCGGCAATGCACCGGCCGCGGCACGCACGATCTGCACGCGTTCGCGGCCGGCCAGCGCGCGCCGCGCCATGCCCGCGATGCGCGCGTCGAACTCGACGCCGGTCATCGCGTGCTGGCCCAGCAGCGTGTAATAGTGGATGAAATAACCCCGGCCGCAGCCGATGTCGACGAGGTGGGAATCGGCATCGGCCGACGGCGGCAGCCAGCGCATCACGGTGGCGACGCGGCGCCGATAGGCCGGATCGAGCTCGGGCGCGATCATCGCGGCCAGCCGCGGATCGATGGCTGCCTGCTTGGCGGCGCTGTTCATATCGAGCCGGCCGGCGCCGGCGCACGCCCGGCGAACAGCGCTTCATAGCGATCGACGGTGCGTTCGATGTCGAACACCGCTTCGATCTGCAGGCGTGAACGCCGGTAGCGTGCCGGCTCGGCCAGCACCGCCGCGACGGCCTCGGCCAGCGCCCGTGCATCGCCGCACTCGAACAGCCGCCCCATGCCGGTTTGCTGCACCGGCACGCGCGCGCCGGGGATATCGCTGGTCACCACCGGCGTGCCGCACAGCATCGCCTCGACCTGCACCAGCGCGAAGCATTCGGATTCGGACGGCAAGGCCAGCACGTCGCAGGCCGCATAGAAATCGGCCAGCGCTTGGGCATCTTCGATCAGCCCGAGAAACACCGCGGTGTCGCCGACCTGCTGCAGCAGCTCGCCGCAGCGCTGCCAAGTGTCTTCATAGCCGATCTGGTGCTGGCCGGCAAATGCGATGCGCAAGCCGGGAAAGCGCTCGCGCAGCAGCAGCGCCGCCGCCAGCAGCACGTCGGGGCGCTTTTCCCGCACGAAGCGGCCGGCAAAGCCGATCACCGGCCCCCCTTGCGGCGCGAGCCGGCTGCGCAAGCGCGCCGTGCCTTCGGCATCGGGCTGCGGTATTTCCAGCGGCGGATAGTTGACGACGACCTTGTCGGCATACGGGCGCAGGTAGGGGCTGAAGCGCGCGTAGTCGTCGCTGTAGCCCACGATGGCATCGGCGGCGCGCGCCGCGATCCGGTAGTTGGCGAAGGTGAAGCCTTCGATGAAGCGGTTCAGCGCGCCGGCCGGCAAGTGCAGATCGCCATGGTGCGTGACGACCAGCCGGCGCCGGCGCAGCCTGGCCACCATTGCCCACAGCGAGGTTTCGAGCAATGGCGTGCTGATCCAGATCGCATCGGCCTGCGCCGCCAGCCGCCAGGCATGCCAGGGATAGCCCGGCATCACGGCGCCGCGGCTGATGCGCAGCGGCGCCGGCAGGCGCACGACGTCGACGCCTTCGACGGTTTCGCGCGGCGTCAGCTGCGGCAGGTGGCGAGCGGTGAGCACCGTCACCGAATGGCCGCGCGCGGCCAGCGCGCGCGCCACGCGCTGCACGTGCAATGTGTAGCCGGTGCGGTGCGGCAGGTAATACTGCAGGCCGATCAGCAGACGCAGCGGCCGCACGCCAGCCGACGTGCGGGCGCAGGCCGTCTCTGCGGCGGCCGATCGAGCGAGCCCCGCAATGGGCAGTTCGTCGTTCTGCGCTTGTGAAAAAGGAGTCCGCATTGATTTCTTGTTTGCCGCGCTGAGTACCGGCACGAATCGGACCGCCGCATTGTGCCATCAGAATCGGATCAGTTCGATCCTGGGCAGCAAATCGATCTCGTACGCGACGATGCGCCACTGCCTTTCGAAACGGGGCCGCCGCGACGCAATCAACGGCCGGTAAATACCGGCTTGCGCTTCTCGGCGAATGCGCGCTGGGCTTCCTTCGCGTCGTCGGTCTTGGCGATCTGCGCCGTCATGTCCTGCTCATAGCGATAGCCGTCGCGCAGCGTCATGTCTTCGATCACGTTCAGCGTATGCTTGCCCATGCGGGTCGACACCGGGCTCTTGCTGGCGATGATCGTGGCCAGCGACAGCGCCCTGGGCATCAATTCATCCGGCGCAACGCAGGCTTCTGCAATGCCGAGACGGTAGAGCTCCGCCCCCGGCACGCGTTCGCCGGTCAGCATCATCGTGCGCACCTTCGAGTGGCTGAACAGCCGCATCGCATGACTGCCGCCGCCAAGCAGGCCGACATCCACTTCAGGCAAGCCGAGGCTCGCTTTTTCGGACACCACGATGATGTCGCTCGACGCCACAATGGCCAAGCCGGAGCCCAAGGCCGGCCCGTTCACCGCCGCGATCACCGGCTTGGCGCATTCTCGGATCGAATGAAAGCATTCCCGCGTGCGTCGTGAATGCGCCGGCAGATCGCCCGGCCCCTTGATGACGTTTGCCCGCCCCTTGAGATCGGCGCCCGCGCAGAACACCTTTCCGGCACCGGTCAGCACCACCGCGCGCACTTCGTCCATCTCGGAGATGCGATCCATCGCCGCCGTCAGTTCGTCGTTCAAGGTGCGCGTCAGCGCATTCACCGGCGGCGCATTCAGCGTCAGGGTCACGACGTGATCGGCGTAGTGCCACTGCAATTGAGTGAGTTCGTCCATTCTGATCTTTTCCTAGGGAGTCGACATTCTGGCTGGTTCGACGGCATACCGCCATTACAGCATTGACAAAGCAGTTATTCGGCGTAAAGCGTGCTCACCAAGACCGGCCTGGCCTGATCAATCGGCTCATGGCAGCGCCGCTCGTTTTACAGGATAGCCTCCTTTGCTCAGCTCAAGCGTTAACATCGATTCCTCGACTGTTGGAGGTTTACGATGAGGCAAGACCATCGATCCCCGAACCCTGCAGCCTGCTCCAGCGCTGCGCGTTCTCGCTGGTTGCGGCTGGGCATCGCGTTGGCGGGCGCGGTACTGTTTGCCGCCACGCCGGTACGCGCCAGCGCGCAAGAGCCGCCGCGCCCATCGCTGTCGCGCGGCGGCGAACGGCCGGCGCTGCTCAGCGTGTCGGCCAGCGCCTACCGCGACGTCGAGCAGGACCGGGTCACCGTCACGCTGTATGCCGAGCGTGAGTCGCCGACGCCGGCCCCCGGCCAGACCCAGGTGAGCCAGGCACTGGGCCCGGTGATCGAGCTGTTGAAGGCACGCGGCAATCTCGAGGTGCAGACGGCCGGCTACCAGACCAACCCGGTCTGGCAGCAAAGCCGCGTGGTGGGCTGGCGCACGCGCGGCTCGATCCGCATCACCGCCCAACCTTCGGAAGAGTTCAATCGCCTGATCGGCGAGCTGGCCGGCAAGCTGAACATCGAGTCGATCACGTATTCGCTGAGCCGCGAGACGCAGCTCGCAGTCGAGCAATCGTTGATCGCCGAGGCCGTGCAGGCGTTTCGCGCCAAGGCCGGCGCCGCCACCAAGGCGCTCGGCTTCCGCGGTTTTGCGGTGCGTGACGTGTCGATCGACGGTGCCGCGCCGCCGCCCCCGCAACCGATGCCGCGAATGATGGCGATGGCGCGCGACGCGGCTGCGGCCGAAATCGCGCCCTTGCCATCGGCGCAGGGAAAGGCGACGGTGTCGGTGACCGTGAGCGGGACGGTCGCGCTGGATCCGTAGCTTTAGCCCGCGTCGCCGACACCGACTCGTCTGGCCGGCCCGCGGCGCCCGGCCCTCACTCGGCGATCGTCTGCCGCACCGCGCGCTCCCAGCGCTGCTGCAGGGCAGCCGCTCGATCGCGCGACATCGTCGGCAGAAAGCGACGGTCGACGCGCCAGTTGCTCGCCAGCTCGCCGAGATCGCGATGCACGCCGGCGGCCAGCCCGGCCAGGTTGGCCGCGCCCAGCGCGGTGGTTTCGATGACCGCCGGCCGCAGCACCGGAATGCCGAGCAGGTCGGCCTGGAACTGCATCAGCAGATCGTTGGCACTGGCGCCGCCGTCAACGCGCAGTTCGGTGATCGGCGCGCCGGCGTCGCGCCCCATCGCCTGCAACAAGGCAGCGCTTTGGAACGCGATCGACTCGAGCGCGGCGCGCGCGATGTGCGCCACCGTCGTGCCGCGCGACAAGCCGGTGATCGTGCCCTGCGCCAGCGGCTGCCAGTAGGGTGCGCCCAGGCCGGTGAAGGCGGGCACGAACACCACGCCGCCGGCATCGGGCACTGAGGCGGCCAGCGCTTCGACGTCCGACGAGCGCTCGATCGCGCGCAGCCCGTCACGCAACCATTGCACGACGGCACCGCCGATGAACACGCTGCCTTCGAGCGCGTATTGCCGGGCTGCCGCCGGCTGCGCGGCGGCAGTGGTAATCAGGCCGTTGTACGAAGCCTGGCAGCGCTCGCCGGTATGCATCAGCATGAAGCAGCCGGTGCCGTAGGTGTTCTTGGCCATGCCCGCTTCGAAGCAGGCCTGGCCGAACAGCGCCGCCTGCTGGTCGCCGGCCACGCCGCCGATCGCGGTCGCGCCGCCCAGCAGCGCTGCGTCGGTGTGCCCGAACACATGGCACGAAGGCATCACCTCGGGCAGCAGCTCGCGCGGCACGTCGAGCGCCGCCAGCAGGTCTTGATCCCAGGCGCCGCGACGGATGTCGTAGAGCATGGTGCGCGAGGCGTTGCTGACGTCGGTGGCATGCAGCCGACCGCCGGTGAGCTGCCACAGCAGCCAGCTATCGATGGTGCCGAAGGCCAGCTCGCCGCGCTGCGCGGCCTGTTGGGCGCCGGCCACGTGATCGAGCAGCCAGCGGATCTTGGTGGCCGAGAAGTAGGCATCGATGACCAGCCCGGTGCGCTCGGCCACCAATGGCGCCAGGCCGGCGTCGCGCAAGCGCTCGCAGATCGGCTCGGTGCGGCGGTCTTGCCAGACGATCGCCGGATGGATCGGCCGGCCGCTGGCGCGTTCCCAGATCAGCGTGGTTTCACGCTGGTTGGTGATGCCCAGCGCGGCGATGTCGGCGGCCTTCAGTCGTGCCTGCGCCAGCGCCTGCTGCGCGGTGGCCAATTGCGCCTGCCAGATCTCGATCGGGTCGTGCTCGACCCAGCCCGGCTGCGGATAGCTCTGGCGCAACTCGCGCTGCGCCAGCGCGACGATGCGGCCGGCCTCGTCGAATACGATGCTGCGCGAACTCGACGTGCCCTGATCGAGCGCCAACAGAAAGGCCATCGGAATCTGCTCCTGGCTCGATCACGGCGGCCCGGCCGGGCCGCACTTGGATCGAGCCAGACATTGTCGGGCCGATCGGACGTGCTCGTCCAGAATCGGCCGGCAATAGGCCTTTCATTCGCAGCGGCCGCGGCCGTATGTATCGACGCGGCGCGCTAGACCCCGATCGCGCCACCGTCTGCCCGCTGAATCACCACCGTCGACGAGCGCGGCCGCACCTTCGTGCCGGTCGGCGTCGCCACCGTGGCATCGTCGGTATACGGCCAGTTGACCGGATGCTGAATGTTCAGGAACAGGGTCTTGTTATCGGGCGTGAAAGCCAAGCCGGTTACCTCGGCCTCGTTCGGCCCGACGAAGAAGCGACGCAGATCGCCCTGGTTGTCGCCATTGACGACCGGCCCCGTGCCGCTGGAATCAGCCAGCGCCTTCGGGATCACCGCCAGCATCTGGTCGTTGGTGGCGCGCGCCACCGCATTGTTGCGGCCGCCGTCGATGCCGTTGTCGGTCTGTATCCACATGATCCCGCGGCTGTCGAAGCCCAGGCCATCGGGGCTGGCGAACTGGTTCAGCGCGGTCAGCCCCGATCGGTTCACGCCGGCCTCGGCCTGCGCTTCGGAACCGAAGACGAAGATGTCCCAGCGGAAGTTGCGCTGGTTGCCTTCGTCGTGCCAACGCACGATGTGCCCGTTGACGTTGTTCAGGCGCGGATTGGCCGCATTGGTACCGGTGCTCTGGTTGCGCGCAGTGTTGTTGGTCAACGTGAGGTAGACGTCGCCGCTTTCCGGATGCACCGCAGTCCACTCCGGGCGGTCCATCGGCGTGGCGCCGACGAAGTCGGCCGCGCCGCGCGTGTTGATGATGATCGCGTCCAGGCTGCCGAACTCCGCACCCAGGGTGCGGCCTTCCTTGCCGATGGTGCTTTCGACCAGCGGCAACCAGACGCCGGTGCCATCGGCGTCGAAACGCGCCACGTACAGCGTGCCCTTGTCCAGGTACTTGGCGCCGACGGCCAGCCGGTCGCTGCGCCCCAGATCGGCGGGATCCCAGACGGCTTCGGAGACGAACTTGTAGATGTATTCGAAGCGGGAGTCGTCGCCGCTGTAGAACGAGATCGGCTTGCCGGCCTCGAGTTTGCCGAAGGCGCAACCCTCATGGGCGAAGCGGCCCATCGCGGTGCGCTTGATGGCGATGCTGGAGGGGTCGAAGGGGTCGATCTCGACGATGTAGCCGAAGCCGTTGATCTCATTGCGCCAATCCTGCAGCGCATCGGCACCGGTCGGCGTGATGTCGAAGCGCGCGAACTCGCCGTTGACCTCGGAAGGATCGCCGGCCGCAGTCTCCCACTTGTAGCGCCCGCTGGCAGACGGTACGCCCACGCGCTTCTGTTCGCGCGGCTGTTCGGCCGAGTTCTTGAAACAGGCGGCCCAGTTCTCTTCACAGGTCAGGTAGGTGCCCCACGGCGTATGACCGTTGCCGCAATTGTTGTTGGTACCGCGCACTTGCGAACCATTGGGCGAAAACGGGGTCTTGACCCAATCGCTTGCACGCACCGGCCCGGCCAGGCTCATCGGCGTTGCCGACGTGAAGCGGCGGTTGTAACGCGAGTTCTTCACGATGTTCCAGCGCCCGCTCGTCTTGCGAATATGCAGGATCGCCACGCCGTGGGCGTTGATCTCCTTGCGCGCTTCCTCGGCGGGGCGCTTGCCGTTGGGTGCGGTCGGGCCGCTCGGGTGCAGTGCAACCTCGTCGATGTATTCGTGATTGACCGCCAGCAGGCCTTCGGCCGAGCTGCCGTCGATCGGGAAGTAGTGCATGCCATCGTGGTGCATGCCGGTCGAGTGCAACAGGTCGTGCGAGGTATTGTTGCCGTTCGGATCCCAGGCAGCGGCATTGTCGTCGAGCGGCGTGCCCCACGGGCCCAGCACGTGCGCGACGTAGCCGGCCGGCACGACACAGGCGTCGGTCATCGAAACAGGCAGCGATTGGAAGCCCAGCGCCAGCTTGGGCGCCGGATCATTTCCGCCCGAAGACTCCGCATCATCGCCGCTGCCGCAGGCGGCCAGCCCGCCGCCGGTGGCCACCGCAAGGATGGCCCCCAAGCCCCCGCGCATCACGGCGCGGCGCGACATGCTCTTGTTGAGGATGGAGCTGAACGGTTCGTTGTTGCTGCTGTTTCGAACGACCAAGTCTGTGGTGGACTGACTCATGAGGGCGACTCCGGCTTTGTGTCTATGTCGATATCTCGACGGAACACGCAGAGTCTAGGTAGCGAAGATGACGCTTCGATGTCGGCCGCGCCCGGCGCGGGCACACGCCTTCAGGACTCGCCCGATACCCGCGCGATCAGCACCTGCTGCGACACGAAGCGCTTGCTGCGAGTGCGCTTGCGTTGATAGTGGCCCTCGCCGTCCATGATCCACGTATTGGCGTTGTCGCGCAGATGCACGTCGATCGCCTCGTCGATCACGCGTTCCTTCAGCTTGCGATCGCGAACCGGAAACGCGATCTCGACGCGCCGGAACAGGTTGCGATCCATCCAGTCGGCCGACGACAGCCAGACGTCCTTCTTGCCGCCATTGAAGAAATAGAAGACGCGGCTGTGCTCGAGAAAGCGGCCGATGATCGAGCGCACGCGAATGTTCTCCGACATGCCGATCACACCCGGCCGCAGCGCGCACACGCCGCGCACGATCAGATCGATCTTGACGCCAGCGCAGCTCGCCTCGTACAGCGCTTCAATGACGGTGGGTTCCAGCAGCGCATTGAGTTTGGCCGCCAGGTACGCCTTCTTGCCGGCCTTGGCATGAGCCGCCTCGCGCCGGATCGACGACAGCAGCATCTCGTGCAGCGAGAACGGCGCCTGCATGATCTGATGCAGCGTGCCGCGCTGGCCCAGGCCGGTCAGCCGGCGAAACACTTCGTGCACGTCGGCACACAATTCTTCGTTGGCGGTGAACAGGCCGAAGTCTTCGTACAGCCGCGCCGTGCGCGGATGATAATTGCCGGTGCCCAGATGCACGTAGCGGCGCAGCACCGGCCCGTCCTTGCCGGTTTCACGGCGCAACACCATGGCCATCTTGGCGTGCGTCTTGTGGCCGACCACGCCGTAGACCACGTGCGCACCGGCCTGTTCGAGCTTGGCGGCCCAATTGATGTTGGTCTCTTCGTCGAACCGCGCCATCAGCTCGACCACCACCGTCACTTCCTTGCCGGCCCGCGCCGCGTCGATCAGCGCCTGCATCAGCGCCGAGTCGGCGCCGGTGCGATAGACGGTCTGCTTGATCGCGACAACCAGTGGATCGCGCGCCGCGCTGACCAGGAACTCCATCACCGGCATGAACGATTCGTACGGATGATGCACCAGGATGTCGTGCTTGCGGATCGCCACGAACAGATCCTTGTCGCGCAGCGGCGCCGGCAGCGCCGGTTCGAACGGCGGAAACTTCAGATCGGGCCGCTCGACCAGATCGATGATCTGCTGCAGCCGGACCAGATTGACCACGCCGTCGACGACATAGCAGTTCTGCGGTTCCAGGTCGAACTCGCGCAGCAGGCGGGCGGTCAGCGCCTCGGAGATACCCGCTGATACTTCGAGCCGGACGCAATCGCCGTAGTGCCGCTGCAGCAGCTCGCCCTGCAATGCGGCGCGCAGATCGGTGATCTCTTCGTCATCGACGAACAGATCGCTGTTGCGCGTGACGCGGAACTGGTGCACCGAGCGCACGGTCAGGCCCGGAAACAGCCGATCGACGAAACCTTCGACGATCGAAGTCAGCAGCATCACGCCGTAGGGCGCCTGCGACACGTCGGCGGGTACGCGCAGCACGCGCGGCAACGCGCGCGGCGCCTGTACGATCGCCACGCCGGCACGCCGGCCGAAGGCGTCGTGGCCATGCAGCTCGACGATGAAGTTCAGGCTCTTGTTCAGGATGCGCGGAAACGGATGCGCCGGGTCGAGCGCGATCGGCGTCAACAGCGGCTCGATCTCGGTCTCGAAAATGCGCTCGGCCCATTGACGTTGCGCTTCACTCCAACCGGCGCTGTGAAGCGCGACAATCCCGTGCGCGGCCATCGCGGGCAGGATCTGCGTGTTGAGAAGTGCATACTGGCGCGCGACCAGCCGCCGCGCGCGGACGCTGATCGCCTCCAGGGACTGCAAACCGTCGCCGCGGCCGAGTCGGGCGAACTCCATCAGCTCGGCAACACGGATCTCGAAAAACTCGTCGAGATTGTTGCTGACGATGGTGAGATAGCGCAGCCGCTCCAGCAGCGGCACGGTTTCGTCCTCGGCCTGGGCGAGAACGCGCTCGTTGAATGAGAGAATGCCGAGTTCGCGGTTCAGCAACCGCGGCGGCTCGCTGATCGAAAGATCCATCGGCCGCAGTTTGCGACGATTACGTGACGATTTGATGACGGCGACACGGCGAGCCATCGATTTGTCATATTGTTTGTCTATCGTAAGAATGCCACGGGGCGGGATGGCGGGATACAAATTGCTGGCAGCGGTCGACCTGGGGTCGAACAGTTTCAGATTGCTGATCGGGCGTGTCGACGAATCTGTGCACGGCGCACCGGTGCTGCCGTTCGACAGCCTGAAGCAGACGGTGCGTCTGGCCGCCGGTCTGCGCGCCGACGGCTCGATCGATGCCGACGCGCAGACGCGCGGGTTGCGCGCACTGGCGCAGTTCGGCGAACGGCTGCGCTCGTTTGCGCCCGAAACGGTGCGCGCGGTGGCTACCAATACCTTGCGGGTGGCGCGCAATGCCAGCCATTTCCTGGGGTCGGCCGAGGCCGCGCTGGGCTTTCCGATCGAAGTCATCTCGGGCCACGAAGAAGCGCGGCTGATCTACCTGGGCGCGGCGCATGCCCTGACGCCCGACGGGCAGCGGCGGCTGGTCATCGACATCGGCGGCGGCTCCACTGAATGCATCATCGGCGTCGACCGCGAACCGGTCGTGCTGGAATCGGCGCCGATCGGCTGCGTGGCGCTGACGCAGCGTGCCTTCGCCGACGGCCGCATCGATCGCACCCGCTTCGAGCACGCCTATTACACGGCACGCGGCGTGTTTGCACCGATCGGCGACGACTATCGCCGCCATGGCTGGCGCTACGCGGTGGGCACGTCGGGCACCGCCAAGGCGCTGGCGCAGATCGCGCAGGCCGAGTGGGACACCGAGGAACTCGATCGCGAGTCGCTGGCGCGCATCCATGCCGCGCTGATCGAGGCCGGCGGCGCCGAGCGCCTCGAACTACGCGGCTTGAAACCCGATCGCCGGCCGGTGCTGGCCGGCGGCCTGGCGGTGATGATGGCGGCGTTCGACGAGCTGGGCATCGAGTCGCTGCGCTATTGCAACGGGGCGCTGCGCCATGGCGTGCTCTATGACCTGCTCGGCCGCGACGCGGGCGACGACATGCGCGTGGTCACCGTCGAGCAACTGAGCCGCCGCTATCACATCGATGCCCGGCACGCGCAGCGCGTGCACGACACGGCGCTGGCCTTGTTCGACCAGGGGGCACGCGGCGCCCGCGAAGAACTCGACGCCCGCCGCCGCCTGCTCGGTTGGGCAGCGCGGCTAGCCGACGTCGGCCGTTCGATCTCGCACGAAGGTTTTCACAAGCACTCGGCCTACATCCTGCAGCACGCCGACATGCCGGGCTTTTCGCAGCGCGAGCAGGATGCCCTGGCGCTGCTGACATTGACGCAGGTCGGCGGTCTGCGCAAGCTGCGCACGCCGCTCGATGATCTGCAATGGCTGGCCGTGGCGGCGCTACGCGTGGCGACGATCCTGCACCGCAAGCGCGATGACCAGGAGCTTCCGGTGCCGGCACTGTTCTTCAAACAGCGCAAGCTGCGTATCGAGATGCCGGCGACCTGGGCGCGCCAGTCGCCGCTGGTGCACGACAGCCTGCTCGACGAAGCGCAGCTATGGCGCGACGCCAAGGTGTTCGCGGCGTTCGACTACAAGGCGATCTGAACGCGCAGGCCCGGCAGGCGCGGCTTCACGCGCCGGCACGCGGTCACCCCATGCGGCCCCGCATCTCGACCGCAGCCAGCCTCACGCGCCGGCCACGGTGAAGCGGCGCTGGTAGCGGTCATGCAGGCCGGCCAGATCGAGCATCATCGGAAAGTCGGCGCAGCCGAACTCCGTATCCAGGTGCGGCTCGCCGAGCAGCTTGGCACCGGCGCGCAGATATCCCTTGACCAGCGGCGGCGGCAGCACGTCGAGATGATGGTCGAGCCGGTCCAGGTCGAGGCGCCGCCGCGGCCAGACGCGCAGCGTTTCGTCGGTCAGGTGCTGGTCGGCCAGCCGCCGGTACAGGCTGGCCGCGTAATGGCCGCCATCGGTGATCGGCACGCTGACGCAGCCGATCAGGTAGCGGTGGGCGCTGCCGGCCAGCAGCGTCCCCAGGCCCGACCACAGCAGCATGATGACCGGCCCCTTGCGATACGCCGGATGCACGCAGGAGCGGCCGAGCTCGACCATCCGCGTACGCAGCGAATCGAGCCGGGTCAACCAGAATTCGCCGTCGCTGTACAGGCAGCCCACCCGCCCGGCCTGCTCGGCCGACAGCAGTCGATAGGTGCCGACCACCTCGCCGGTGTCGAGGTCGCGTGCGATCAGGTGCTGGCAATACGGATCGAAGATGTCGCGGTCCAGGCCATCGGCCGAGCCGATCGCCGCGCCCAGTTCTTCGGCGAACACGCGGTAGCGCAGGCGCTGCGCCCGCCCGACGTCATCGGCGTCGCAGGCCAGCGTCACTTCCAGATTTCCCGCCCGGATCAGGGCTGATGCCATCGATATCTCCGTCTGTGGCGATGCCTGAAACCTTGCCGCAGCGGTTTGTCGGGGCCGTGACGGACAGATGAAACTTGCACGACGCGGCAGGCATGCCGCTTGCGGCCTGCGCCAGAGGACGATGACGACATGACGACGGATGCACGACGACCGGGTGCGCCAGGCGCGCTGCAGGGCTTGCGCAACGCCAAGCCGCCGCGCACCATCGTGCGCGAATCACCAAAGCCGCATATCGACGACGAAATCGCAGACAAGCGCGAGAACATGGCCACGAACGACGAGCCGGGCAAGGCTGCGAATGGCAACGCGGGCAGCATCGCTCGACGCCGCCCACCGCGCCGCGCCGCCACCGTCAGCGGCGTGCGCATCACCCATCCGGACCGGCTGATCGACCCGGCCAACGGCATCACCAAGCTCGACCTGGCGCTCTACTACGAAAGCATCGCCGAGCTGCTGCTCACGCAATTGCGCGATCGCCCGGTGGCGTTGGTACGCGCACCCGACGGCCTGAACGGCGAACGCTTCTTCCAGAAGCATCCGCTGGCCTCGCCGGCGCTGCGCGAGAGCACCGGTGATCCGCCGATGCTGGCAATCGGCAGCGTGCGCGCGATCATCGAGGCGGTGCAGATGAACGCGATCGAGTTCCATACCTCGAACGCGCGCGGCGAACGGCCCGACCGCATCGTGTTCGACCTGGACCCAGGCGAGGGCGTGGCCTGGCCGATGATGCTCGAAGCAGCGCGCTCCACCCAGGCGCTGCTGACCGACCTGTCGCTGACCGCGTTCCTGAAGACCAGCGGCAGCCGCGGCCTGCACGTGGTGGTGCCGATCGCTGCGAAGTACGACTGGGACACGGTCAAGGCGTTCTCGCAGGCGGCGGTCAATCACCTGGCGCAGACGCTGCCGCAATGCTTCGTGGCCAAGAGCGGGCCGCGCAACCGGGTCGGCCGCATCTTCGCCGACTATCTGCGCAACGGCCGCGGCGCCACCACAGTGGCGGCGTTTTCGGCGCGCGCCCGCGCTGGGCTGCCGGTATCGATGCCGCTCGGCTGGGATGAGCTCGACGAGCTGCCGAACAGCGCGCACTGGAGCATCGCCGATGCGCATCGACATCTCGATGCGGCACGCCAGGCGTGGGCTGGCTATAGGCGCTCGCGCCAAGGGCTGACGCGGGCGTTTCGCGCTCTGGGGTTCGAACCGCCGGCCTAGCGGCGATTCGGCGTGCCGAATCGTCGCCGCCTTCCTCGAAGCTTCAGAAGTTGTGGCGGATGCCGATCTGCAGATTGCGAGCGCTGTCACCCGCCGCGACGACCTGTTTGTCGGGACCGACGGCGAATTTGCCGCGACCATCGTTGTCGATATACGCCAGCACCGTGTACACCGTCGTGCGCTTGGAAAGCGCGTAGTAGTAGCCGATCGACAGCTTGCGCGCGCCGCCGTCTTGCACTCTCTTGTCGTCCAGATCGATGTATGAAAGCAGCACTTCACCGGAGCCGAGTTTGGTGCGCGCCGACAGACCCCAACTGCGCTGGTCGAAGCTATCGTCGGAGGCTTCGTAGCGCGAATACTGGGCACCGATCTGCCAACCGGAGAATTTGTAGGAACCGGCCAACAGCAGATCGCGACGATCGGCCGTGGCGCTCGCCTTGCGGTCGTGGTAGCCCAGCCCCAGGCCGAAGCCGTTGCCGCTCCAGTCAAACCCCGCGCCGACGGCACGGTTCACCGCAGGACCAGTATCGGTTTCGTCGGCCGTGTACATCAGCGAGCCCGAGAAGCCCGACAGCTTGGGCAAGCTGTACATGACCGAGTTGCTTTCGCGCGAGCGAAACGGCAGGACGTCGCCCGAGGCGCCTGCGCCAGCGTTGCCGAACGGATCGAAGTGCCGGGTGATCAGCGTGTAGAACGGCGTGTATTCGCGCCCCAGCACGACCTGGCCGAAACCGCCCGAAATACCGACCACCGAACGACGATCGAAGGCACCGTTGCTCGCGCCGCTATCCGAGGAGAAACCCGATTCGAGGTTGAACAAAGCGCGCATGCCACCGCCGAGATCCTCGGTGCCGCGCAATCCCCATCGCGATGAATTGCTCGACACGGCGGTGCGCGAGTTTGCGCCGTTGTCCATCAGATCGATACTCGTATCGAGGCGGCCGTAGAGCTGGACATTGGTCTGAGCGAAGGCGGATTGTGCGGCGACCGCCGCGCAGGTTGCGGCAAGAATGCAGCAGGCGGATGTCTTGATGTTGCGAACTTTCATGTTCTTGCGATCCCAGAGGTTGGCACGGTGAAGGAGCTGTTTGTTTGCGTGCAGCGTGCAGCCTAGAGAACGCCTATGACGTTCGTCTTACAGACGATAAAAACGGCCGGAGCGGGTGGAGCCGCCGCCGGCCGTAAGACGATGAACCCGGGAGAACGTTTGTTGGAGGAGGAAGAGAATGGCAGGCGCTCGACCGCCTGCGCGCGGCCGGTAAACCGCTACCGTCTGCCCATCAGGCCAGATCGGGTGCGATCGCAGCGCGCAGCACGACTTGTTCCTGCCCCTCGCGCTCGCGCGTCGACAGCCACCAGACGGCGCCCTTCTTGATGCTCCAGTCGGCTTCACTGCCGGCCAGCAGCAGGCTCGCTAGCCGACCCAAGGTGGGCTGATGGCCGACCAGCACGATGTGGCGCGTGCGGGCTTCGGGCCCCTCGGGCCAGTTCAGCGCCGCCAGGTAGTCGGCGACGTCGGCGCCGGGCGCCAGACGTACGTCGGTACGCAGCTTGCCGCCGAGCGCAGCGGCCGTTTCGGCGGCCCGCGGCGCCGGGCTGGCGATCAGCACGTAGCGTTCGGGCAGACGCCCTTGCAACCAGCGGCCGACGCGTTCGGCCTGCTTGCGGCCGCGATCGGTGAGCCGCCGCTGGAAATCGGCGGCAGCGTCGCTGGTGGAATCGCCGGCGTCAGCGTGACGCCACAGGATCAGGTCCATATCGTTCATCGATTGAACCTCCATCGTGCGCGCCGTCGATGACAGCAGGATGACGCCATCAGGCCGCGCAGTTCATCCCTGCACATCGATTGCCCGGCCGGCTTGCGGCGCCGCCGTGGTGCCGGCGCCCACGCCGCCAAGGGTGGCGGCATCGGTGCGCTCGCCCGCATTTGCGCCGGCAACGCCGGTTTGCGCCTCGGCCTGCAACTGGTGGTATTTGGCCAGCAGTTGCTCAGGCGCTTCCTGCCAAGCGGGATCGAAGGGAATGCACTCCACCGGACAGACCTGCCGGCATTGCGGCTCGTCGTAGTGGCCGACGCATTCGGTGCACTTGGCCGGATCGATCTGATAGATCTCCGGCCCCATCGAGATCGCGCCGTTGGGGCATTCGGGCTCGCAAACGTCGCAGTTGATGCACTCGTCGGTGATCATCAGCGCCATGGCCGACTCCCTTTGCCTCGCGGCCTTACTCGGAACGCGCGCCGAGCTGCTGGAGCTTGCGGCGCAGCCATTCCCCGACCGACGGCGAGACGAACTTGGTCACGTCGCCGCCCATGATCGCGATCTCGCGCACCAGCGTGCCCGAAATGAACATGTACTGCTCGGTCGGGGTCATGAAGATCGTCTCGACGTCGGGCATCAGATGCCGGTTCATACCGGCAAGCTGGAATTCATACTCGAAATCAGTGACCGCGCGCAGGCCGCGGATCACGACGTCACCTTGCTGAGCCTGCACGAATTTCACCAGCAGGCCCGAAAAACCCACGACCTCGACGTTCGAATGCTCGGCCAGCACCTCGCGCGCGATCGCCAGCCGTTCGTCGACGCTGAAGATCGGCTTCTTGCTGCGGCTCTCGGCCACACCGATCACGACCCGGTCGAACAGCCGGGCGGCACGACGCACGATGTCTTCGTGGCCGCGGGTCATCGGGTCGAAAGTGCCCGGATAGATGGCGCAAGTCATGTCGGCTCCTGTTCCGCGCTGTCATCGCGGCGCAACAAATGATAATGGACCTGCCCGGCACGATCGGCGCGCAGCATCAAAAACCCTGCTGGCGGCGAAAATGGCGCCTCGGCCTCGACGTAGATCAGCGCGTCAGGCACCAGCAGCGGCACCAAGCGCGGCAGCGCAGCCGCCGGCAGACCCTGGCCGAACGGCGGGTCGAGCAGCAGCAGGTCGAATTGCTCGCCCTCGGTCTGCAGCCGCGGCAACAGCTCGAACAGATCGCCGCCCAGCAGCCGCATGCGGTCGCCCGCACCTAGCCGCTCGATGCTGCGTGCGATCGCCGCCTGGGCACGCCGGTCGTTTTCGATCATCACCACGCGCGCGGCGCCGCGCGAAGCCGCTTCGAAGCCGAGCGCGCCGGTGCCGGCGAAGGCATCCAGGCAGCGCCAGCCGTCCAGGCGCTGGCCCAGCCAGTTGAACAGCGTCTCGCGCACGCGGTCGGGGGTGGGCCGCAGGCCGGGCACGTCGGGCACGTCGAGCGGCGTGCGTTTCCAGTCGCCGCCGATGATGCGGACGCGATGGGCGGCGCCCGGGGCTGCGCGGCCAGGGGTGACTGCGCGGCCGGGAGCGGCTGCGCGGCCGGATGATCGAGCGCCGGCTGCCGCGTTTCGACCGGGGCCGGCCTCGCCGGCTTTGGTTCGTGTGGAGCGGCTCAACGCGCGCCTGCAGACGAACGGCTCGGCGCGGCATCGGTGCCGGCCTGCACGCGACCGCCGGCGGCTGCGCCCGGCGCGGCGGGTGCGCCGCCTGCACCGGCCGGGGCGCTGCCCGGCGTGCCGGCACCGACCACCACCGTCACCATCGTATCGAGCTGCACGTGCCGCGCGAACGCCGCGCGTACCTGTTCGAGCGTCACCGCCTCGACGCGCTCGGTCCAGCGGTCGAGATAGTCGAGCGGCAGGCGATAGAAACCGATCAGCGACAGATGGTCGAGGATCTTGCGGTTCGAGTCGATGCGCAGCGGAAAACCGCCGATCAGGTTGTCCTTGGCGGCGCGCAGCTCGGCAGCGGTCGGGCCGTTGCGCAGGAAGGTGGTCAGCGTTTCGCGCACCACGCCGAGCGCGACGTCGGTCTGTTCCTTCTGCGTCTGCAGGCCGACCGTGAACGGGCCGGGCTGCAGCTGCGGCGCGAAATACGAATACACGCTGTAGGCCAGCCCGCGTTTCTCGCGCACTTCGTTGTACAGCCGCGAGACGAAGCCGCCACCGCCCAGCACGTAGTTGCCGACGAACAACGGGAAGAAATCGGCATCGCCGCGCGCAATCGCGGGCTGCCCGATCAGGATGTGGCTTTGCGTGGCCGGATGGTCGATGCGCTGCTCGATGCCGCGCGTCAGGCGCTCGACCGGCGCCACCGAGGTCGGCCCGTCGCCGGGCGGCAGCCCGGCAGTGAGCTGCTCGGCGATCGCCTCGGCCTGCTGGCGCGTGATCGCGCCGATCATCGACACCACCGCGCGGCGCGCACCGTAGAACGACTTGTGAAATGCCACCAGGTCGTCGCGGCTGATCGCGTTGATCGACTCGACGGTGTTGTAGTCGCCATACGGATGCTGCGGATACAGCAAGCGTCCGAAGGTGCGCTGCACGATCGTCTCGGGCTTGGATTCGGATTCGCGGATCGCCTGCGTGACGCGCTCTTTTTCGCGCGCCAGCACGTTGGCCGGAAACGACGGGCGCGCGATGATCGCCGTCAGCAGCGAGACGGCCTGCCGCAGCTCGGCCTCGCTGGTCAGCGTGCGCAGGCTCAGGCTGGTGCGGTCATCGCCGACGCCGCCGCCGCGCTGCGCGCCGATGCGCGCGAAGGCTTCGGCGATGGCGGCTTCATCGAGCGTGTCGGTGCCGCGCGACAGCATCGCCTGCGTCAGCGAGGCCAGCCCTTCGCGGCCGCGCGGATCGAAGCGTGCGCCGGCATCGAGATCGATGTTGACGTCGAGCATCGGAATCGCGTCGGCACGCACGAAATAGACGCGCGCACCGCCGGCGGTGGTCCAGTGTTCGATCGGCAGCGCGGCCTGCGCCAGCGCGCCATACAGCATCGTGAACAACATCGACGACAGCAGCAGCCAATCGGCGAGACGACGCCGCAGCAGCGACAGCACTGGCGACGGCCGATGCGCGGAGCGCGGCAAGCGCGGCGCCGGCAGGAAGGAGATCGATTCGAGTACTTTCATCGCTCAGGCCCGATCGGTTCAATGCCGCACGCCGGCCGGCGGCCGCTTCGGCGCGTCATTGCTGATCGGCTGCGGCAGCAGTGTGACCACGGTGAGAGCGTCATCGCCGAAGTATTTCTGCGCCACGGCCTGCACCTGCTCGGCAGTGACGGCACGGATGCGTTCGAGAATGCGGTCGGCGTCGCGGTGCGACATGCCGATCACTTCGAGCACGCCGATCTCCATCGCCTGCGACATCACCGAATCGCGCTGGTAGATGCGCGAGGCGACGTACTGCGTCTTGATACGCTCGAGCTCCTCGGGGCGCACGCCGTCACGCGCGATGCGCGCCACCTCGTCACGCAGCGCGCGCTCGACTTCTTCGGTATTGCGCCCGGCGGCCGGCGTGCCGTCGAGCATGAACAAGGTCGGGCCGCGGCCGCTCATGTCGTAACCGGCGCCGGCGCGGTTGGCGACGCGCGTGCCGCGCACCAGATCGCGGGTGAGCCGGCCGTTTTCATCGGCGTCGAGCACGGCCGACAGCACTTCGAGCGCATACGGCTCGACGTCGCGCTCGACGTCTTCCAGCTTGGGCACCTTGAAACCCATGATCACATAGGGATTCTCGGCCTGCGCCTTGACCCACGAGCGGCGCACGCCGCGCTGCTCGGGCTCGCGCTGCGGCTTGCGCACCGGCAGCGCACGCGCCGGAATGCGGCCGTAGGTTCGCTCAGCCAGCCGCCATACCGCTTCGCCCGATACGTCGCCGGCCACCACCAGCACCGCGTTCGACGGCGTGTACCAGTCGCGGTACCAGTCCTTCAGATCATCGACCTTCATCGATTCGAGATCGCTCATCCAGCCGGCGGTTGGCGTGCGGTACGGCGAAGTCACGAACGCGCTGGCCATCAACTGCTCGTAGACCTGCGATTGCGCGCGATCCTCGATGCGCCAGCGGCGCTCTTCCATGACGACGCGGATTTCCTTGTCGAACTCTTCGGCGGTGAGGCGCAGATTGACCATGCGGTCGGCCTCGAGCTGCATCATCTCGCTCAAGTGCCGCGCGCCGATCTGCTGGTAATAGCCGGTGTAGTCGCGCGACGTGAACGCGTTCTCGCGGCCGCCGCGCTCGGCGACGCGGCGCGAGAACTCGCCCGGGCCGATCTTCTTCGTACCCTTGAACATCATATGTTCGAGCGCATGCGCCACGCCGGTGCGGCCATTGACCTCGTCGATCGAGCCGACCCGGTACAGCACCAGGTGCACGACGGTGGGAGCGCGGTGGTCTTCCTTGACGATGACCTTCATGCCGTTGGGCAGCGTGCGTTCGAACACCGGCGTGACGGGGGCCGGCGCGAGCGGGGCGGCTGCGGCGGAGGGCTGCGAGGGCGGCTGCGGCGGTCGCGGCTGTGGAGCCTGGGTGACCGCCTGGCCTTGCGCCTGCGCCGGCGCACCGGCAAACGGCAGCACCAAGGCCAGGATGGCGAACAACAGCGACGCGAACGGGGGTCGGAAAGGACGAAGCGGCGGGGACATCGGCGGGCGCGGTTAGAATTCATGGGGAGTGTAGCCATGTTCGGATTCCTGCGTCGAAAAAAGCCCGCGGCCCCACCTGCCGCGGCCCCGGTCGAGTCCCCCGTTGCGCCCACTGCCGTCACCGCCGAATCCGAGGCGGCGGCTGCGTTGGCGCGGGACGGCGATCGTCCTGTCACGGCTGAAACATCGGCCGCGCCAGGGCTATCTGCGCCAGCGCCGTCTGCGGCGCGCCCAGTTGCGCCAGCCGCGTTCGCGCCGGCCGGCTCTGAGCCAGCCCCGGCTGCGGGGGGATCCGTCGCGGAAGAAGCCCCGGCAAGCGCCGAACTCGTGCTGGCCCCGCCGGCGCCCGAGCGCAATTCCTGGATGTCGCGGCTGCGGCAGGGCCTGTCCAAGACCCGCAGCAATCTGGCCGGCCTGTTCTCGACCGTACGGGTGGACGACGCGCTGTTCGAAGAGCTGGAATCGGCGCTGCTGGTCAGCGACGCCGGCGTCGAAACCACCGACTGGCTGATGCGCGAGCTGCAGACGCGCGTGCGCCAGCAGCGACTGAGCGACGGCGCGCAGGTCAAGCAGGCGCTGCGCGAGCTACTCGTGGAGTTGCTGAAACCGCTCGAGCGTCCGATGGACATCGACCGCGCCGAGCCGCTGGTGCTGATGATCGCCGGCGTCAACGGCGCCGGCAAGACGACGTCGATCGGCAAGCTGGCCCGCCATCTGCAGCGCGAAGGCAAGACGATTCTGCTGGCTGCCGGCGATACGTTCCGCGCCGCCGCGCGCGAGCAGCTTGCCGAATGGGGTGCACGCAACAGCGTCGAAGTGATCGCGCAGGCCGGCGGCGACCCGGCTGCAGTCGCCTTCGACGCCGTCACGGCAGGCCGCGCACGTCGCACCGGCGTGGTGATGATCGACACCGCAGGCCGGCTGCCGACGCAGTTGCACCTGATGGAAGAGCTGAAGAAGATCCGCCGCGTCACCGCCAAGGCGATGGATGGCGCGCCGCACGAGGCGCTGGCCGTGCTCGATGGCAATACCGGCCAGAACATGCTGGCTCAGGTCAAGGCCTTCGACGAAGCGATCGGCCTGACCGGCCTGGTCGTGACCAAACTCGACGGTACCGCCAAAGGCGGCGCGCTGGCAGCGCTGGCCTATACGCGGCGCGACAAGCCGATCCCGGTGTATTTCATCGGCGTGGGCGAAGGCATCGACGACTTGCAGGCCTTCTCGGCCGAGGAATTCGCCAGCGCGCTGCTGGACTGACTCAGACGAAGGCGAGTTTTTCGAGCTGCTCGGCGATGCGCGCGTGGTCGGGCAAGGGCTGCGTGCGCACGCGCGGTGCATTCCAGCGGCTGGCCACCGACGAGAACACCTCGATCTCGGCGTGCCGCTCGGTGAAGAAGAAATCGTACAAGGGATGCGCGCGAATCTCGGCGCGTTGCAGCGGCTCGAACACGCCCAGCGTCAACACGCGCCGCATCTCGGCGCCGGAACGACCCGAGCTCACGTTCAAGCCGCCGGGCACGGCATCGGCAAAACCGAACGATTCGTACAGCCGCACCTCGCTGTCGCGTACGGCGATCAGCATCCGGTTGATCTGCATCGCCAGGCAATAGCGATGGAAGGCCTTCCACAGCATCATGCGCACGACGGTGCCGCCGCGGTCTGCGCGCACCGCCAGGCGCGAGGCTTCGGCGATCGACTGGCCGCGCAGCGTTTCGGGCAGTTCGAGCGCGCGCTCCACGGTCAGGCGCTTGCCGCGCTCGCTGGTCATCATGCGCAGGCTGCCCAGCGGGCTGCCGTCGCGCTGCGAGGCAGCCAGCAGCAGCACGGTATTCGGTTGGAAGTCTTCCTCTTCCGGCGACACGAAGATGCCGTCGGCCTCCGGCAGACGCTCACGCAGGGCGTCTGCACGCACCGCGACGGCACGGCGCAGATCTTCTTCGGTACGCACGATCCGCACCGTGAACGGCAACTCGTGAGGCAAATTCGGCGACATGCTGGCGGGCTTCCTGCGACCGGCCGTTGTCGACAGTGCAACAGCCGTGTTTACCCACCGATGCTATGCCCGACCAGCCCGCCTGGGCGCTCCGCCAGTCGGGCGACAGGCGCCGCTCGACCGGCTCGCTCAAGCCGCCCGGGCCGCCTCCGGCTGCGCCTCGGGCAGTGCCTTCTGGAACGCCTCGAGCTTCATGCACTCGTCGAACACGCGCAAAGTGCGCGGGAATGCCGCCAGCGGCGTCTCGAAGCGGCGCGCGTTGAAGATCTGCGGCACCAGGCAGACGTCGGCCAGGCTGACCTCGTCGCCGTGCGAGAAACGCCCGGCACGGCCGTCGGCCAGCTGCCGCTCATAGCCGGCCAGCCCTTCGGTGCACCAGTGCCGATACCAGGTGTCGACGGTGGCCTTGTCGGCCTGCACCGACTGGCGCAGGTAGTTGAGCACGCGCAGATTGTTCAGCGGATGGATGTCGGCAGCGATCAGCATCGCCAGCGAGCGCACGCGCGCGCGGCCCTGCGGATCGGCCGGCAGCAGCTTGGGGCCCGGTTTGGTTTCGTCCAGATACTCGATGATGGCCAGCGACTGCGCGATCCGCTGGTCACCGTCGACCAGCAAGGGCACCAGGCCCTGTGGGTTGACGGCGCGGTAAGCATCGCCGGCCTGCTCGCCGTCGGGCAGCCAGATCACCTCGGGCTCCCAGGAAAGGCCTTTCAGGTTCAGGGCGATACGCACGCGGAAAGCGGCCGAACTGCGGAAATAGGTGTAGAGCTTCAGCATGCGATGCCTCATCCTCGGGTGGTGTGGGTGTTCTGAGGGATAGAATATTTTTCATTATAATTCATATACTTGCAACAGATTTCAGAGTCGTCGGCCGGCATGGCCCGGCGCCGGCGCGCGGGCCGCAAGACTGCGCCGCCGCCGATCGTCTGCGTCGATCATGCTGATCGGAAGGTTTTATTGGCACTCCCGCCCCGAGAGTGCTAATGTTGCGCTGTGCCCGGAACTGACCCATGGGTCATCAAGACCTTGAAGGCGATACCCCGGGCGAGAAAAGGAAACGCATCCATGTCCAAACGGAATTCGACTGCTCTCGTGTCCACTGGCCACGCCAGCGCGTCGCTGGCGCTGCCGGCCGTCGGGAATCTGGACGCCTACATCTCGGCCGTGCACCGCTTGCCGATGCTCAGCGCCGAGCAGGAAGTGTCGCTGGCCCGCCGTTTTCGCGAAGACAACGACCTGGACGCGGCGCGCGAGCTGGTCATGTCGCACCTGCGCCTGGTGGTCTCGGTGGCACGCCAGTATCTGGGCTATGGCCTGCCGCACGCCGATCTGATCCAGGAAGGCAACATCGGCCTGATGAAAGCAGTCAAGCGCTTCGACCCGGAACGCGGCGTGCGCCTGGTGTCGTTCGCCATGCACTGGATCAAGGCCGAGATCCATGAGTACATCCTGAAGAACTGGCGCATGCTGAAGGTGGCCACCACCAAGGCGCAGCGCAAGCTGTTCTTCAATCTGCGTTCGCACAAGGCCGACGCGCACACGCTGTCGCCGGCGCAGATCGACGAGATTGCGCGCCAGCTCAACGTGCAGGGCAAAGACGTGATCGAGATGGAGACGCGCCTGTCGGGGCAGGACGTCGCGCTCGAAGGCCATACCGACGACAGCGGCGAGGAAAGCTATGCGCCGATCTCGTGGCTGGCGGCAGCCCATTCCGAGCCCACGCAGGTGATCGAATCGCGCGAATATGATCGGCTGCAAGGCGAAGGCATCGAGCAGGCGCTGTCCGCGCTCGACGCGCGCAGCCGCCGCATCATCGAGGCGCGCTGGCTGCGCGACGAAGCCGACGGTGGCTCGCTGACGCTGCACGAGCTGGCTGACGAGTTCGGCGTATCGGCCGAGCGCATCCGCCAGATCGAGACCAAGGCGCTGCAGAAGATGAAAGGCGCACTCGCCTCGTACGTCTAACCCAGGTCGCCGTTCCCAACCCCCTCGGGGCGGCGACGTTGGTAGTTTCCTCCCTCCTCTTGGCCGCCGACGGATCTTCCCCCGGCGGCTTTTTCTTTGTGACGGCTTGAGCATGCCGCGCGGCAGCGCCTGAGCGCATCCCTGGTCCCGATGCAGTATGCTCGCGGCCAATGTCCCGCCTAGCCCTTCCGCCGCTCGCGCTCGCTTGCCTGCTGTTCAATGCCTTCGTCGGGGGCGTGTCGTGGTGGCCGTTCCGGCAGCTCAACGCACTTGGCCTGCACAGCCTGTGGGCCACCGGGCTGGCGTTCCTGTTCTCCACCCTCGTCATCACGCTGTGGCGGCCGCGCGCCTGGCTGGGGCTGCTGCGGCGGCCGGCGCTGTGGTGGCTGGTGCTGGCTTCGGGCGCCACCAACGCCGCCTTCAACTGGGGCGTGATGGTCGGCGAGGTGGTGCGCGTCGTGCTGCTGTTCTACCTGATGCCGGTGTGGTCGCTGCTGCTGGCTCGCGTGCTGCTGCGCGAGACCGTACCGCCCGCCGCGCTGGCGCGCGTCGGCATGGCGCTGGCCGGCGCGCTGATCGTGCTGTGGCAACCCGCCATCGGCCTGCCGCTGCCGGGTTCGCTGGCCGACTGGCTGGGGCTGGTCGGCGGCGCCGCCTTCGCCGGCGTCAACGTGCTGGTGCGCCGCTATCGCGACAGCAGTGACGACACGCGCGCGTTGGCGATGTTCTTCGGCGGCTTCGTGGTCGCCACCGCGATCGCGCTGGCCATGAGCGCAGCCGGCCGCATCGCCTTCGTGCCCGCGCCGACGCCGCTGTGGGTGTCCGGTGTCGCGGGCTTGGCGCTGGTGCTGCTGGCCGCCAATTTCGGGCTGCAATATGGCGCGGCGCGGCTGCCGGCGGCGGTCACCTCGATCATCATGCTGTCGGAAGTAGCCTTCGCCGCCGCTTCGTCGGCGTGGCTGAGCGGCGAGCGGCTGGATGCGCGTACGCTGATCGGCGGCGCGCTGATTCTGGGCGCGACCCTGTCGGCTGCGCTGTCGCGGCGCACGCCCGCCGGCGCTGCCGCAAACACTGGAGGATCCCACTCGTGACCACCCTCTACGATTTCGACGCTGATACGCTGGCCGGCGCGCCGCGTTCGCTGGCCGAGTATCGCGGCCAGGTGCTGCTGATCGTCAACACGGCCAGCCAGTGCGGGTTGACGCCGCAGTATGCCGGCCTGGAAACGCTGTACCAGCAATACCGCGAGCGCGGCTTCGAGGTGCTGGGCTTTCCGTGCAATCAGTTCGGCGGGCAGGAGCCGGGCGATGCGGCGCAGATCGGCCAATTCTGCGAAACGCAGTACGGCGTGAGCTTTCCGATGTTCGCCAAGATCGAGGTCAACGGCGACGGCGCGCATCCGCTGTATCGCTGGTTGCGCAAGCAGGCGCCGGGCTTGCTCGGCACCGAAGCGATCAAGTGGAACTTCACCAAGTTCCTGATCGATCGCGACGGCCGCGTCGTCGAGCGCTTCGCGCCGACCACGGCGCCGGCTGAACTGGCGCCGGCGATCGAAAAGCTGCTCTGACGCGCGCCGGCGCCCTTGGCTAGACCGACAGCCGCGTCGCCAGCTCTGCCTTGTTGTTGATGCCCAGCTTGCGATACACCGACTGGATCTGGTTGCGCACCGTCACCGGCGACACGCCCAGGCTGCTGGCGATCCGTGCGTGGTCTTCGCCGCGTGCATAGCGCCCTGCTACTTGTCGTTCACGCGGGCTCAGCGAATCGATCGCGGTGCGGCTGCGTGCGAAGAGGCAGTACAAGCCGTTGACGCTCTCGGTATCGATCACGATGTTCTCGCCGTCGTACGGCCGCCCGGCGCGCAACGCATCGAACAGCGGCGCCGGCAGTTCGGGGCCGCTCCAATCCGGCCATTCGCGGCGCAGCGTATCGACGAACTGCGGCCCGATCTCATGCAGTTGGCCGTGCGCGTCGCACAGGCCCCAAGGGCGGCCGCGCAGCCGCGCACCTGATTCGCGCAGAAAGTATTGACGGCAGCCGCGCTCGGCCTCGATCAGATGCGGCACCAGCCGCTGCTTGAGCTGGCGCTCGGCCTCGGTGAAGGGCTGGCCGGGGTCGGATCGGCGCAGCGAGATCCATTGCAGCAGCCCGGCCTTTTCGTCGACCATCGACACCGTGGCCAGGCTCCATTCGATGCTATGCGGCTGGCAGAAATGGCGATAGACCGGCGTACGGATGAATTCTTCGCGACTCATCACGTCGGACAGGTTGACCGAGACGCCCGGCCGGCTCATCACCGCGGCGCGCATGAAGTCGTGATCGACCCAGCGCCGGTAATCCTCGACGATCTCGGGCCGGCAGCGATACAGGTGCAGATGGTGGACATAGCCGGCGTGGTAGCTGCCCTTGCCCCACCAGGCCGAATCGAAGCGCAGTCGCGTCTGCAACAGGTCGAGCGCCCAATCCTGGAACTGCCGCCAGCCAACCTCGCGGCTGCCTCGATACAGTTCGATCAGAAGGCCGTCGATGGAGTCGTTCACTGCTAAAAACTACACGTGCTGCCGATATTGGATTGAACCGCATCGGCGCAGCAGCGTCGACCCCGTGTTTCAGGGGGGAGCCTTGCCCGACCCGGCGCGCCACGACGCGCCATAATCGTCAGCCAGCGCGCGCAGCAGCGCCTCGCGTTCACCGAGCACCGGCCAGATGTCGATGCTGACGTGCGGAAACGCTGCGCGCGCCTGCGCCAGCAGCGCCGGCACGTCGCGCCGCAGATGCGTGCCGGCGGCCCAGAACACCGGCGCGATCGCGATGCGCCGGGCGCCGGCAGCGGCAGCCGCGGCCACTGCGTCGGCCAGCGAGGGATTCATCAGTTCGAGAAAGGCGCAGCTGACGTCGAC
>JAFKGG010000242.1 GCA_017307915.1 Burkholderiales bacterium | reverse complement strand
ACCTGGTCGCGCGAAGCGCCGCTGCGCGCGCTGAGGGTGGCCAGCGCGACGGCGGCCTGTGAATTCTTCGGATCCTTGGCCAGCACCGCTTCGAAGTGCTTGCGCGCATCGTTCGGGCGGTTTTCACGCAGATCCAGCGAGGCCAGGCTGCTGGCGGCCGGGAAGAACGCCGGGTCGAGCTCGAGTGCACGGGCCAGCGCCGCGCGCGCGCCCTTGGAGTCGCCCTTGGCCGACAGCACGGCTCCGCGCAGCGTGGCGGGCAGCGGGCTCTTCGGCGCTTTCTTCTCCATGCGATCGACGGCGGTCAGCGCGGCATCGAACTTGCGTTCTCGCACGTGCGTCATGATCAGCGCCACGTCAGCCTGCATGTTGCCGGAGTCGAGCTGCACCGCCTCTTCGAGTTCGCTGACGCCGCGGCTGGCATCGCCGCTGGCCAGGTGCGACAGCGCCAGACCGGTCTTGGTGCGGGCGTCTTTCGGGTTGAGCTTGGCGGCGCGATCGAAGTAGCCGGCAGCAGCCGACGGATCGTTCATCTTCAGCGCGGCTTCGCCGGCGATCGCCAGCAGCGTCGCGTCGCTGTCCCGATTGAGCACCGGGCGCACCGCTTCGAGCGCGCGGTCGGGCGCGTTCATTTTCAGGTAGGTGGCGCCGAGCACGCGATAGCCTTGCGGGCTGTTGGGTGAGCGCTCGATCAGCGTGCGCGCGTGGCGCTCGGCCTGTTCAAGTGAGTTCAGCGACAGATTGAGCCCGGCGGCCAGCGCTACCGCGGGCAGGTAGTCGGGCGCCAGGCGCAGCGCTTCCTGGACGGCCTCGCGTGCCACCGACAGGTTGTTCTGCCGCGCTTCCAGTGAGGCGCGCAGATAGTGGGTGACCGGCGAACCGGGGGCCAGCTTGCGCAGTGCTTCGTGATCGGTCTTGGCGGCGTCGAGGTCCTGCAGGTCGAGGTCGATCGTGACCAGCTTGGCCAGCGCTTCGATGTCGAACGGCGAGGCGCCGGTGACCTTGCGCAGCAGTTCGCGGCCTTCCTTGAGCTTGCCGTCGGCCAGTTCCAGATCGGCTTTCAGCGACAGCGCTTCGACCGAGTCGGGCTGGCGTGCCAGGATCTGGTCGACGGCGCGCCGCGCCGCCGGGCGGTCGCTGCGTGCCGTGACGGCGGCGGCCGCGACTTGTGCCGGCACGTAGTCGGGCTTGGCGGCAAGCGCGTCGGCCAAGGTCTTGCGGGCCGCGTCGGCCTTGCCCTGGCGAAGCTGCGCCAGGCCGACAACGGTCAGCGCCCGTGCCTGTGCGTCGGCATCGGACAGCGGCAGGTTGCGCGATTCTTCGATCACGCCGGCCAGATCGCCCAGGCGCAGCTTGACTTCGAGCAGCGGCGGCACGACCTTGTTGCGGTCGTAGTTGAGTTCGCGTGCGCGCCGGTATTCCTTCTCGGCGCTGCGCACGTCGTTGACCTGGCGATACAGCTCGGCCAGCATGAAGCGCGCCTGCGCGTTGTCGTCCTGCTGCTGCAGCAGGTTCTTCAGATGGATCTCGGCGGCCTTCAGATCGTTGGTTTGCACGGCCGATTCGGCCTTGGCGAGCAGCGCCTGCGGCGTTTCGGTGCCCGAGCAGGCGGCAAAGGCGGTGGCCACCAGCGAGGCGGCCAGCGTACGCGACAAGATCGAAGGAATGCGTTTCTTGCTCATGGGTTCTCTCCTGGCGGCCGGTTTGGGGCTTGCGGCTTCAGCGCAGGCCAAAGCGGTTGAGCAGGTCATACAGCGTGGGCCGGCTGATGCCCAGTAGATCGGCGGCGCGCGCGATGTTGCCGTCGACCCGCGCCATCACCTTCAGCACGGCCTGTTTCTCGGCTTCTTCACGAACCTGGCGCAAGTTGAAGTCAGGAGTTTCCTCGCTGACGTCCAGGCCCAGGTCTTCGGCGGTAATGGCGCTGCCGTCGGCCATGATGACGGCGCGCTTGATGCAGTTCTCGAGTTCGCGCACGTTGCCCGGCCAGGGGTGGCGCTCGATTGCGTTCAAGGCGTCTTCGCGCAGTGTAAGCCGGTCGCGGTTGTTCTGCTTGGCAAAGCGCTGCACGAAGGCGTGCGCCAGCAGCGCGGCGTCGCCGGCGCGTTCACGCAGCGGCGGGATGGTGATCACCATTTCCGACAGCCGGTAGAACAGATCTTCGCGGAACGACCCCTGGGCGATCAACTCGCGCAGATTGCGGTGGGTGGCGCAGACCACGCGCACGTCGACGGTGATCTCGGTGCGTCCGCCGATGCGCTCAATGACGCGCTCCTGCAAGAAACGCAGCAGCTTGGCTTGCAGCGATTGGGGCAGGTCACCGATCTCGTCGAGGAACAGCGTGCCGCCGTCGGCGACTTCGATCTTGCCCTGCGTCTGCTTGACGGCGCCGGTGAACGCGCCTTTTTCATGGCCGAACAATTCGGATTCGAGCAGCGCCTCGGGAATCGCGGCGCAGTTGATCGCCACGAAGCGCTTGTCGCGCCGCGGCGAAAGCTGGTGCAGCGCACGCGCCAGCACTTCCTTGCCGGTGCCGGATTCGCCCAGCAGCAGCACGGTGGCGCTGGTCGGCGCCAGGCGGTCGACCTGCCGGCATAGCTTGAGCATGCCGGGATCACGGCTGAGCAGTCCGTCGAGCGGGGTTTCCGAGGACTGCTTCATCAGCAGTTCGCGGTTCTCGCGTTCCAGGTCGGCCAGGCGCATGGCGCGATCGATGACCACACTGAGCAGGTCGGCTTCGAACGGCTTGGCGAAGAAGTCGTAGGCGCCCAGGCCGATGGCCTTCAGTGCGTTGGCTCGGTCATTCTGACCGGTGAGCACGATCACCTTGGTCGCGGGCACCAGCGACAGGATTTCTTCGAGCGTGCGAAAGCCCTCGCTGGTGCCGTCGGCATCCGGCGGCAGGCCCAGGTCGAGCGTGACCACGGTGGGCTCATGGCGGCGCAGCGTGGCCAGCGCCGATTCGCGGTCTTGTGCGAATAGAACGTTGTAGCGGTCGAACGACCAGCGCATCTGCTTTTGCAGACCGATGTCGTCTTCAACCATCATCAGCAGTGGCCGCTCGTCAGCCATTCAAGCTCCTGCAGACGGCTCCGCCGCGCCGGCCAGCGGCAGGCGAATCCTGAAAATAGTACCCAGGCCCTCGCGACTCTCGACATCCAGAGAGCCCCCGAGTTCCTTCACGTATTCGCGACTTTCGAAGGTGCCGATCCCCATGCCATGTGCCTTGGTGGAGACGAACGGCTTGAACAGACGGCTGCGGATGAATTCCTCGCTCATACCTTTGCCGTTGTCTTCGACCTCGATCAGCGCCAGCGCGCCTTCGCGGCGTGCCCGTACCCGGATCATGCCTGATGGGCCGCTGGCTTCGGCAGCATTCTGGACTAAATGGCCGATGACGCGCTCCAGACGGTCGCGATGGGCCAGCACCGTCCGTCGGCTCACGTCTTCGCCGATCTCGATGGTGGCTTCGGGCTTGAGCCCGCGCTTGGCCGCGACCGCCTGCGTCAGAGTGTCGCCGACCGGCACCGGCTCGGGCTGGTCGATCGGCCGGGTGCCGGCGCGCAACTGCAGCAGCAGGCCCTGCATGCGTTCCATGACGTTTTCGACAGTTGCAAGCATGTCGTCCTGGAACTCGGGGTTGTCACGGTGGCGCTGCGCGTTGCGTGTCAGCAGGCCGAGTTGTGCGACCAGATTCTTCAGGTCGTGCACGACGAAGGCCGACATGCGGTTGAACGATTCGAACTGCTGCGCCTGCACGAGCTGCTCGATCGCCCGTTGCACGCCGAGGTAGCTGGCCACCTGCCGCGCGGCGGTCTTGAGCAGGTCGCGCACTTCCCAGTCGACGGTCAGCGGCGCCAGCGGCTGCGTCAGCACGATGAAGCCGAGCAGATCGGCGTCGAGCACGAGCGGTACGATCAGCCAGGCTTCCTCGCGTTGCGTCAGTGCTGCGGGCAGTTGCAGGCCGTCGTAACGTTCGGGGTGGATGCGCCATTCGGCCAGTTCGATGACCCATTCGCGCTGCTTCAGGAACGTGGCCAGCGGTGCGTCGATCGGGACGTCGAACGGCGCTTCGCGCCAGTTGCGGATGCCGGCGGCGAAGCGGTAGGCGTCGCCGTCGCGCAGCCAGAGCGCGCCGCCGGGGCTTTCCACCGGCCGGCCGAGCGCGCGGATCACGCGGTGCGGCAGGTCTTGCGGCTCGCCTTCATGGCTGTCGCCCTCGGTCAGTAGCCGCGTCAGGCGCAGCCATTCTTCGCGATAGTCGAAGCGGTACGAAAAGAAGTGCTTGGACAGGAACACGCGCAGGCGCGCGCGCGCTGCGCCCGACAGCAGCACGATGGCCAGGCCGACCGCTGCTGCAAAGATCAGCAGCGTCTGCGCGATTTCACCCCAGGCGCCGCCGAAGTAGCGGATGTAGTAGCCGCCGGCGGCCATCAGCACCAGATAGGCGCCGGCGCCGAACAGCGCCGTCGAATGGAAGATGGCGTGACGCGATACGTTGATGTCGAGTTGCCATTGCTTGTTGCGGGCCGCGGCGATCGCCAGCAAGGGCACCAGCAGCGCATTGGCGAAACCGCGCGCGATCCACCACGATTCGTTCAGCCGCGAGTACAACATCGCGTCGCTGAACACGAACAGATCGAAACCGAACAGCGCGCCCAGCGCCACGGCGAGGAACTTCAGGGCCCAGCGGCGCGCCTGCGGCGTGTTGCGGTAGACCTGTTCCAGGCAGACCAACCCATAGACCGCGAGCAGGGTTCGCATGGCGAAGACCCATTGCGGATTGGACGAGAGGAGGTCGACGATGATCGAGGCGACGGTCAGCCCCGCGGCCAGCCACAGGCCGCTGCGGCGCGAGCGGCGCAGCAGGTCGTCGGCGTCGCGGGTGCCGGTGGCGTGGGTGTCGGCGGCAGCGCCGGCGCCAATGGCGTCGCCGAGGCGAGCGGCGTCGCTGGCGGTAGTGCCGGAGCGGTCGGCGGGGCGTCCGGAAGCCAGCAGTTGCAGCAGCAGCGCGATCCAGGCCAGGCCGCGCAGGGCTTCTAGCCAGGCGACGGCGGCGCCGGCGGCCGGCGTCATGCGCAGCATCATCACCGTGCTGGCGACAGCCCAGCCGATCTGCACGACGACGGCGGCCAGCAGCGCGCGACCGGTGCGGTCGCCGGTGCGGCGCAGCGTCAGCAGAATGAACAGAACGAACCAGGCGAGCGCGGCCGCCGCGAAACTGGCGACTCCCAGTGCTCGAAGGTCCATGTAACCCGCGGGTCTACAGGCGGCGCGCGGCTTAGCGCGCGCCTTTGCCGAGCAGCACGACCTGCACCGTCTCGACCAGAATCAGCAGGTCGAGGAACAGCGAATGGTTCTTGACGTAATACAGATCGTATTGCAGCTTGGCCAGCGAATCCTCGACCGAGGCGCCGTACGGATACTTGACCTGCGACCAGCCGGTGACGCCGGGCTTGACGCTGTGCCGCACGTCGTAATAGGGGATGTCTTCGAGCAGATGGCGCACGAAGAAAGGGCGCTCGGGCCGCGGGCCGACGAAGCTCATGTCGCCGCGCAGCACGTTGAACAACTGCGGCAATTCGTCGATGCGCGTGCGGCGCAGGAAGCGGCCGACCGGCGTGATGCGCGCATCGTTCTGGCCGGCCCAGCGCGGCTTGCCGTCTTTTTCGGCGTCCTGCACCATGGTGCGCAGCTTGAAGATCGTGAACGGCCGGCCGCCCTGGCCGACGCGTTCCTGCCGGTAGAAGATCGGCCTGCCGCCGTCGATCAGCACGGCCACCATCGCAGCCAGCAGAATCGGCAGCGTCAGTATCAGCAGCGCGACGCTGACCAGCACGTCGAACGAACGCTTGATCACGTCGCGCAGCAAGCCCTGGTCGAAGCCTTCGCCGAAGATCAGCCAGCTTGCGCGCAGGTTGTCGAGCTTGAGCACGCCCATCTCACGCTCGTAGAACGAGGTGAGATCCATCACGCGGATACCCTTGAGCTTGCAATCGAGCAATTGCCGCAGCGGCAGCACGCCGCCGCGGCGTTCGCGCACGGCGATGACGACTTCCGATACGCGCAGGTCTTTGACCGTGTGCAGCAGGTGTTCGTGGTTGAAGCGGCGCTCGCCCTCGGGCGCATCGCGTTCGGCGATGACCGGATACAGGCCGGCGTACTGGATGGTGCGGCCGCGCGCGCCTTCGTGCAGGAAGCGGATGATTTCTTCGGCTTCGGCGCCGTTACCCAGCACCAGCACGCGCCGCTTGGGCAGCCCGATGTCGGTGACGCGGAAGAACATCAGCCGGATGATCAGCACGCCGATCACCGAGAACACCGAGCTGACCGCGAACACGCCGCGCCCGACGTAGGTGGCCGGGAACAGATAGAAGATCACGCTCATCACCATCAGCGTGAGGCCGTAGGCGACGATCAGCCGCTGGACGGTGACGCGGAAGGGCTCGCTCTGGTAGCCCTGGTACAGCCCCAGGCCGGTCATCATCAGCAGCATGACCAGCGTGAACAGGCCGGCTTCGACGATCGGCAGCGGCACGGATTGATGCAGCAGTCGGATCTCGAAGCCCAGCACCATCGACTGGAACAGCACCATCGCTTCGATCAGCGTGAGCAACATCACGCGAAGCGACAAGTAGTGGTTGAACAGCCTGATCATGGGACAGCGACCGAGAGAAATGCGAAGGGGACAGCGCGATGCCGTGATGCTGGGCCTGCGGCGTGTGGAGGGTTATGACAAAACGCACGCCACGCGCCACTTCGGGCATCGATTGTTGCAACTCGGCTGCGGCCGGGTTGCAGGGAGTGTAAGAATATTCGACTCTGGGCTTTGGCGCACCCCCCAATTTCATGGAGAGCCGACCGGCGGGGCCAGCGGGTCCTGCCCGAAGAACTGGCGCAGCAGTTCAAACAGCGCCGGAAACGCCGTGGCCAATTGCTGCGGCGCGGTAAAAAAGGCTTCGGCGGCGACCGCGAAGAATTCGCCCGGGTCGGTGGCGGCGTAGGGGTCCAGCGGCAGCTCGGCGTAGTAGCGGTCGGCCTGCGGCGATTCGGGGTCGACGTCGGCCGGGATGCGTGCTTCGACCTGGTCGAGCGCGGCGTTGAAGGTCTCGTAGGCCGCTTCCATCGTCTCATGCCAGCGCCGGCGCAGTGCGGCCGGCAGCGGCGGCACGCCGTCGGCCTGGCCGTCGGCCAGGTCGAGCTTG
>JAFKGG010000370.1 GCA_017307915.1 Burkholderiales bacterium | reverse complement strand
GAGCACCGGCCCCGCGCATGACCATCAAGGCCAGCGGGCGGGCTTCGGTCCGATCCGCACAAACAGGCCGGATATAAGACCGCAGCCGTTTACCGCTCAGTCAGAACTTCAAGAACTCGCTTGCCACACGGGAGGCGTCCATATAAGACGACATGCATTCCCATCGACCCGAGACGACCCGGACGCAGCGCGGCACTTCGCGTCATACCGACCCGATGCGCCGCCGCCTGGGCACGCTGCTGCTGACCAGCGCCATCGCCGCCGCCGCGGCTCTTGCGACCGGCGCAGCCCAGGCGCAAGACGCCTATCCGAACCAGCCGATCCGCCTGATCGTGCCCTTCGCCCCCGGCGGCGGCAACGACGTGTTCGCCCGCACGGTGGCGCCGGCACTGGGCGAGGCGCTGGGCCAGACGATCGTGGTCGAGAACCGCCCCGGCGCCTCGGGCAGCGTCGGCGCCGCCGCCATTGGCCGGGCACTGCCGGCCGACGGCTACAACGTGCTGCTGTCCGAGGT
Source organism: Burkholderiales bacterium (assembly GCA_017307915.1). Lineage (GTDB taxonomy): Bacteria > Pseudomonadota > Gammaproteobacteria > Burkholderiales > Burkholderiaceae_E > Zeimonas. Next base: position 52,537 of record JAFKGG010000370.1, on the reverse strand, counting down.
CAGCATCCACTCGGTCAACGCGCACCTGCAGAAGAACCTGCCCTACGACGCCGAACGCGACCTGCGCCCGGTGGCCAAGGCCGGCACTTATGACTACATGCTGGTGGTCAATCCCAAGGTGCTGGCGGTGAGCACGCTCGAGGAGCTGCGCCAGGCGATCGCGCAATCCCCCGCCGGCCTCACCTACGGCGTGCCGGGTATCGGCACGCCGCATCATCTGGGCATGGAACTGCTGGCGTCGAAGACCGGCATGAAGGTGTCGCCGGTGGCCTATCGCGGCGCCGCGCCGGCCGTGCAAGACCTGCTGTCAGGGCAGATCTCGCTGATGCTGTCGGATCGCGCAGCGGTGCGCAACCACATCAAGGCCGGCAGCTTGCGCGCCATCGCCGTGGCCGGCGCACAGCGCGTGCGCGAGTTCCCGACGGTGCCGACCATCGCCGAATCCGGCGTCAAGGATTTCGCGATGGAATCGTGGTTCGGCTTCGCCGTGCGCAGCGGCACGCCCGAGTCCGTGGTGCAGAAGCTGGCGGCGGCCTATCAGAAGGTGATCGCCAAGCCCGACATCGTCGAACGGCTGCGCGAAGCCGGCATCAACGTCACCTACGTCGGGCCGGAACCGTTCGCCGCCTTCGTGCAGGCCGAGACGGCGCGCTGGGGCACGCTGATCAAGGAACGCGGCATCCGCATCGAATGATCGAATGACGGCGCGGCCGGCCGCGCGGCCTCGCCGGCTCTCAGCTTGCGCGCCAGGGCTGCGCGATCTCCACCTTGTAGCCGTCCGGGTCTTCGATGAACGCCAGCACGCGCGTGCCGTGCTTCATCGGCCCCGGCGGCCGCGTGATCTTCACGCCGGCGCGAGCCAAGTGCTCGCAAAAGCCATAGACATCTTCGACGTCGAGAGCGATGTGGCCGTAGCCGTCACCGTGCGTGTACGGCGCTTCACGGCCCCAGTTGTAGGTCAGCTCGATCGCCGGGAACTGGCTCTCGGGGCCGTAGCCGATGAAGGTATTGGTGAACTTGCCGTCCGGGTATTCGGTGCTGCGCAGCACCTGCATGCCGAGCAGGTCGACGTAGAACTTCAGCGAACGGTCCAGATCCTTCACGCGCAGCATCGTGTGCGCCAGCCGCGGCTGCCAGTTGCGCGCGGCGTCTCGATCGGTGGGAGTGCTCATGGTGCCGGTCATCAGAGAATGAAGCTGTTGTTGCCCTGCGGCTCGTCGCAGTCGAGCAGCTCGATGATGCGCGTTCTGATCGCGAACGAATCACCGCGCAGCGCCAGTTGCGCGCGCAGGTGGCCAATGAACGATACGGTGTGCTTGCGCCGGTGCGACCAGATCGTGATGCCGGCCGCCACCTCGAAGCCGCCCTCTTCGCCCGGCCAGGCCTGCACGTTCGACAGCGAACGCAGCGTGCGCGACGGCGGCATCTGCGCGATCTGAACGCCCGAGGTGGTGAACGCAATGCGATCCAGAATGCGGCGTCGGTCATCGAAGTTCACCGACACGTCGTCGTGCAGCGAAGCGCGACCCCAGGTGCTGGGGATCCAGTAGACGAAATCGTCGGTGAGCAGCTCGAACCAGTCGCGATAGCGGCGCGCATCGAGCAGCCGCGCTTCGTGATAAAGGAACTGCTCGACGCGGTGCAGCTCGGCCGGACCACAGACGCCGACGTCGCTGCGCCCGCTCATCCGCACGGCGAAGGCTTCGGCCGATTGCAGGCGTGCCGCGTCGAGATAGCGGCCATCGTCGTTGAAGCTCGACAGACTGCCCGCAGCGGGCGCCTGCGGGGCTGAAGAAGCAAGAGTGTTCATGGTTCGTCCTGGTGCGGTGATCGGCGGGCGGGCTGCTGACGGCGCGACAGCGCCCTAGACCACCGAGGTGCGCACGTCGCGGCTCATCAGGTATTTCCAGTGCTCATAAGCCCCACGAATCGCCGTGTCGTCGGTCTTGTTGCTGGTGATCACGCCGGTCTTGGGGTCGACCTTCTGGCGCACCATGCCGCGGCTCACGTCGAGCCATTCCATCTCGGGCACCACGGTCAGCACGTGCTGCACCAGCTCCATCACCTCGCTGTCGTCGCGCGACCCCACGTTGTGGAAATCTTCGTCGAAGCGGATGCGCAGCTGATTGACCTGCTCGGGCGCATCGTTGATCAGCGTCGTGTAGTAGCGCACATTGGTCAGGTCCACCGCCACCGGCTCGAACACCGCGAAGGTGCCATTGCCCATCACGAACAGGTTCGGATACAGGATCAGGTTGATGCCGGCGCGCCCGACCAGCTCCAGATACTCGTGCGCCATCGCTTCGCCGATCTGCTCGATCAGCGAATCGGCAAAAGCCTCGCGCCCCGGAATCGGCCGCGACTGCTGCCAGGCCGAACGCAGCTCGGCGCGATGATCGCCCAGCTTGTGGCCATGGCCCAGGTACTGGCAGATCATCTCGGTATTGTCGTTGACGTGCGACAGCCACTTGCCCGGCCCGTGGCGCAGCCGGTTCATCACGTTGGTGGCCTTGTGCAGGAACGGCGTGTGATAGCCGTCGGTATTGTTGTCGTTCTGGTGCTTCCAGTTGCCCTTGTAGGTCATCTGGATGCCCTTGATGACCTTCACGCCGCCCGGCCCGGCCTTGTCGCGATCGATGCTCCAGTCCAGCGTTTCGCGCGCCGGACCCATCCATTCGAGCAGCGGTTCCACGTCGGGGTTCAGCGAGCCGAACACGAAGCCGCGATACGACTCGACGCGCGGAAAGCGGCCCAGGTTGTGCGCCTTCATGTCGAAATCGGGGCCATAGCCCTCGGGGAAGGCCACCGACACCAGCTCGCCCTTGTTCGAGAAGATCCAGCCGTGATACGGACAGGTGAAGCGCCGCGCATTGCCGCCTTCGTCGATGCACACCGGGCTGGCGCGATGCGTGCAGCGGTTCAGCAGCGCGACGATCTCGCCATCGGCGGTGCGCGTCACGATCGTCGGCCGCCGGCCCACGGTGATCGTTTTGTAATCGTTCGGCTTGGGAATCTCGCCTTCATGCAGCAGGAACACCCAGCTGCCGCCGAAGATCTTCGTCATCTCTTCTTCGAAGATCTGCGGATCGGTGTAGACCGAACGGTGCACCATGCCGTTGGGCAGCACCAGCTTGTCATAGCGGCTGCCTGAACCTCCCGGCGCAGAGAATTTCAGTACGCTGGACATCGTTTTTCCTTCCGCTTCATGCTTGGAGCATTGATCGTTCGAACATGCATCAATCGAGCCAGGCCAAGGCGTCGACCTGCAAGGGCGCATCGCCGGGCAGACCTTCGACCACCGACACCGTGATCGACGGCGCCGCGCCGGCTGGCCACAAGGCCAGCAAACGGCGCTGCAAGGGCCCGGCATCGTTCAGCCCGGCGCGGCGCCAGGCCGGAGCCGCCACGAACACGGTCAGCCGGCAGACGTCGGCGGCGCGGCCGCCGGCCTGCGCGACCGTTGCCAGGCATTGCCGGGCGCTGGCAAGGAGCCAGCCGTCGAGTGACGGGTCGGCCGCCGTCGGAGCAAGGCTGTGCCCGCTCAACTGCAGATAGCGGCCGCGACGCGATGCGCGCAGCCGCGCGGCTGAATTCACGTTGGTGCCATCGCCGTCCGCGCTCGCAGCGCCGCCGTTCGAGTCCGCACCGGCGCGCCCACCCAGGGCCAGATCGACGCGCGGCTCGGCCACCACGGCGCTGGCGTCGATCTCCAGCAGCAAGCCTTCATACAGCAGGTTGACGCCGAACGCGGTGATCGCCGGCACCGCCGCGCCATAGGTCGCTTCGATGCGCGCCACGATCGCCGCCAGCCGCCGCTCGGCCGCCGCTGCATCGCCATCGTGCAGATAGCAGATCTTCAGATGCAGTAGTTGTTCGGCGCCTGCGCCGGCGTCGCGCAGCACGTTGGAGATGTAGCGCAGCACCGTCGTGGTCTGCGCGTCGAGATCGCCGAGCGACACGGCGCGGCCCTGCCGGTCGGCGCATACCTGGCCGCCGACCCAGACGTAATCGCCATGCCGCCAGCCCTGCGACAAGGGCACCGGCACGCTCCAGTCCCAACTGTCGGTCGGCATGATGCGCTGGCGCGCCGCGCGCTCGGCGGGCAGCAGCGCCTCGGCTTCGAGCTGGATCAGCGCACCGTCGAGCGCCGTGCCGGCCACGCGCACCGCGGTACCAACCGGGCCGGGGTCGGCGAAGTATTGCAGGCGCACCGCCGTCATCTGTTCCCAGTAGCGCGTGGCGCCGTCTTCAGGGCCGTGATAGACGTAATAGGTGTTGATGCGCACCAGATCGGCCAGCTCGGCACCAGCCGCGGCCAGCGCGTCGCGCAGCCGTTGGAATACCGCGTGCGTCTGCGCACCGATGTCGGCGCCAGCCTGGAAGTTGCCGTCGGCCGAGACCGGCAGCACGTTGCCGACGTACAGCCGCTCGCCGCGGCGCGTGCGCTTTGGCATCACCCAGTCGGGCGACGGATTGCTGCCTGTCATGTCGATACTCCTGCCAGCTGCGCAGCCGGCGGCGCAAGGTTCAGGCACCAGCTCTGCAGCAGATCGCCGTAGATCGCCAATGCTTCATCGATCTGCGCGATCTCGCAATATTCGTCGGTCTGGTGCGCCATCTTCGGATCGCCGGGGCCCAGGATCAACACCGGCGCATTGCCGCTGGCCGGCCCTAGCACACAGGAATCGGTGAAATAGCTGGCGCCGCGCAAGGGCATCGCCTCTGCCTGGCCGCGACGCTGCGCCAGCCGCGCCAGCACGCCGCGGATCCACGGCTGCTCGGGATCGGTCCAGACGCCGGGCAGGTCGAGCAGCCGCTGCACCGAGTATTCGGCCGGCTGCAAGTGGTTCGACAGCTCGGCCACCACGTCATCGTGCCGCATGCCCGGCGTGGTACGGATATCGACGCCCAGTTCGGCACGGTCGGGCACCATGTTCACGCTGGAGCCCGAGCGAAACGTGCCGACGTTCAGCGACGGCAGGCCGAGCTGACTATGCATGGCGACGCTGAAACGGAACTGCGCCAGCCGGGTGGCCAGGTAGGCGCCCTTGAGCAGCGCGTTGTCGCCGCGCTCGGGCATCGAGCCGTGCGCGCCGATGCCGGCCGTCGACAGTTGCAGCCACAGCGCGCCCTTGTGACCCAGCAGCGGCTGGTTGGCGGTCGGCTCGGCCACCACGATGGCGCCGGCGCGCCGCATGTCGAGCCCGCGGCGCACCATGTCGGCCGCACCCTGGCAGCCGGTTTCCTCGCCGGCGGTCAGCACCAGCATCGCGCCAGCGGTTTCGCGCAGCAGCGCCGCATTGGCCAGCGCAGCCATCACCACGGCGGCGACGCCGGCTTTCATATCGCAGGCGCCACGGCCATACAGCCGGCCGTCGCGCACGCTGCCCGATAGCGGCGGCATCGACCACGGGGCCTGGCCGAACGGCACCGTGTCGAGGTGTCCGGTGAAGCAGATCGGCTTGCGCGGCTGGCTCGCCGCATCGCCGCCACGGCCCAGCTCGGCCACCAGCCCGGTGCGCCCGGCGGCAAACTCGAAATAGCGCACCTGGAAGCCCGCCTCGGCCAGCAGGCCGCCGAGCAGCCGCGCACAGCCGTCTTCGGTACCGCCATTGCTGGTCGAATCAATGGCGATCAGCTCGCGCGCCAGCTCAAGCGTGCGCTGCTCGAGTGTCATGCCCTGCCCCCGCCCACGTGCATTGCTGCCTCTCCGCCGATTTCTTGACAGGCAACATGTTGGTCTGCACATGCATCAAAGTCAAGTTACTTGAATAGCATGAATATTGGGTAGCCGGCAGAGCCGGATCGGCTAAGATTCAGCAACCGTCCGTTTTTCGGAGACCTGCCGTTGAAATCGATCGAAGATGGACCGGCGCCCGTGGCGCAGGCTGCGCCGCTGCCGCAACCGGCGCGGCGCGGCGCGAAGCAGGCAGCGCGCACGCCGGCGGCCAGTAACGCAGCAAAGGGCGCCGCTGCGAACAGCACCGCTGCGAAGGGGGCTGCTCCGAAGCCTGCTGCCGCGCAGGCTGCCGCTGCGCCAAAGCGCCGCTCCGCCAAGGCCGACGCCACCCGAACGGTTGCCAGAGCCGCTCCCAGCCTCACCGACAACGACGAGCATCCGCAATACATCGGCCGCAACCTGCGCCACGCGCGGCTGGTCGCCGGCCTGACGCTGCGCGACCTGGCCGACCAGGTCGGCTGTTCCGAAAGCCTGCTGTCGAAGATCGAGAACGAGCGCGCCGTGCCGTCGCTGCAGATGCTGCACCGGATCGTCAAGCATCTCGATACGTCGATCGGCTTCCTGTTCGCCAATCCCGCCTCGCAGTCGCGCATCGTGATGCGCCAGGGCGAACGCCCCGAGATCAAGACCAGCCACCCGCGTCGCGGCGGTCAGGACGTCGGCGTCAGCATCGAGTGGCTGGTGCCGTATCCGGAAGGCAAGCTGCTGTCAGGTTCGATCCACAAGATCGCGCCGGGCGGCGGCAGCCAGGGCGCGATCACGCACAAGGGCGAGGAAGTCGGCTACGTGCTCAAGGGCAGGTTCGAGCTGAACGTTGCCAACGAACTGCATCTGCTGAACGCCGGCGATTCGTTCTTCTTCCCTTCCGAGCTGCTGCACAGCTACCGCAATCCCGGCAGCGTCGAGACCTGGGTGCTGTGGATCAACACGCCGCCGACGTTCTGAGGCGCGGCCAGCCAGCCCATCTGCTGCGGGCCGGCACCGCGCCCGACGCGCTCAGTCCGCCGAGATGTTGGCCGCCTTGGCGATCACCGCGAACTGCTCCAGCTCGTTTTTCACCTGCTCGCGGAACTCGACCGGCCCCAGCCCCTTGGGCTCGGCGCCCAGCTTGAACAGCTTCGCCTTCACGTCGGGTTTGCTCAACAGCTTCTGCAGCGAATCGTTGATGCGCCGCGTGACGTCCGGCGGCAGGTTGGCCGGGCCGAGCACGCCGAACCAGGTGTCGCTCTTCATGCCGGGCACGCCCAGCTCGGCGAACGTGGGCACGTCGGGCACCAGCGCCGAACGCTTGTCGCTGGCCACCGCGACGATGTGCAGCTTGTCGGGCGCCACCAGCGGAATCGCCGCACTCACCACCGACCATGACGATTGCACGGTGCTCGACAGCACCGCCAGCACGACGTCGTTGGCGCCCTTGTACGGCACGTGGTTGAGCTTGATGCCGGCGGCGTGCGCGAACTGCTCGCCAGCGAAATGCAGGATGCCGCCGACCGCCGAGGTGGCATAGGTGACTTCGCCCGGCTTGGACTTGGCCGCCGCCAGGAACGCGGGCAGCGTGCGCAGCGGCGAATCGGCGCGCGTCACCAGCGCATTGGGCGCCGACGCGAACAGATTGATCGGCGTGAAGCTGTTCAGCGAGTCGTACGGCAGCTGCTTTTTCAGGGCGCCCAGCGCGGTGTGCGAGGCCGTCGTCACCAGCAGGTTGTAGCCGTCGGGCGGCGCCTTGGCCACCATGTCGGCCGCGATCGCGCCACCGGCGCCGACGCGGTTCTCGACCACCACCGTCTGGCCCCATTCGGGACGCAGCTCTTCGGCCAGCAGGCGTGCCACCAGGTCGGCCGAACCGCCGGCCGAAAAGCCGACCAGCAGTCGCACGCTCTTGTTCGGAAATGAGGCCTGCGCCCACGCAGCGCCACTGAGACAGGACAACGAAACCGCGATCAGCGCCGCCCGGCGCGTGAAACCAGCAAGCATGGTGGAACTCCGTGGTGTCGTTCGGATCGAGGCCACAGATTGCATGACACATGCACGACAGTCAAGAGACTTGAATGACCTTCGTCATCGCTGCACGGGCATCGGTGCCGATGCACCGCGCGCGCCCGGCATTCGCACCGCCGGCGTGCGCCGGCGCCCCGAAACGGCCCACGCCGCGTGTCGCCGCCGCCACACGGTTCGCCGCGCGCCGCGCAGCGATCGTCAGCCGGCAATCACGGCGATACGCCGCCCATCCATGTCGCGTACCTGCTCAATCGCCGTTCAACGGTATGCTTATGGTCATGGCATGGATGGACCCCAACGCCGTCGACACCGACTGGGTGTTCGGCTATGGCTCTCTGATCTGGAACCCGGAGATCGAATTCGACCGCGCCGAGTTGGCGCGGCTGCGTGGCTATCACCGGGCTTTTTGCATCAGCTCGACGCGCTATCGCGGCACGCCCGAGCAGCCCGGCGTCGTGCTCGGGCTCGATCGCGGCGGCAGCTGCATCGGCATCGCCTATCGGCTGCCGGCGGCCAGCCGGCTGCTATCGATCGCGCAGCTCTATGCGCGCGAGGTGCCGCAGCCCGAAAACCGCGTCTATCACCCAGCCATCGTCACCGTGCAGTGCGCCAGCGGCGAGCCGGTGCGCGCGCTGACCTTCGTCGCCAACCGCGGCATCGATTCATACCGGCGGCTGACCGACGACGAGATCCTGTGCAAGCTGACCGGCTGCTGCGGCCAGCGCGGGCCGAACCGCGACTATGCGATCAACACCTGGCGCGCGCTGGAAGAACACGGCGTGCGCGATGCCTGCCTGGCGCGCATCGCGCAGCGGCTGCTGGCGCTGTCCGACGGCGGGCGCGAGGCCGGCTGAAGCACGTTTGCGCCGCGCCGGCGCGGCCGACCAGCCAGAGGGCGCGGCGGCGCTCAGGCTGGCGGCGGCCCCGGCAGCTTCCTGTGCAACTTTATCGGCGCGGCCTGCCGGGAGCGCAGCCGGATGTTGAGCATTTCCACCGCTACCGAGAAGGCCATCGCGAAATAGACGTAGCCCTTGGAAATGTGCTGGCCGAAACCTTCGGCGATCAGCAGCACGCCGACCAGCACCAGGAAGGCCAGCGCCAGCATCTTCACGGTCGGATGCCGGTCGACGAATTCGCCGATCGGCTTGGCCGCGAACATCATCACCAGCACCGCCAGCACGATCGCCACCACCATGATCGGCACCTCGTCGACCAGGCCGACGGCGGTGATCACCGAGTCGAGCGAGAACACGATGTCGATGAGGGCGATCTGCACCAGGATGCCGCCGAACGACGCCGCCACCACGGCGGCCGCATCCGGATGCGCCTGCGGGTCGACCTCGAGCGCCTTGTGGATCTCGTGCACGCTCTTCCATAACAGGAACAGCCCGCCGCCGATCAGGATGATGTCGCGCCCCGAGATCTCGCGGCCCAGCACCTCGAACAGCGGCGCGGTCAGCCGCATGATCCACGCGATCGACAGCAACAGCAGCAGCCGCGACGCCATCGCCAGCCCCAGGCCGAGTATGCGTGCGCGGTCGCGCTGCCCGGCCGGCAGCCGCCCGACCAGGATCGAGATGAAGATGATGTTGTCCACGCCCAGCACGATTTCCAGTGCGGCCAACGTGGCCAATGCGATCCAGGCCTGCGGGTCGGTCAGCCATTCCATGGTCGGCGTCGGTCCGGTGCGGTTGCGATAAGGCCGCGCGATCAGATTGCGGCAGCCATCCCATCGGCAGCGTGCAGCCGCGACGTCGCCGGCACGCCGGCCATCAGAAACTCCATCTGGTCGGCCAGGATGCGCCGGTTGCGCAGGATGAAGGCTTCGTGCAGGCTGGGTACATACGGGACATACAGTAGCGGCATTCGTGCCTGCTCCGGCGTGCGATTGCCCTTGCGCAGGTTGCACGGTTTGCAGGCGCTGACCAGGTTGGTCCAGGTGCAGCGCCCGCCGCGGCTTTGCGGCTGCACGTGCTCGGCGGTGAGATCGCCCGGGCGGAACCGGCCGCCGCAATAGGCGCAGATGAAACGGTCGCGCGCGAACAGCATCGACCGGGTCAGCGCCGGCGTGTGCTCGAAACGCGCGCGGCGGCTGCAATCGCCGCGCACCGCCACGATCGAGCGCAGCGTCAGCGTCGAACGTTCGCCGGTGGCGCGGTTCACGCCGCCACGCAGCGTAAACGCGTGCTCGCCCAGATCCCAGGCGACCTGGCGCTTGTAGTAATAGCCGACCGCTTCCTCGACGTCGATCCAGCGGCGCGGCGTGCCGCCGGCATCGAGCACGAGAATGCTCACAGAAGACGAAGTTCCCATTCCGACCGGACCCAACGGCACTGAGCGCTCCCGCAAGTGGTGCGATTCATCCATTGTGCAGCACGGCGCAACAAAATTGTTCGCCGAGGCCCCGCTCAGCAGGGAATCGGCGCCGGCGGTATAATGTGAACAGGGTCAAAAGCCCTGTTTTCATTGAAGTTTCGCTGTATTTCTTCCTTTGAGGTGTCCCCATGTCAATCCGTGCTTACCGGCGCGGAGGCAACGCAAGGCACCCGGTCATGTCGATCCTCCTTGCGTTGCGCCGTCCCGTTGATACCGGGCCTTAGCGCCGTTCGCCAGCTCCATCGCTGAATCCGCGCGTGCCGTCTCGCACCGCCCCGTCGCTCGGGCGCGGCCCGCCTGCGCGCGCCTGTCGCTATCGAACCGAACCGCAGGAGGTTCCCATGACGTCGCTCATTCTCGCGTCGCTCGCGTTCGCGCGCCTGCAATCGCTGCTGCCCGACCACGAACTGCGCCGGCAGCTTTTTTACGCCGCCGCACGCGTGGCGGTGCCGATCGGCTTCGTGCTGGTACTGCTGCTGGCCGGCGCGCCCGACGGTGCCGTGCCGCTGGCAGCGGTGCATTAGCCTGTTCGATAACAGCCGCTAAACGCGCCAGGGCGGCGCGGCTGCGTTAACATCGCCATCCGTTCTCCGTAGCCGCCGACGTGCCATGATCGAAACCACGCTCGAACGATTCCAAACCGACGTGATCGACGCGTCGATGACCGCCCCGGTATTGCTCGACTTCTGGGCGCCGTGGTGCGGCCCGTGCAAGACGCTCGGCCCGATGCTGGAGAAGCTCGAACAGCAATACGGCGGCCGCTTCACGCTGGTCAAGGTCGACACCGACGCCGAGCCCGAGCTGGCCCAGCATTTCAAGATCCGCTCGATCCCGACCGTGTTCGCGATCAGCGGCGGCCGCCCGGTCGACCAGTTCCAGGGCGCGATGCCCGAAGGCCAGTTGCGCGAGTTCATCGACCGGCTGCTGCCCAACCCGGGCGACGCCGAGTTCGACCTGGCGATGCAGGCATTCGACCGCGGCGACACCGCCGCCGCCGTCGAGCACCTGAAGACCGCGCTGGCCGCCGACCCGGAAAACGATTCGGCGCGGCTGATGTATGCGCAACTGCTGTTGCAGGAGCAGGACCCCGGGGCTGCGCAGGCGCAGCTCGAACAGCTCGCCCCGCAGGCGCTGGGTGATCCGCAGGTGCAGGCACTGGTCGCGCAGGTCCGGCAGCAGCTCGAAAACGCCACCGCGGCGCCGCCCGAGCTGCTGGCGCGCGTGGCGGCCAACGCAGCCGACCTGCAGGCACGGCTCGACCTGGCCGAGCATTACATCGGCAACAAGGCCTGGGCCGGCGCGTTCGAGCAGCTGCTCGAAATCGTGCAGCGCGACCGCCAGTTCGGCGACGACATCGGCCGCAAGAAGATGATCGAAGTGTTCGGGCTGGCGCAGGCCCAGCCGCAGCTCGTTTCGGAGTGGCGGCGCAAGCTCAGCTCGGTGCTGTTCTGAGCGCAACGATCGAGTGGCCGGGCATGAACGGCACGCTGTAATCCAATCGTGGAAGGCAAGGAGAAACAAAAAATGGGTAGCTTCATCGAACTCACCGCGGCCGACGGCCACCAATTCAAGGCCTATCGCGCCGATCCCGCCGGCAAGCCGCGCGGCGCCATCGTCATCGCGCCGGAAATCTTCGGCATCAACAGCCACATCCGCTCGGTGGCCGACGGCTATGCCGCCGATGGCTATCTGGCGATCGCGCCGGCGCTGTTCGATCGCGTCAAGCGCGATTTCGAAAGCGGCTATTCGCCCGACGAGATCCAGGCCGGCATCGCGCTGATGCAGAAGATCGACATGGCCGATGCGATCAAGGACGTGAGCGCCGCGGTGGCGCTGGCCGCCGGCGCCGGCAAGGTGGCCGTGGTCGGCTACTGCTGGGGCGGCACCGTCGCCTGGGTGGCGGCCGCGCGCGTGCCGGGCCTGGCCGCGTCGATTCCATACTACGGCGGCGGCATTCCGAACTTTGCCGACGAACAGCCGAAGTGCCCGGTCCTGTTCCAGTTCGGCGAGGAAGACAAGTCGCCGACGCCCGACGCGGCGCGCGCCGTGATTGCCAAGCACCCGGGCACCACCTCGTACTTCTACGAAGGCGCCGGCCACGGCTTCAACTGCGATCAACGCGGCTCATACCACGCCGCGGCTTCGGCGCTGGCGCGCACGCGCACGCTGGAGTTCCTGGCCAAGCACGTGGGCTGAAGCCACGCGCCCGACTAGGGCGTGTCAATACGCCCTGGACGCGCGTTTCAGTTCGCCGTGATCTTGCGCTCCCTGACGATCGCGCCCCACTGCTCGGATTCCTTCTTCATGAAGGTCGCGAATTCGGCACGCGTGGTGGGATGCGGCGTCAGGCCGTGCTTGTCGAGCGCGGCCTTCACGCCCGGGTCATTCAGCGCCTTGACGATTTCCTGGTTCCAGCGATCGAGCAGGGGCGCCGGCGTCTTGCCCGGCGCCACGAAGGCATACCAGTTCAGCGCCTCGAAGCCGGGATAGCCGGCCTCGGCCACGGTGGGCACGTTGGGCATGTAGCCCGGGCGCGTCAACCCGGTGGTGGCCAGCGGGATCAGGCGGCCGGACTCGATGTGCGGCATCGCCGTCGGCGGCGCCGAGAAATACGAGGCCACGCGCTCGCCCAGCAGGTCGAGCAGCGCCGGCGCGCCGCCCTTGTAAGGCACGTGCACCATGTCGACACCGGCGCGCTGGTTGAACAGCTCGCCGGCCAGATGCGAGGCCGAGCCCGCGCCGGTGGAAGCGAAGTCGACACCGCCGGCCTTCTTCTTGGCAAGCTGCACGAATTCGGCCAGCGTCTTCACCCCCAGGCCCTTGTGCACCACCAGCACGTTCGGGAAATAGACGCCGCCCGAGATCGGCGCCAGATCCTTGAACGGGTCGTAGCTCACCTTCATGATGTGCGGCGCGATGGTCAGCGGCCCGACCGAACCGAGCAGCAGCACGGTGCCGTCGGGAGCCGCATTGGCCACTTGCTGGTGAGCGATGTTGCCGCCTGCCCCGCCGCGGTTTTCCACCACGATCGACTGGCCGATGTTGTCGCTGAGCTTCTTGGCGATCAGGCGCGCCGCCGAATCGGCCGCGCCGCCGGCGGCGAAGCCCACCACCAGCGTAATCGGCTTGGTGGGCGGAAATTCCTGGGCCTGGGCAGGGCCGCCGAACAGCAGGGCACAGGCGGCAAGCCCGCCGGCACGCAACACATGGCGTTTGTTCATTGCAGGGTCTCCTGGGTTGGGCCGCGATCGGCGCCGATCGGAAGCGCTGCAATCCCGGTCCGCGGTCTCGCCTGCCTGAAGGTAGTCAACAGGAAACTATAGCCGGGGCCTTTCAGCGTACGCAATCGGCATGCATCATGGGGGTATCACGAAAACCGATGGGAAATCGCCACGGCGCCGACCCAGCGCCCTTGCGCCACCAGGGTGCGCACGCAGTCTTCCAACACCACGCGAGCAGCCAGCGCAGCCGGTGACAGCTCAGCGTCGGAGAGGCTGCACAACAGGTTGACGCGGCGCGCCGGCGCATCGGTCAGGCGGGCGCACTGGAAACGCTGCGCTGCATCGGGGTAGCGGCCCAGCGCCGCCCAGGGCTGCAAGGTGCTGCCCAGGCCGGCATCGACCGCCGTCATCAGCATGGCCAGCGAATCCACCTCGAGCACCACGCGCGGCGCCACGCCGGCGCCGGCAAAGGCGGTGTCCAGCGTGCTGCGCAGGCCGTGCGGGCCGGTGGGCAGGATCAGCGGCTCATCGGCCAGGTCGGCGATCGCCAGTTCAGCCGGCATGCGCGGGGCGGCCGCGCGGCGGATCAGGAACAGTTCTTCTTCCAGCAGCGGCACGATTTCCCAGCCGCGGCCGCCACCGGCCTGCCGCGCCTGGTGCAGGCGCGAGTCGAACAGCACAGCGATGTCGAGCTGGCGCGCATCGAGCATGGTCGACAGATGGCCCGACATGCTCTCGACCATGTGCAACCGCACGTCGGGGTAGCGCAGCCGCATCGCCTGCATCAGCGGCAGGCCCAGCATGGCCGAGGTGGTCGGCGCCAGCCCCACGGTGACCGAACCCGACAAGCGCGCCTGCTGCGCCGCGCGCACCGCCTGTTCGGCATGGCGCAGCGTGAGCTGCGCCTCGCGAAAGAACGCCACCCCCGCCTCGGTCGGCGCCACGCCCTGCGGCGTGCGGTGCAAGAGCCGCGTGGACAGCTCGCCTTCCAGCCGCGAGATCTGCTGGCTGAGCGCCGACTGGACCATGTCCAGGTCGATCGCGGCACGGCTCATCGAGCCGCATTCCACGACTCGGACGAAGTAGCGCAGTTGCCTCAGTTCCATCGAAGATCGCCGCGTACGGTGCGCTCGCGCGCAGATTCTGAGAATCGCGGGCATGCCGCAACGGCACGCGCGACGGCCGCGCAAGCCTGCGTTTTGCCAGCAACGGCAGCGGCGATGGCCGCCACTGCTGCAATGCGGCTTGAATACCCGATAGCGGGCAGTGGAGAATCCATCGTTCGGCCGTAATTCCACCCTTAGACTGCCTCGATGCTATCTCACGCCCCGCACTTTCGAGCCCGCCGCCGCGCATTGCTGGCCGCCGCCGGTTCCACCCTGCTGGCCGGCGCCGCCAATGCCGCCACCTCGGCCGCTGCCCTGCGCGCAGGCGCGATGCGCGGCGATGGCGCCGGCGCGCTGCAACTGGCGCAAGCCAACAACGGCTTTGAACCACGCCGCGGCCAGTCCGGCAAGGACGTGATCTGGGTACCCACGCCCGATGCGCTGACCACGCGCATGCTGGCGATGGCCCAGGTCAGGCCCGAAGACTACGTGGTCGATCTCGGCTCGGGCGACGGCAAGATCGTCATCGCCGCGGCGCGTGAATTCGGCGCGCGCGGGCTCGGCATCGAATACAACCCCGACATGGTCGCGCTGTCCGAGCGCCGCGCCGCGGCAGCCGGCGTGGCGGCACGCGCCAAGTTCATGCGCGGCGACATCTTCGCCGCCGACTTCTCCACCGCCACCGTGGTCACCATGTACCTGATGCCGCACCTGAACCTGCGGCTGCGGCACACGCTGATGGCGATGAAGCCGGGCACGCGGGTGGTATCGCACGAGTTCCGCATGGGCGACTGGCAGCCCGACGAAACCTCCAGCATCGGCTCGCAATCGGCCCATCTGTGGGTGGTGCCGGCCAATGCGGGCGGCGAATGGTCGCTGCGCTTTGCCGCGGCCGACGGCGGCGCCGATCCGATCATCGGCTCGCTGTGGATGGAGCAATCTTTCCAGACGGTTCGCGGCCGCGCCGACTTCAAGGGCCTGGCCACCTCCTTGCGCGAGCCGCGCCTGGTCGGCGAGCGCATCTCGTTCGGCTTCACCGATCCGAGCGGGCGACCGCGGCAATTCACCGGCCGCGTCAGCGAACGCCGGATCGAAGGCCGCGTCACCGGCGCCGGGCGCGACGGCGAATTCATCGCCGAACGCGTCGGCAATACCCCTTCCATCAACGGCTCCGGCCCCGTCACCCAAACCGAAATCTATGGCGGCTGAACACAGTACCCCCACGGGCACCCAGCGGCAGATGCCGCAACCGACGCTCGCGCTGCGCCACGCCGTGGCCATCATCGTCGGCATCGTCATCGGCGCCGGCATCTTCAAGGCGCCTTCGCTGGTGGCGCAGTTCACCGGCTCCACCGACTGGATGTTCATCGCCTGGGCCCTGGGTGGCCTGGTGTCCTTGATCGGTGCGCTGTGCTATGCGGAACTGGCCACCACCTATCCGAACGCCGGCGGCGATTACCACTTCCTGCTGCGCGCCTACGGCAGGCAGATCGCGTTCCTGTTCGCATGGGCGCGCTTTGCGGTGATCACCACCGGGTCGATCGCGTTGCTGGCCTACGTGTTCGGCGATTACATGAGCCAGTTGCTGCGGCTGGGCCCGTACAGCGAAGCGGTCTACGCCGCCGCCTCGGTGCTGGTACTGGGCTGGATCAACCTGCGCGGCACCCGCGCCAGCGCCGCCACGCAGGGCTGGCTGACGCTGGCCGAGGTCGGCGGCCTGCTGCTGGTGGTGGTCGCCGGTCTCTACCTGATCACGCAGGGGCTCGGCGCCCCGGCCGCCGCACCGGCAGCGCAGGCGGCAGCAGCCAGCGCACCCAACTGGTCGATGTTCGGGCTGGCGATGGTGTTCGTGCTGCTCACCTACGGCGGCTGGAACGAAGCCGCCTATCTGGGCGCCGAGCTGGCCGACGTCAAGCGCAACATGCTGCGCGCGCTGATCATCAGCATCTCGCTGATCACGGCGCTGTACCTGCTGGTGAACTGGGCCTATCTGCATGGCCTGGGCCTGAAGGGCATGGCCGACAGCAACGCGGTGGCCGCCGACCTGATGAAGGTCGCCTTCGGCCGCACCGGCGAGACGCTGATCTCGATCATGGTGGCGATTGCCTCGCTGACCTCGATCAATGCAACGATGCTCGTCGGCGCACGCACCAATTTCGCGGTCGGCAACGATTGGCCGGCGCTGGAAAAACTCGGCCGCTGGAACGCCGAGCGCGCCACGCCGACCAATGCGCTGCTGGTGCAGGGCGCCGTCGCCTTGGCGCTGATTGCGCTGGGCAGCACCACGCGCAGCGGCTTCCAGACGATGGTCGACTATACGGCGCCGGTGTTCTGGACCTTCTTCCTGCTGTCCACCGTGGCGCTGATCGTGCTGCGCTTCAAGGATCCGGGCACGGTGCGGCCATTCCGCGTGCCGCTGTATCCGGTGCTGCCGATCCTGTTCGCGCTGGTGTGCCTGTACATGCTGTATTCGTCGCTGGTCTACGTGAAGATCGGCGCGCTGGTCGGCGTGGCGGTGCTGGCGGTGGGCGCGGTCATTCTGGCCATGCTGAGCGCATGGGGGCGGGGGCGCTCGAGCACCATCGCCGATCGGGCGACCTGAGGTTCTGCGCAGCCGGGCAGATGCTCATGCGCAAACGACATGAAGGGGCACCGCGGGCGCAGGCATGACACAATGCCGGCCCCACCCCGAGGAGGCTACATGCGCATTGAAACTCTCGCCGTCCACGCCGGCTACAGTCCCGAGCCCACCACCAAGGCGGTGGCGGTGCCGATCTACCAGACCGTCGCCTATGCGTTCGACAGCGCGCAGCACGGCGCCGACCTGTTCGACCTGAAGGTGCCGGGCAATATCTATACCCGCATCATGAACCCGACCGAAGACGTGCTGGAAAAGCGCGTCGCGGCACTCGAAGGCGGCATCGGCGCACTGGCGCTGGCCTCGGGCATGGCGGCGATCACCTATGCGATCCAGACGATCGCCGAAGCCGGCGACAACATCGTGTCGGCCAGCGCGCTGTACGGCGGCACCTACAATCTGTTCGCGCATACGTTTCCGCAACTCGGTATCCAGACGCGCTTTGCCGATCCGCGCAAGCCGGAAAGCTTCGCTCCGCTGATCGATGCGCGCACCAAGGCGATCTTCTGCGAATCGATCGGCAACCCGCTGGGCAACGTCACCGACTTCGAAGCGCTGGCGCAGGTGGCGCATGCGCACGGCATTCCGCTGATCGTCGACAACACGGTACCCAGCCCTTATCTGTGCCGGCCGTTTGAGCACGGCGCCGACATCGTCGTGCATTCGCTGACCAAGTACCTGGGCGGCCACGGCAACAGCGTGGCCGGCGCCATCGTCGACAGCGGCAAGTTTCCGTGGGCCGAGCACAAGGCGCGTTTCAAGCGCCTGAACGAACCCGACGTCAGCTACCACGGCGTGGTCTACACCGAAGCGCTGGGCCCGGCCGCCTACATCGGCCGCGCGCGCGTCGTGCCGCTGCGCAACACCGGCGCGGCGATCTCGCCGATGAACGCGTTCCTGATCCTGCAAGGCATCGAAACGCTGGCGCTGCGCATGGACCGCATCTGCGATAACTCGCTGGCCATCGCGCAGTATCTGAACGAGCATCCGAAGGTGGGCTGGGTCAACTATGCCGGCCTACCCGATCACCCCGAATACGGGCTGGTCCGCAAGTACATGAACGGCCGTGCCTCGGGCATCCTGTCGTTCGGCCTGAAGAGCGGCGGTCGCGAAGCCGGCGCGCGCGTGCTCGACGCGTTCAAGCTGTTCACGCGGCTGGTCAACATCGGCGACGCCAAGTCGCTGGCCACGCATCCGGCCTCGACCACGCACCGGCAGCTCAGCCCCGAAGAGCTGGCCCGCGCCGGCGTCAGCGAAGACATGGTGCGCCTGTCGATCGGCATCGAGCACATCGATGATCTGAAGGAAGACCTGGAACAGGCGCTGGCCGCGGCCTGAGCCAGGGCACTCGCCGTTCGGGCGGGTGCGGCTCGATCGGGGGCGCGGTTCGGTCGGCCGCGCCCCGCTGCGTCGTCACGGCGGCGGTTTGCACACGAAGTCGGCATCTGACAATATCGGCAGCCTCATCGCCTGCTGCCCTGCCATGACCGATTTCTCTTCGAACGCTTCATTCGACGTGCCGCCGCTCGGCGATCCGACT
Organism: Burkholderiales bacterium; assembly: GCA_017307915.1. Classification (GTDB taxonomy): domain Bacteria; phylum Pseudomonadota; class Gammaproteobacteria; order Burkholderiales; family Burkholderiaceae_E; genus Zeimonas. Next base: position 33,918 of record JAFKGG010000370.1, on the reverse strand, counting down.
GGCTCGGCCGAACCGCTACGCTTCACCGGGCGCGGCGGCGAATACTTCGGCATCTGGATCGTCAACCTGCTGCTCACCGTGTTCACGCTCGGCATATATTCGGCGTGGGCCAAGGTGCGGCGGCTGCAATACTTCCATCGCAACACACTGCTGGCCGGCTCGCCGTTCGACTATCACGGCAGCCCGACGGCGATCCTCAAAGGGCGCATCATCGCGCTGGTCCTGCTGATCGTCTACAACGTGGCGGCCGAGTTCTCGGCGCCGCTGGCGGTGATCGCCTTCCTCGCGCTGGCCGCGGTCCTGCCGCTGCTACTGATGCGCTCGCTGCGCTTTCGGGCGCACAACACCAGTTGGCGCGGGTTGCGCTTCGCGTTCGACGGCCAGGGCGGCGGCGCGTATTCGGTGTTCCTGCTGTGGCCGGCGCTGAGCGCGCTCACGCTGTGGCTGCTCGCGCCGATGTGGCATCAGCGCTTGAAGCGCTATCAGCAGCAGAACCTGCGCTTCGGCGCCACCGGCTTTTCGTTCGACGTCGGCGTCGGCGCCTTCTATCGCGTCTATCTGGTCGCGCTCGGGCTGCTGATGCTGGCGGCCATCGGCGTCGCACTGCTGCTGGGTGCAACCATCGCTTCGCGCACGCAGGCCATCTCGCTCGTGCCGCTGATCATGATCGCGGCGCTGCTGGCGGTCGGCCCGTACCTGACCGCACGCACGCAGAACCTGGTGTGGAACCACACGCAACTGGGCGCGCATCGCTTCGAGTCGCGCGTCAGCGCGCGCCGGCTGTACCTGATCGCGGTGACCAATCTGCTCGCCATCGTGTTCACGCTGGGCCTGTTCATCCCGTTCGCCGCGATCCGCAGCGCGCGTTATCGGATCGAATCGGTATCGATGATCAGCGCCGGCTCGCTCGACGATTTCGTCGCGGGACAATCCAGTGCGGTCAGCGCCACCGGCGAAGGCGCTGCCGATCTGTTCGATGTCGACCTCGGGCTCTGAGCCGGGCGCGGCCGGTTCGCCGGCTGCGCCGGCGCATAGCGCGCAGCCCGCGGACGGCGGCAACGGCCCCGGCCACGCCGGCGCAGCGCCTTCGACCGAAAGCGCCGCGCCGACGGTCGAAGGTTTGTATTTCGACGGCCGCAGCGCTCGCGCGCAGCCGGTCGTGCTGACGCTGCAAGGCGACACGCTGGCCGTGCACGGTGCCGTCGGCCGCAGCGAACCGCTGGCCCGGCTGCGGTTGTCCGAGCCGATGGGCAACGCGCCACGGCTCATCACCTTCGATGACGGCGCTCACGTCGAAGTACGCGACCACGCCGCCTTTGCCCGGCTGCTGCACCTGAGCGGCCAGCGCGACCGCGCCGCGGTGCGCTGGGCACGCACGCCGCGCACGGTGGCGATCGCGCTGCTGGCGCTGATCCTGCTGGGCTGGTTCGGCTGGCACGACAGCCTGCCGTGGGCGGCCCGGCAGGCCGCGCCGCTGGTGCCGGCGGCCACCGTCACACTGCTGTCGCAACAGGCCTTGCAGACGCTGGAAGCCGACCTGCTGGCCCCGAGCGAACTCGAAGCCGCGCGCCAGCAACGGCTCGAACAGGCGTTGCAGGATTTCGCGCACGTCGATGGCCGGCCGATCGCGCATCGGCTGCTGTTTCGCTCGGCGCCGAAGATCGGCGCCAATGCATTCGCGCTGCCCGACGGCACGCTGATCGTCACCGATGCCCTGGTCGAACTCGCCGCCGATGACGACGAAGTGCTGGCCGTGCTTGCGCACGAGCTGGGCCACGTGCACGAACGGCATGGCCTGCGCCTGCTGCTGCAAAGCTCGGCAGTGGCGCTGGTGACTTCATGGTACCTGGGCGATTTCAGCGGCTGGCTGGCCACCGGCCCGACGCTGCTGGCGCAGGCCGCCTATTCGCGCGACATGGAGTTCGCCGCCGACGACTTCGCCGCCCGGCTGCTGCGCGCGCAGGGCCGCTCCAGCGAACCGCTGGTCAGCATGCTGGAAAAGCTGCAGAACGCGCCTCGGCGCAAAGCCGCTGACTCCAAGCTCTGGCTGCGCAGCCATCCGCAGACGGCTGAACGCGTCGAACGCCTGCGCGCCGGCGGTTGACCGGCGCCGAAGCGTTCACAGCATGTTCATGCCGCCGCCGGCGCTGAGCACCTGCCCGGTGATGTGGCCGACGTCGTCGGAAGCCATGAACGCGATCGCCGCCGCGTGCTCGTAGACCGTGCCGCGCCGGTTCATCGGCACGGTGCCCATCATCTTGTCGTTGAGCTCGATCATGTAGTTCGACGACGCGGCCGCGCGGGTGCGGATGCCGCGTTCGACGATGCGGTCGTGTTCCGACTCGGTCGGCCCCGGCGATACGCAATTGCAAGTGATGCCGTAGGGCGCCGTCTCGCGCGCAATGCTGGTGGTCAGCGCCAGCACGCCGCCTTTTCCGGCGTTGTACGGTGCGCGATCCCACAAGCCATTGCGTGCCGATTCCGCGCCGACGTTGACGATGCGGCCATAGCGGCGGCGCAGCATGTGCGGCAGCGCCGCGCGGCAGCACCATAGTGTCGGCAGAATGCTGCGATTCATCTCATCCTGGATCGCCTGCGGTTCCCATTCATGAAAGGGCTTCAGGTCGGTAGCACCGCCGACATTGTTGACCAGCGCATCGATCCGCCCGAAGCGCTCGATGGCCAGATCGATCAGCGCCTGGCAGTTGTCGTAGACCATCAGATCGCCGACGAACTTCAGCGCGTGCACGCCATCGGCCAGCAACTCTGACACCGTCCGCTCGGCCGCCGCCTCGCTGGCATCGGCGCAGATGACGATCGCGCCTTCGGCAGCCAGCCGCCGCGCCGCCGCGCGCCCGATGCCCTGACCGGCCCCGGTGACGATGCATACCTTATCGCGCAGGCGGTCGGTGCCCAGGGGATGCGTAAGCGAAGGTTCATGCGAGAGGTTCAATGCGCATCTCCGGGATGGAACTGAAAAGCGCTCGTCATGCGAGCGCGTCGTCGAACGCAAAGCAGAAGCGGCCACCGCCGACGTCGTGAACACGCGCCGCCGTCGGCGACGGAAAGTGCGCCGGTAACAGCAGTGCCCCGCTGCCGGCGCAGTGCTCGAGCAGGCGCCGCCGCGTGCGTTCAGCCAGCGCGCGGTCGGCGTCGCCGATCGAATACAGTTGCGGCTCGTGGATACCGACCGGGTGGTGGATCACGTCGCCGCACAGCACCGCCGCGCCGCCGCCCGCCGCGACATGCACGCTGACGTGCCCAGGCGTGTGGCCCGGCGAGGCGGCCAACCAGATGCGATCGTGCAGATGCGTCAGCACGGCATGATCGTCATCGATCAGGTCGGCCTGGCCGGCCGCCAGCACCGGCAGCACGCTATCGGCGAAGGCACCATGGCCGGCCCGTTCGGGCGGGCCCGCGACGTGCAACGCGGCCCAGTGCTCGAACTCGCGGCGCGCAAACAGATAGCGCGCGTTGGCAAAGGTCGGCACCCAGCGGCCGTCTGCCAGCCGCGTGTTCCAGCCGACGTGGTCGGCGTGCAGATGCGTGCACAGTACGGCGTCGACGTCGGTCGGCTGCAGCCCGAGCGCAGCAAGATTGGTCAGGTAACGGTCTGACGCAAGCTGATGCTGCCAAGCCATGGCCGGCGGCCGTGTCTTGTGGTTGCCGTTGCAGGTATCGACCAGCATGCACCAGCCTGGCGCACGGATCAGATAGCTGTGAAAGCTCAACGCCAGGCGCTGCGAAACGGGCTCGACCAACCGCGCATCGCGCAGCGACGCATGCCGCAGCATCGCCGGTTCGATACCCGGATAAAGCCATGCCGGGTCGAACCACAGCGTATCGATCTCGCCGACCTTGTCGATCCGGATGCTGCCGAGTTGCAGGGAACGCATCGCCGCGGCCAGAAGCGAAAAGCATCACCGTAAGAGTCGCCGCGCCCGGGCACAAGGTCGAATATCCGTACACGCCGTTTCGCGCCGCCGAACGCGGCGTGTATCGCTCGAACGAACACGCCGTTCGATATTCAAAGCTTGTGACCCTGCTGTGCGCCGCCTATTCTTGCTCGAAACAGACGGCCGGCAAGACGCTGCGTAGGCAGCTTTGCCCTACGAGGCACCGCCACAGGAAGAGACATGAATACCGCATCGGCGCGAACGCACGACATCCGCAGCACGCTGCCCAGGCTCGGGCTGCGCGAATACTGGTATCCGGCCATCCGCGCCTCGAAGGTCGGCAAGAAGCCGGTAACGGTGCGGATGCTGGGTGAAGACATCATGCTGATGCGCGACAACGGGCGCGTGCATGCGTTTCACGACCGGTGCCCGCACCGCGGCCTGCCGCTGTCCTACGGCAAGCAGCATTTTCCCGGCACCGTCTCGTGCCTGTATCACGGCTGGACCTTCGACATGAGCGGCCAGTGCGTCACCGCGCTCAACGAAGGCCCCGACTCGACGCTGCCGGCTAAGGTCAAGGTGCGCACCTACGCGACCGAAGAGCGCTGCGGACTGGTGTGGGTGTTCGTCGGCGACGGCCCGCCGCGGTCGCTCGATGCAGACCTGCCGCCGGAACTGGCCAGCGGCCGCAACACGGTCAACTATCACATCGAGGAATGGGCTTGCAGCTGGCTGCCGGCCACCGAGAATCTGATGGATTCACACGACGTGTTCGTGCATCGCCGCTCGCCGTTCTATCTGTTCCGCAAGCTGCCGGCCTGGGTGCAGGTGGGCGCCGAGCTGAGTGCCGACGGGCGGGCCATCGACTATCGCTATACCAAGATGGGGCCGACCCAGGATACCTATCCGCAGGTCGGCAAGTGGCCGCGGCAGGTGTGGTGGCGGCGCTTCAACGTCAGCGCGCCGGTGCCCGGCGAGTATCCGACCACGCAACTACGCCTGCCCTGTCTGGTGCGCGTGGGCTTCTCCAGCCTGATGTTCGTGCGCTGGATGGTGCCGGTCGAAGAGAACCGCGTGCGCGCCTTCCTGTTCTCGACGCGCCATGCGCCGGGCCTTCAAGCGATCACCTACGCCATCTACTATCGGCTGTGGGCATCGTGGAGTCTGCTCAAGCTGTTCATCGGCCAGGACAAGGTCGTGTTCGAACGGCAGGATTACGCCGCGCCGGAACGACTGTCGTCCACCGACGTCGGCGTGGTCAAGTGGCGCCGCCTGATCGCGGCGACGGCGGCTGGCACGGGGGCCTCCGCGACCGCTTTTGCGGCCTCTTCCGCCGGCACGTCAGCCACTCAGATGAACGTGTCACCGGCATCTACGGCCGCGCCGGTAGCAGCGTCAGCGGCCACCGCGACTGCCGGCGCCGACAGCGTCGCCGCCAGCGGCAGCGCGGCCTGAGGCAATCGATGCGCGCCACCGAACCCGCAGCCTCCATCGTCGCCGGCGCCGCGGCACCCGCTCCTCGCAGCGTCTATACCCATCGCCAGATGGCAGCGCTGGTCGAACCCACCAGCATCGTGATCGTCGGTGCATCGCCCACCTCCGGCAGCTTCGGCGAACGCACACTGGCCAACCTGGCGCAGTTCGACGGCGAAGTCTTCCTGGTCAATGCGCGGTACGAACGGATCGGCGAGCAGCGCTGCTATCCGTCGGTGCTCGACCTGCCGCGGCCGCCCGATTGCGCGGTGATCTCGGTGGGACGCGAAGCCACCGGCAAGGTGCTGGCCGATTGCGGCCGCAAGGGCGTGCGCGCCGCGATCCTCTACGCCTCGGGCTATGCCGAAACCGGCGACGCGATACGCAAAGCCGAGCAAGACGAGCTGACGGCGCTGGCCGGACGCTACGACATGCGCATTGCGGGCCCGAACTGCGTCGGCCTGATGAACTTCGCGCGCGGCTTTGCGATGAGCTTCACCGGCGGGCTCGACATGCGGCCCCCGGCGCCACACGCCGTCGGCCTGGTGTCGCAATCGGGGGCGGTAGGCAGCGCCATCGCGCAGTGGTCACGGCTCGGTTATCCGTTCAGCCATCAACTCACGGCCGGCAATTCCTGCGATGTCGACGTCGCCGATTACGTCAGCTTCCTGGCCGACAGCGACGCCTGCCGCGCCATTGCCTGTGTCTTCGAAGGTCTGACCGATCCGCAGCGCATGCTGCAGGCCGGCGAAGCGGCGCGACGCGCCGGCAAGCCGCTGATCGTGCACAAGATCGCCACCGGCAGCCGCGGTGCGCAGGCAGCCCTGTCGCACACCGGCACGATCGCCGGTTCCAACGAGGCATATGCGGCATTGTTCCGGCGCATCGGCGCGGTCGTCGTCGACAACGTCGAAGACATCGCCGAGACGGCGGCGTTCTTCGCCAAGGCACCGGCGCCGCGCGCACGCGGGGTCGGCGTGGTGTCGATCTCGGGCGGCTTTTGCATCACGCACGCCGACAAGGCCGAGCTGCACGGCGTGGCGCTGCCGCCGCCAGGGCCGGCGCTGGCCGATCGACTCGCCGCGCTGCTGCCCGACTTCGCGCAGGCCGGCAACCCATGCGACGTCACCGGCGCGGCGGTCAACAATCCATCGGCGATCGCCGATTGCTGCGAGGCGTTTCTCGCCGACCCGGCCTTCGACAGCGTCGTACTCACGCACAGCTATGCCGCCGAGGCAGTCACCAATCGCCTGACTGGGCTGGGGCCGGCCGCGCAACAGCACGGCAAGATCGCCTGCACGACCTGGACCAACGGCTGGCTGCACGGTCCAGGCGCGATCGAAACCGCTTCGCATCCGCAGGTGGCGCTGTTTCGCTCCACCGATCGCTGCTTTCGCACGCTGGCAGCCTGGTATGCGCGCGACGACTGGTTGCAGGCGCAGATGCAGGTGCAAGCGCAGGACGACACCCAAGCGCCGGCCGCCCTCGCCGCCCGCGAAGCAGTGACTGCAACGCTGCACGCAGTAGACCCCGGCATCGTGCCGAGCCGCATCGCTTTCGATCTGCTCGAGCGTTATGGCGTACCGATGGCGCCGGCGCTGTTCGCCACCACGGCATCACAGGCCGCCACCGCCGCGGGTCAGCTCGGCTACCCGGTTGCGGTCAAGATCGAAAGCCGCGCCATCGCGCACAAGACCGAAGCCGGCGGCGTCATGCTGAACCTGAACGACGCACGAGCCGTGCGCGCCGCTTTCGAGACCGTGCTGGCCAATGCGGCTGCCTATCGCGTCGATACGCCGGGCGTCGTTACGCCGGGCGTCGATACGCCGGGCGCTGACGCACCGGCCGACGGCGTCATCGTGCAGCCGATGATCCGCGGCGAGCCCGAACTCATGATCGGCGCGCGCATCGACCCGCTGTTCGGCCCGGTGGTGGTAGTCGCCTTGGGCGGCGTACTGGTCGAGCTGCTCAAGGACAGCGTGCTCGAACTGGCGCCGGTCGGCCCGCGCACGGCACTCGCCATGCTCGATCGTCTCAAGGGCCGTGCGCTGCTGAGCGGTTTTCGCGGCCGCGCGCCGATCGATCTGCAAGCCGTCGCACGCACCATCAGTGCCGTGTCGATGCTGATCGCCGACCAGCGCGAGCGGCTCGCCGAAATCGAGATCAACCCCTTCGTCTGCACGCGCGATGGCCTGCTCGGCATCGACGCGTTGATGGTGACGAACTGACACGCCGCGGCCCGCCGGCCATCACTCGCCAAAGAGGAGACAAGCCATGTGTACCCTTGGACACACCTTGCGCCGCGCCTTCGCGCTGCTGTTGCTGCCCTTTGCCACCGCGCTGTGCGCCCAGGCACAGACGTTTCCATCCAAGCCGATCAAGATCCTGGTTCCCAATCCGCCAGGCGGCCCCACCGACATGGTGGCGCGCATGTTCGGCGACCAGTTGCAGGCCAGCCTGGGCCAGCCGGTGATCATCGAGTACAAGCCGGGCGCCAACGGCGCGATCGTTGCCAACGCCACGATTGCGTCGCCGGCCGACGGCTACACGATTGCGCTGTCGACGGTCGGCGGGCAGGTGCTGACCCCGGCCATCAACCAGTATCTCAAGCGCAAGCAGGAACCCGACGTGATGCGCCAGCTGATCCCGGTCAGCCATCTGGTCGACGTGACGCTGGCCATCGTCGCCAACCCGAACGCCGGCTTCAGTACGCTGCCCGAGCTGGTCAGCTACGCCAAGGCCCATCCCGGCAAGCTGAACTTCGCCACCACCAGCGTCGGCGCCAGCGATCATCTGGGCCTGGAGATGTACAACAAGGCGGTGGGCATCGACACCGTGCACGTGCCGCAGAAAGGCTTCGCCGGCGCGCTGAATGCGACCTTGTCGGGCGAGACCCACTACTGGCTGGCGTCGCTGAACCAGCAGATCGTCAACTTCCACAAGGCCGGCCGCCTGCGCATCCTGGCCGTGACGTCGCTGCAGCGCAGCCCGATGGTTCCCGAGATCCCGACCGCTGCCGAGGCTTCGAACCTGCCCGGCTTCGAAGTCAGTTCGTGGCAGGCGCTGTTCGTGCGCGCCGGCACCGACAAGAACGTGGTGGCGACCCTCAGCAGCGAGTTCCAGAAGGCCGCGCGCGACCCAAAACTGATCGACCGGATCAACAGCACCGGCATGATCACGATCGGCTCGTCACCCGAAGCGCTGGCCACCAAGGTCGAGACCGAATACCGCAAATGGAGCGACATGCTGGAGACGACGCGCATCACCGTCAACTAGAGATGTTCAGCGCCATCACCATGTCGATCATGTCCTGGCAATGCGAGGGCAGCGCCGCGAAGTTGCGCGCGCACAGCAACAGCGTGAAGCGGGCATGTTCGTCTTCCAGGCTCAGCACCTTGATGCCGCCGCTGCGGGCAAAGCGCCGTGCCGACGGTTCGGGCACCACACCGACGCCGATGTTGGCCTCGACCATCCGGCACATCGCGTCGACGTTGGCGGCCTGCACGCGCATGGCCAGCGGCACGCGCAGCGCGGTGCTCATCTGATTCATGAACGGATGCGTGGGGCTGACGTCTTGAAACACGATATGTTCATACTGCATGCACTCGGCAAACGCGATGCTGTCGCGCGCGGCCAGCGGGTGCCTGGTCGATACCGCCAGCGCGAAGCGCACGAAGCCGCATTCCATCACTTCCAGGTTCTCGGTGTGCACGTGACCCGAGACCACGCCGAAGTCGGCCGTGCCGGCGCTGACGAAGCGCACGATCTCGGGGCTGAAGCGCTCGCGCAGATCGACCTGGATCAGCGGATGCTTGACCAGATAGTCGTGGATCACCCCCGGCATGTATTCGGCCACCACGGTAGGGTTCGCCGCCACGCGCAGGTGGCCGGTGGCGCCGCGGGTATAGGCCTGGATGTCGCGCCCCAGCTCATCGAGCTGCATCAGCATGCGCCGGGCATGGTAGAGGAACGCATGGCCGGCGGTGGTCAAGGTCATGCCCTTGCTGGTGCGCTCGAACAGCGGCGTGCCCAGCAGTTCCTCGATGTGCTTGATGCGAGCGCTGGCCGCCGGCGCAGAAAGACAGGCGCGATCGGCGCCGCGGCGGATGCTGCTGGCTTCGACCACGTAGACGAACAGCCGCAGATCGACCATGTCGAAGTTCTTCAGCGAAAGGATTTCCATCGTCTGTCTCGCCCCTCTTCCTTGTCGCGCCGACCGGCGCTCGATGTCGTTCGTATCGTAACCGCCAGACCTTTCCCCCAGCCGAAAAGAGCACGCCATGAGCAATGAGATCCTGACACGCGTCGAGGGCCGAGTCGGCCGCATCACGATCAATCGGCCCGAACAGCGCAATGCGCTGATCCCCGAGCATCTGACGCAACTGATCGACGCGATCAAGGATTTCGAGAACCAGCGCGAGATCAAGGTGATCGTGCTCGGCGCCGCCGGCAAAAGCTTCTGCTCGGGCGGCGACCTGAACTTTCTGCAGCACGTGCGCACCATGTCGGCAGCCGAAGTGAAGGAAGTCGTCTACGAAGGCTTCGTCGGCGTGTGCAAGGCGCTGCGCAACTGCGAGAAGCCGACCATCGCCGCGGTCAATGGTGCCGCCGTGGGCGCCGGCTGCGAGATCGCCATCTCCTGCGATTTCCGCATCGCGGCCCGTTCGGCGTTCTTCTCCGAACCCTGGATCGAGCTGGGCACCGCACCCGCGCTGGGCGGCATGTTCCTGCTGCCGCGCCTGATCGGACTGGGCCGCGCTACCGACATGATGCTGCGCGGCACGCGCGTCAGCGCCGACGAGGCGCAGCGCATCGGCCTGGCCACCGAGGTCGCCGACGACGCCGGCCTCGAGGCGCTGGTGCAGGCCTACGCGCAGGATCTGGCCAAGCGGCCAGCTCCCACGATGTCGGTGATCAAGCAAGGGCTGCGCCGCGGCCTGGAATCGAGCTACGGCGCCGAGCTGGAATTCATTCTGTATGCGCAATCGATGCTGATCCGCGGCCGGGCACACGAAGAAGGCGTGCGTGCGCTGCTCGAAAAGCGTGCACCGAATTTCGATTGACGCCTTCAACCGGCAAGCAGGAGCACACCATGGCAACGGCGCAGTTCACCGAAGAAGCCACCAGCCGCTATCGCAGGATCAACGAACGCGGATTGGATCTGACGCTGCATTACAACGAAGCCGGCAAAGGCGAGACCGTCGTGATGCTGCACGGCGGCGGCCCGGGCGCCGGCGGCTGGAGCAATTTCTCGCGCAACTTCGGCCCCTTCGTCGACGCCGGCTATCACGTCATCCTGCTCGACTGCCCGGGCTTCAACAAATCGGATCCGATCATCGCCCGCGAACCGCGCGGGCTGGTCAACGCCAAAGCCGTCAGGGGCTTGCTCGATGCGCTGGCGATCGACAAGGCGCACCTGATCGGCAATTCGATGGGCGGTGCCAGCGCACTCAGCTTCGCGCTCGAGTATCCGGAGCGGCTCGGCAAGCTGATACTGATGGGCTCGGGCGGCTGCGGCCCCAGCTATCTGACGCCGGAACCCACCGAAGGCATCAAGCTGCTGTATGGCCTGTTCCGCGCGCCGTCGCTGGAAGGGCTGCGCAAGATGATCGACGTGTTCATCTTCGATCCTTCGAAGATGTCCGAAGAGATGCTCGAGCAGCGCTACCGGGCAATGATGATCAACGACGGCGAGCACCTGAAGAACTGGGTCGCGTCGGCGCCCACGGCCGGCCTGGTCGACCTGTCGCCGCGTTTCGGCGAGATCAAGGCGCGCACGCTGATCACCTGGGGCCGCGAAGACCGCTTCCTGCCGCTGGATCTGGCGCTGAAGGCATTGGCCGGTATCCGCAGCGCCGATCTGCACGTATTCAACCAGTGCGGCCACTGGGCGCAGTGGGAGCATGCCGACGCGTTCAACCGGCTGGTCATCGATTTCCTGAAGCACTGAGGGGCGGCACGCATGATCCGCTACAAGCAGCTTGGCTACGTGGCGCTGAACGTCACCGACCTGGACCGTTCCGAAGCCTTCTACCGCGATCTGGTCGGCGTCACGGCGCGCGGCGAGCCGGGGCCGCAAGGCGCGCGTCTGTTTCGCACCGGGCCGGGGCCGCACGGCCTGATCCTGTTCCAAGGCGCAGCGCCCGGCTTGAAGCGCATCGGCTTCGAGCTGGAATCGGCACAGGCGCGCGAAGCGCTGTGCGCCGCGCTCGATGCCGCCGGCGTCGATTGGAACGAGCTCGACCCGGCCGAGGCCGATGCCTGGGGACTGGGCCGCTGCGTCCGCGTCGTCGAGCCGCACACCACCGCGGTGCTCGACTTCTATGAATCACGCCGCGACCTCGGCGGCCCGGCCTATGCCAGCACGGTGGCGCAGATCCAGCGGCTGGGCCACATCGTGCTGAAGACACCGCAGCTGGCCGACACCGCGCGCTTCTTTCGCGAAGTGCTGAACTTTCGCGTGTCCGACGAGGTCGACGGCGCAATCGTGTTCATGCGCGCCTTTCCCAATCCGTATCATCACTGCCTGGCGCTGGGCCGCAGCGCGCAGCCGGCGCTGCACCACGTCAACCTGATGGTCAGTGAGGTCGACGACATCGGCAGGGCGTTCTGGCGCTTCGGCAAGGCCGGCGTGCCGGTGGTGTTCGGGCCGGGCCGGCATCCGCCGTCGGGCAGCCTGTTCCTGTACTTCCTCGATCCCGACGCACTCACCGTCGAATACAGCTTCGGCATGGAAGAGTTCCCCGAGCGCGACGCGCGCGCACCGCGCACGCTGAAACTGGCGGCCGAATCGATCGACGAATGGGGTGCGCCGCACGATCCGCGCAAATACGCGGTCGGCAGCATCGAGACCCCAACACCGCGCCCGCGCGAGCGGCAGGGCGCCTGAGGGCCGGCGCATATGGCCACCGCCCTGCAAGACAGAATCGCGCTGGTGACCGGCGCCAGCAGCGGCATCGGCCGCGCCGTCGCCGCGCATCTGGCGCGCCACGGCGCCTGCGTCGTCATCAACCACCCCGGCGGCGAGCAGGCAGCGGCAGCCGATGCCGCCGTGCACGAGATCGCCGCGGCCGGCGGCCGCGCGCTGGCGCTGCGCGCCGACGTGCGCTCCGAAGACGAGGTGGCCGCGCTGATCGCCGCCATCGAACAGCGCTTCGGGCGACTCGACATTCTGATCAACAACGCCGGCATCGTGCGGCCCGCGCCGCTCACCGAGCTGACGCTCGCCGCCTGGGACGACGTGCTCGACACCAACCTGCGCGGCGCCTTTCTGTGCATCAAGCATGCGCTGCCCGGCATGCTGCGACGCGACCACGGCCGCATCATCAACACCGTTTCGGGGCTGGCGTTTCGCGGCCGCGCGCAATGCGCCGCCTATTGCGCATCGAAGGCCGGTCTGCTGGGCCTGATGCGCGCAGCGGTGGCGGAGATCGGCGCACGCAACGTATCGGTGAACTGCGTGGCACCGACCATCACCTGGACCCCGATCAACGAAGCCGGCCGCAACGAAGAGCGGCTGCGCGAAGTGCGTACGCGAATTCCGCAGCAGCGCGCCGGCACCGTCGACGACCTGCTGCCTTCGTACCTGTTCCTGGCCGCGCAGGCCGATGCCTTCTTCACCGGCCAATGCCTGGCGCCCAATGGCGGCGACGTGATGGCCTGATCCGCGCCGCCCACGACCGAGGATTGCGTCTCCATGCTCAGTGCAAGCGACAACGACCTGATCTGCCGCAGCGGCCCGCAAACACCGGGCGGGCGGTTGATGCGCCACTACTGGGTGCCGGTGGCGCTGACCAGCGAGCTGCCCGGCCCCGATTGCGATCCGCTGCGCGTGCGCCTGCTGGGCGAAGACCTGGTCGCGTTTCGCGACAGCGCCGGCCGGCCCGGACTGGTCAGCGCATTCTGTCCGCATCGCGGCGCGGCGCTGTTCTTCGGCCGCAACGAAGAAGGCGGCCTGCGCTGCGCCTATCACGGTTGGAAGTTCGACGTCGCCGGCCGCTGCCTGGATCTGCCCAACGAATCCGACAACCCGGCGCTGCGCGAACGGATCAGGCTCGCGGCCTATCCGGTCGTCGAGCGCGCCCACCTGCTGTGGGCCTACATGGGGCCGGAACGCGAGCCGCCGCCGTTTCCCGGCTTCCAGTTCTGGGATCTGCCCGACGAGCAGATCAGCGTCGTCAAGATCTACCAGGAACAGAACTGGCTGCAAGGGCTGGAAGGCGTCATCGATCCGAGCCACGCGCCGTTCCTGCATTCGGCCGCGCCGGCGGCCAGGCGCGACCAGGCCGTGTCGGCGCTGCGCACCGAGCGCATCGCCGATTACTACTGGGCCACCTCGGGTTGGCACTATCAGGTCGAAGCCGACGACCATCGCGTGCTGATCGCGGCCTCGCGCCCGGTGTCGAGCGAGCAGGAGTTCTGGCGCATGAACGTGTTCCTGCTGCCGTTCTACGCGATGGGCCCGGTGCGCTCGGGCGCCGACCCGGTGGCCAACGTCAATGCGCGCATCCCGATCGACGACGAACATCATTTCATCTATTCGATCACCTGGCACCCGCTGCGCGCGCTGACCGACGACGAAAAACGCTTCGGCGAAGAAGTGTATGGCGTCACGCTCGGCTTCGAGAAAGGCGACCCGCGGCACCCCGGCAGCGAATGGATGACGAAAGCCAATCGCGCCAACGACTATCTGCTCGACCGGCAGGCGCAGCGCACCACCAGCTATACCGGCATTCCGGTCGTCATCGCGCAGGATCAGGCGATGACCGAAGGCATGGGTCCGATCGCCGACCGCAGCGGCGAACACCTGGTCAAGGCCGACCTGGGCATTGCATCGGCACGGCGCGTGTTCCTGCGCGCCGCCAAGGCGCTGCGCGACCAGGGCACGCCGCCGCCCGGCGTGTTCGACACCAGCGGCTACGGCGTGCGCGCGCCGTCGAAGCTGATGCCGGCCGGAGTGCAGGACTGGGTCGGCGCACTGAGCGAGTTCTATCGGTGCCGGCCCGGCATCAATCCGCCGCAACCTTGAGGGAGCCGATCATGGCGTCTACTTCCGCAGCGCCCGCGCGCAGCCAGCCTTACCCCGATCTGCACGGCACTACCGTCGGCTTCATCGGCCTGGGCGACATCGGGCTGCCGATGGTTGCCAACCTGCTGCGCGCCCAGGCACAGGTCTGGGTCAACGACCTGCGCCAGCCGGCGCTGGCGCGCGCGCAAGAACTGGGCGCCAGGCCGGGTTCGCTGCGCGAGCTGGCCGATCACTGCCCCGTCATCTGCGTCGCCGTGATCAACGAGCGCCAGATGCGCGACGTGGTGCTCGGAGCGCAGGGCCTGCTCGAACACATGCGCGCCGGCCAGACGCTGATCGTGCACAGCACGGTGCCGCCGCGCGCAGCACGCGAACTGGCCGATGCGGTACGGGCGCGCGGCGTGCAAGTGCTGGATGCGCCGATGAGCGGCGCCAATATCGCCGCGCGCGCCGGCACGCTCAGCTTCCTGGTCGGCGGCGAAGCAACGGTATTGCAGGCCTGCCGGCCATTGCTCGATGCGATGGGCACGCACGTGTTCCACCTCGGTGCCGTCGGCAACGGGCAGGTCGGCAAGCTCGTCAACGGGCTGATCTTTCACGTCGGCCACGTCGTCATCCTCGAGGCGCTGCGGCTGGCCCATGCGCACGGCGTGGCCGAGGAAGACATCGTCGAACTGGTCAAGGCCAGCACGGGCAACTGCTGGACGATCGAGCACTGGGGCTACTTCGACCGCTTCTTCGATGAACACACGCTGGTCGGCCGCGACGAGCTGATCGAAGGGCTGCTGCGCAAGGACATCGCCGATGCGCTGATCGCCGCGCACGACGTGAAGTCCTGGCTGCCGATGAGCGGGTTGGCGATGGAGCTGTACCCGCAGTTGGTCTATGAACGGCAGGCGCGCCGGCGGGCCGCGGCCGAGTCGGCGCGCGAAGGCGGGTAGCTCAGATCGCCTGTCGCAGCAGGAACTCGCGTACCGCGGCAACTGCGTCGGCGATCGCCCGCGGCGAATCCTTCCAGCCGCGCAGCCGCTGCGCTCGCGGCGCCAGTGCCGCAATCTCGTCGCCGACCGCGGTCGGGTGAAAGGCATCGACGCCGGGCAGCACCAGCATCGGCAGCGTGCAGGCCGCCACCGCCTCGCGCGGCACGCTCAGCACGAAGTCGCCCTGCCACATCGCTTCGGCGAACGCCGCCAGCGCCTGCGGCGACGGGCCGTCGGGTTGAGCCGCCAGCCGCGCCGCCCAGGCATGCCAGGCATGCGCGAGCAACTCGCCGTTGTCGGGCGAGCGCCCCACCGGCTGTTCGAGCACCAGCGAGGCGACGCGTGCCGGCGCGCATTGCGCCAGCTTCAGCGCGTGCGAACAACCGATGCAGCAGCCAAACGCATGCACGCGTGCCAGGCCCAGATGGTCGAGCAGCGCCAGGTGATCGGCCGCATAGGCGTCCCACGGCGATTCGGCCGCGACGCTGCCGCTGGAGCGGCCGGAATGGCGTTCGTCGAACACGATCACCGAAAAGGCGTCGGCGAATGCCGCCACCGGATGGAACGCGGTCTTGTCCCAGAACGCGATGCCCGCATCCATGCCGCCCGGCGGCAGCGCCAGCAGCGGCGGGCCCTTGCCGTAGACCTCGTAATAGAGGCGGGATTGCGCGGTATCGACGAAGGGCATCGCAGGCGGCGGGGAAGTGATGGCGTCCGGCCGATAATGCCAATGGCAGCGCAGCGCGGCGAGCTCGAATTACGGAACAGCCTGTTATCCGGCGCCAAACACCACCATGCAATCGCCCCGGTAGGCGCCGCTACTTCCCGGCCATCAGCTCCGGCAGGAAGGTGACGATGCGCGGGAACATCGCCATCAGCAAGATACCGAAGGTGATGATCCATACGTAGGGCCACGCCGCCTTGAAGATGTCCCGCATCGGCATATCGGGCACCGCGCTCTTGAACGCGAACAGGGTATAGCCGAATGGCGGGCTCAGCGCCCCGACCGTGGCCACCACCAGGATCAGCGTCCAGAACCAGATCGGGTCGAAACCGTATACGGCCAGAATCGGCAGGTAGATCGGAATCAGCACCATCAGGATCGACGTGGCGTCCAGGAACAGGAACAACACGAACGGCACCGCCAGCATCACGAACAGCATCGCCGTCGGCGGCAGGCTCAGTGCCAGCACGGTTTCACCGAGCTGGCGAACCGCGCCGGAAAAGGTCAGCAACTGGCTGAACATCGCGGCGCAGCACATGACGATCAGCAGCATGCCGGTGACCGTGGCCGCCGAGTACAAGCACTCCTTGATCATGCGGGGGCTGAGCCCGCCGTAATAGCGCGCCAGAACCAGCGCCCCGACGACGCCGCTGGCGGCCGATTCCGTCGGCGTTGCCACGCCGAGCATGATCAAGCCGACGACCAGAAAGAAGATGATGCTCACCGGCAGCAGCTTCAGGAACGCCACCAGCGCGCTGCCGCGCGTCGACTCATCCGTCAGATCGGCGGAAAGATCGGGCGCCAGGGCGGGATTGAGCCGGAGCCGGATGAAGACGTAGATCAGGAACATGCCCGTCAGCATCAGGCCCGGCAGAATGCCGGCGATCAGCATCTGCCCGGTGGAGACCTTGGCCAGCGTCGCGATGATGATCGCCAGCACGCTGGGCGGAATGATCGGATCGAGGCTGGCGCCCCCCAGCAGCGTGCCGGCGGACATGTGAAGATCGTAGCCGCGCTTGCGCATGGTCGGAAACAGCGAACGCCCGAGCAGGCCCGCCACCGCCATTGCCGCGCCCGACAAAGCCCCCAGGATCGCCGACAGCACGATGCACAGCACGTACTGCCGGCCGCGGATTCGGCCCACCAGCCGATCCAGCGAATCCAGCACCACCTCCATCGCGCCGGAACGGAACAGCAGCTCGCCCATCAGGATGAACAGCGGCACCGCGGCAAGCTCGGCAATGTTCGCAGTGGTGAAGATGCTGTTGGCAAACATGCCGAACCCGTGCGGGCCGATCAGGTATAGCAGGCCCGCCACGTTCAGCAGCAGAAACGACACGAAGATGGGCAGGCCGAGAAACAACAAGGCGAGCAGCATGCCGACGCCGCCCGTCAGAACGATCCACCAGGTCATGAGGCACCGCTCTCCACAGCCCGATACGGCTCACTCGACAATGCGTTACGCAGAAAATACAGGCCGCTCGAACCCAGGCCGTAGGGAATGAAGATCGACACCGTCCACTTCGGAACGCGCCATTCGTTCAGGGTTTCGATGTCGCCCACGTATTGCGTATAGGTGGCGTCGGCGCAGAACCACGCCGCCAGCATGCAGGCCAGGAAGGCGGCCAGATAGCCCGATCTCATCAGCAAGGTAGCGTTGCGCTCGGACAGCGCATCCGGCAGCACGCTGATGAAGATGTGGAAACGGCGCCGCGTCAGCTCGGGCAGCATCACGAAGATGATGATGCACAGCAGATAGGAAACCGCCGAACTCGCCCACGAGGTGGGCGAGTTCAGGAGGTAACGCAGCGTCACCTCGATCACGTAGGTGCAGACGATCACCGCCAGGCACAACGCGGCGAGCTGGAACCCTGCCGCCGTCACCGCGTCATGCGCCTGAAGAACCCGGCGCCACGGCGTGACCGGCGCGGCAAGAATCACTTCAGCAGCCCCTTCTCGGTGGCGAACTTGCGCAGTTCAGCGGTGAACTTCGGATCCTTGGCCGCACCGGTTTCGAGCAGGCCGCTGGACCATGCCGCGCTGAGCTTCTGTTTCTGGGCGCTGCCCATCTCGGTGATGCTCATGCCCTTGGACAGCAGCAGCGCTTCTTCTTTCTTCCACACCGCCTGGGCGTTCTTGTGCCAGTCGTCTTCCACCTTGCGGGCAACGTTCAGCATCAACTGCTGGTCTTGCTTGCTCAGCTTGTTCCAGGCGGCCAGGTTCATGAACAGCGGCTCATAGTTGATGCCGAAACCGGGCCGCAGCAGATGCTTGGCGACTTCATTCCAGCGATAGTCGAGCGCGCCGATGATCGGCCATGCAGTGCCGTCGATCAAGCCTTTTTCCAGGCCGGTGTAGACGTCGCCGACCGGCAGCACGGTCATCGCGCCGTTCAGCATCTTCACCACGCCGCCGTAGGTCGAGATGCCGCGGATCTTGCGGCCGGCCAGGTCGCCCTGCGCGTTGACCGGATTGCGCAGGATGATGTTGTAGGCGCCTTCCGGCGAGATGGCCAGCATGACCAGTTTCAACTGGTACTTCTGGTAGTGCTTGTCCAGCATGTCGAGCAGGCCCGACTTGCGTATCGCGGCCAGGTCGCCCTGCAACGCCTCGACCACCGTCATCGCGGGCGTGGTGCCGAAGTGGTAGGAACCATGCGTGAAGAGGAACTGGAATACACCGGAGCTCACCGGCTCGAGCTGCTCGAACGGCGGCACCGTCTCGGGACCGTTGACGACGAACTTGATGCGGCCGTTCGAACCCGTTTCCACGCCCTTGATGAACGGGTCGAGCATGTGCGGGTTGTACGCGTAGTTCTTGTCCCAACTCGAGAGCAGGCGGAACTCCTGTGCGAACGCCGGGACTGCCAGCGCCGATACCGCCAGCGCGACCACCATTGAGCGCAAGGCAAGAAACATTCTATTCATGGATGACCCTTTCTCAATGACCAATGACGTTTGATTGATTTGAAAGCTTTATTTCAAACTGTAGTGTATGCGTCGTAATTCTTATGAGCAAGAAAGTTGTGAATTCATCGTCTTGCCTTATTTTTTGCGGCCACATACGACGCACATCTTGGCGACGAGATGCAGCAAAACAGTGCACACACCCTATTTGTGCAGCAGACCGGCCACAGCGCGCTCCCGGCGTAGCAGGAAACTCGAACGCCATCAGCCCTGAGTGAGCCTTCAGTGAGCCTGCTGCGCTCGCACCCGCGCGACATCGCTCTCCAGCTTCGGCCACGGCGGTTGGCCGGGAGCGAAACGCGCCCGCAGATAGCGCACGAGATCGGCGATCTGTCGATCATCGAAAGTGTCGGCATAAGCCGGCATGGAGCCATACAGCGTGCCTTGCGCCGGCTCGATGCCGTGCAGCAGAACCTGGATCAGGTTGTCCGGCCGTGCGTCGTGCAGGTTGGTGTTGAACGCCAAGGGCAGCTTGGCCTCGGGAACGAGTCCGCCCAGACCGGGCTCGTGGCACACGGCGCATGCGCCTTCATACAGGCGCGCGCCGGGCCCGTTCAAGACGGGAGACAAAGCGTCGCTGCGTTGCTGCAGCCGGCGCGCAGCAGCTTCGACCTGGTTCTGCTCGGGCGCAGCGGCGCCGTCGGGCAGGTGCGCCAGGTAATGCGCCATGGCGCGCACATCGCTTTCCGCGAGCTGCGACAGCCCTTGCACCACCGCCCGCATCGGCCCCCCTGCCGGCCCGTGCTCGGCAGAACTGCCAAAACGCAAGTATTCGTAGAGCGCCTCCTCGGTCCACGGAATGGGCGCGCCGGAATGCTTGCCCAAAGCCGGTGCGCGCCAGCCCTCGGCTTCGCCACCGCTCAGGAATGCCGTTGCGCCCCGCTCCGCACCCAGTGCATTGCGCGGCGTGTGGCAAGCACCGCAATGGCCGATGCCATTCACGAGATAGGCACCGCGGTTCCATTGCGCCGAACGGGCGGGATCGGGACGGAAACTCGACGCGTCGTGGAAAGCGGCATTCCACAGCGCCAGCAGCGGCCGGGCACTGAACGGGAAGTCCAGCCTGGTCTCGGGCGCGCGTTGCGCCACCGGCGCTTGCGCCATCAGATAGGCGTACAGCGCCTGCATGTCACCGTCGCTCAAGCGAGCGAAGGCGGTGTATGGGAACGCAGGATAAAGCCGATGCCCATCGCGGCTGATGCCGTGGCGCATTGCGCGCTCGAAGGCTGCGTAGCTCCACGCTCCGATGCCGGTCTCCGCGTCGGGGGTGATGTTGGTGGAGTAGATCGTGCCGAACGGCGTAGGCAGTGCGAGCCCGCCCGCGTTCGGAACCCCGCCCGGCGCCGTATGGCAGGCGACGCAATCGCCGGCCGCGGCGACGAGGCGGCCGCGCTCGATCGTTTCTACCGAGTAGAGGTTTGCCGCCGGCGGCACCGTGGGAGCGATCGCGCGCGTGCCGAGGCCACCGGCGAAAATCGCCGCAGAGGCGCCCACCACCATGGCCCCCAGCGCAGCGAACGCAGAGCGAGTCCGCTGCCGACTGCGCTGCCGGTCGGCAGCGGCGCCGCGCTCACGCAGGGCGCCAAGCAGCGCTTCACCCGTGAAGGGCGGCTCGCGCATGCGAACGCCGGTGGCATCGAAGATCGCATTGGCGATGGCAGCCGCCGCGGGCAGCATCGCGGCCGGATGAACCTGCAGCACCGGCTGCAACGCAGCCCTGGCCTCAGGCACGGGTAGCGCCTGCGGCAAGGCGAGGCCGCCGTCAGTCGCAACGGCCTGGCCCATCGGCCCCGCCGGCCAATCGTCGAAGGCTTTCCCGCCAAGCAGCCTGCGGGCATAGGCCTCGCCCTCGGCTTGCAGGCGTGGCAGGTCTGCGCCGTCGGCGCCGCTCATGCCGCTGTCCTGGCCCATCGCCACGCGTTCGACGCGAACGTCGCCCGTGCGTTCGTCGACGACGACGTCGACCGCCCAGGCCGACCAGCCCGGCACCGCTTGAGCGCCGTCCGAGTCGGCAAAAAGCTGGGCATAGGCGAATCCACGCCCCGCTGCCAGTCCGTCTTCCCGTAGACGCGGGCGCGGCTGGCTCCAACCGGCGCGCTCAGCGACCCGGCGCACCAGGGCGGCGCCGCGTTCATCGAGCTGCTGCAGCCGCGCTTGAACCGGATCCTGGCCCGCAGCTCGTGCGTTTTCATCAAGCTGCGATTCCAGGGCGAACACCAAGGCTTCATGCAAGGCATGATCGGCATGGCCCAGCGGAACGGCACCGGGGGCGGCTTGCGCGTGCACCTGCGCCCCGTAGGGCAGTGCCGGCGGCGAGGAGGCCGCAAGGCGATGCGAGTACGGCGTGCCGGTCAGCACCAGCGCGAGCGGCGGCGCCTGCGGCAATCCGAGCGGTGCCGACACGGCCAGCCGTTCGGCCGTGTCACCGTGCGCCGGCAGGCTGCTCACCGCAGTCGTGTGCCAATACGCACCGGGGAAGGCATCCTCAGGATGGCAGTCCACTGCAACGGGCCTGTCCACCGCCTGCGCCAGCAGGGCCGCATCCGCCGCCGCGCAAGCCACCCGGTAATCGGCTACCCGATCGCCCCCGGTGCCCATCATGACCACTGCCGCCGGGTCGAGACCCAGCAGGGCGCCCAGCGCGCGAGGCAGATCGCCGAAATCCTCCAGCGGTGCCCAGACATGCAGGCGGGCACCTTCGGGGGAACGGCGCAATTGCGCCACCACGCGCGCCGCGCTTGCCTTCGGTCTGAGGGGCCAACGATAGAGCACCGATGCAGCGCCCTGCGCACCCACGACGGGAGACGGGTCGACCGTGGCATTGCCGCGCGGCAACGGCGCCCATTGCAGCTTCAGGGCGCCGGCCGCATACCGTGCGGCCACCGGCGTGCGAGCCACCACGCCGACGAAGGACTCGCGCGCCACGACTCGCACCACGCCGGGCAGCCGCTCTGCGCTGCCGGCATCGACCTGCAGCAGCCGCGGCGCCGGGTTACCGGCCACCTCCCAGGCGACCTCGACGGGCCGCGCGACGGCGCCAAACAGCAGGGCCGCTTCATCCGGAAGCGGATCAGCGGCCAGTCGCGTCGGAATCATCGTGTGCCATGAGTTCGGCCGCGCGGCGTACGGCCTGAAGAATTTCGACGTGCGCCCCGCACCGGCAAAGGTTGTAGCGCAGTGCCTGCGCGATCTGAGCGTCAGTAGGATTGGGATATTGGCGCAGCAAGGCCTTGGTGGTCATGATGAAGCCGCTGGTGCAATAGCCGCATTGGGCCGCCTGCTTCTCGACGAAAGCCTGCTGCACCGGGTCCAGGCCATCGGCGGCCAGCCCCTCCAGCGTGGTCACTGCACGGCCCTGCACCTGCGATACCGGAGTGATGCACGAACGGCAGGCGCGATCATCGACCAGCACCGTGCACGCGCCGCATTGACCGAGCCCACAGCCGTACTTGGGGCTGTTCAAGCCAAGGTCGTTTCTTAGAACGTACAACAGCGGCGTAGCGGGCGAAACATCCGGAGGGACGCTACAGCGCTCCCCATTGACCTGCAGCGAGGCAAGCGGCATAGGTGGAACGGCAGGGGGCGTCATGGTGCAGGCAATGGCAAATAAACAGTGTACACACCATATATTCCGGGCAACCGCATTCGCTGATTTACTATGAAAATCAGGAATGAAAAGTTGACAATATTCTATTTATACACCTAATCTGCGGCTTCGCGTTTGGCGCTTCGAAACCGGATCCGACATGGCGATCAATGACACCGAATTCATCGCGGCCTGGACCCAGGTCTTGCAGCTCTCGAACGTCAAACGGGGTGAAGTGCTCACCATCCTCACCGGATCCCAGACGCATCCCCAGACGCTGCACTGCGCCACCATTGCCGCCACCACGTTGGGCGCCGTGGTCAATCGGCTCGATCTGCCGTCGATGAACGGATCGCGTTCATTGAGCCGAGACCCGTTCGCCTATCTAGGGGAGACGGCACTCACCGGCAACCCTGCTGCGCTGGCGGCGCTGAAAGCCAGCAGCATGGTGATCGACCTGATGACCTTGCTGTTTTCGCCCGAGCAGGCCGAGATTCTCGCGAGCGGTACACGCATCCTGCTGGCCGTTGAGCCGCCCGA
The DNA here is from genome assembly GCA_017307915.1 of Burkholderiales bacterium. Classification (GTDB taxonomy): domain Bacteria; phylum Pseudomonadota; class Gammaproteobacteria; order Burkholderiales; family Burkholderiaceae_E; genus Zeimonas. The sequence continues at coordinate 10,725 of JAFKGG010000370.1, read as the reverse complement.
AGTGCTGGTACGGCTCGTACCGCACGCGCAAGACCGCGAGCGGGTACAGGCCGCGGCGCGCAAGATCGCCGAGGCCAAGGAAATGCACATCACCTCCGAGGCGGGTACCGACGTCCGCTGCCCGCTGGGCCAGTATCCGGCCATTCAGGAATACGGTTTCGTGGACCAGCCGGGGCGCTGGGATCACTGGCCGAGCGGCTTCGCCCTGACCTGGCCCAACGAGGCTCAGACGAACGGCACCATCGTCCTCGACGTCGGCGACATCCTGCTGCCGCAGAAGTCGTACGTGAGCGCGCCGGTGGCCCTCACGATCACCAATGGCTACTGCACCAGGATCGAAGGCGGCATCGACGCCAAGCTGCTGGAAGACTACATGGCATCGTTCGACGACCCCGAAGCGTATGCCATGTCGCACATCGGCTGGGGACTGCAGCCACGAGCCCGCTGGTCGGGCATGTCTCTATACGATCGTGAGGCCACGACGGGCCAGGAGGCGCGCGCCTTCATGGGCAACTTCCTGTGCTCGCTCGGGCCCAACAACGAGGCTGGCGGTTCGCGCACCACCGCCTGCCACATCGACATCCCGATCCGCAATTGCACGATCCGCCTGGACGGCCGCGACGTGGTGACGCGCGGAAAAGTGGTTGGTCTCGATGCCGCCGGAACCCTGCACGGCTGATTCGCGAGGGCCGGCGAAACGGCTGCAAGCGCCGCGCCTGCCCACGCGCGAAGCGCTGTTGCGGGAGCCCGGGGCGCTCTTGGTCGTTCGTGATCCGCCGGTCCTGCCCATCGCTTCGCCCGGCAAGCTCGGCAACACTTCGCACTACCGGCAACCGGAACCGGACATCTTCGTCGCCGTGCTCGCCGATGGCCGGATCATGGCATTCAACGGCCATGTCGATCTGGGCACCGGCATTCGCACCGCGCTCGCGCAGGTCGTCGCGGAAGAACTCGACGTTCCGTTCGAAGCCGTGACGATGGTGCTCGGCCACACGTGTGCGGCGCCGAACCAGGGGCCGACCGTCGCCAGTGCAACGCTGCAGATCACGGCGGTGCCGTTACGCGCCGCGGCCGCACAGGCACGCGCATGGCTACACGCCAGAGCGCAGGCCATGCTTGCCGACAAACTCGGCGGAGAACGTCAGTTGCGCGCGCAAGACGGCGCGTTCGAGATCATCGATGCGTCCGGCGCGGCCGCCGCAACGATGGTGCGCTACGGCGAGCTGATCGGGCCGGAGCAGGTGCGCCTGACGCTGGACATCGAAACACCGACCAAACCCGCGAGCCAATACCGCATCGTCGGGCGCTCGCAAGCGCGCGTCGACATTCCCGCGAAAGCAACCGGCCAACTGAGCTTCGTTCATGACGTGCGCCTGCCCGGCATGCTGCATGGCCGGGTGGTTCGCCCCCCTTATGCGGGCATAGACTGCGGCGACTTCGTCGGCACCAGCCTGTTGCACGTCGACCGCGCGTCCGTCGCCGATGTGCCGGGCCTGATCGATGTGGTGGTGATCGGCGATTTCGTCGGTGTCGTCGCCGAGCGCGAGGAAAACGCAGAGCTCGCGGCCCGCATGCTGAAGGTAAGCTGGCAAGAGCTGCGCGGCACCCCCAACCTCGACGATCTCGAGGCGTGCCTGCGCAATGCGCCCGGCAAGCCGCGGCCACTGCTGACTCGCGGCGACGTCGACGCAGCGCGCAGCGCGGCAGCGCACGTCCTGCGGCGTACCTACCTGTGGCCGTATCAGCTGCATGGCTCCATCGGCCCGTCCTGCTCGGTCGCACGCATTCATCGCGGCCGGCTGCAGGTATGGTCGGGCACGCAGAATCCGCACCTGCTGCGCACCGATCTGTCGCGCCTGATGAGCATGGACGAAGGCGACATCGACGTCATTCGCATGGAGGCTTCCGGCTGCTATGGCCGCAATTGCGCCGACGACGTGGGCGGCGATGCGGCCTTGCTGGCGCGCGCCGTCGGCCGGCCGGTGCGCGTACAACTGTCGCGTCAGCAGGAACATCTCTGGGAACCCAAGGGGTCCGCGCAACTCGTCGATGTCATCGGCAGCATGGACGCGCAAGGCGCGCCGTCGTCATACGAGCTGCTCAGCCGTTACCCTACCAATGATGCGCCGCTGCTCGCATTGTTGTTGACGGGCACGATGCCCAATACGCCGCGGCCGATGGAACTGGGTTGCCGGACGTCCGTGCCGCCGTACCACTATCCGCATCTGCGCATCGCCACCGATGACGTAGCGCCGATCGTCCGAGCCAGTTGGCTGCGCGGTGTCTCGGCCTTGCCGAACTCCTTCGCGCACGACTCATTCATCGACGAGCTGGCAGTGCAAGCCGGCGCCGACCCGCTGGACTACCGCCTCGCGCATCTGCCCGATGCGCGCGCCCGGGAACTCTTGCAAGCCGTCGCAGAGCGCTTCAGCTGGCACGCTCGCGCAACGGGCTCCGGTGGCCGGGCCGATGACGAGGGATGGGTGCGTGGATGCGGCCTGAGCTATGCACGTTACGTGCACAGCAACTTTCCCGGGTTTGGGGCAGCCTTTGCCGCCTGGGCGGTGGAGCTGGCGTGCCACTGCGCCACCGGCCGGATCGTCGTCAAGCGCGTAACGGTGGGGCAAGACGCAGGGCTGATGGTGAACCCGGATGGCGTGCGCCATCAAGTGCACGGCAACATCGTGCAGATGCTCAGCCGCGTGCTGAAGGAAGAGGTGCGCTTCGATGCCAACGGCGCTGCCGCACGCGAGTGGGGCGCCTACCCGCTGCTCACCTTCCCCGAATTGCCGCAGATCGAACTGGTATTGATGGAGCGACCCGACGAGCCGCCGCTCGGCTCCGGCGAATCGACGTCGGTGCCCGCGCCGGCCGCGATTGCAAACGCGCTGTTCGATGCGACCGGAAAGCGCTTCCCGCGTCCGCCGTTCACGCCCGAGCGCGTGCGCTCCGTGCTGCTCGATCGGAGCGCCGTGTCTGCCTGATCGATTCATCGCCGATCTGCACTTCATCGGATGCCGGCTCGGCCGCCGCCTCGCTGTCGTCGTCGCTCAACTTCCGGAGCAGAAACAGCAGCGCCAACTGCTCGGCCGGGTTCAACCCGGCTGTCGTAAGCTCGGATATGTGCTGCGCGGCCGGCATGATGTCGTCCAACAGCGCATCACCCGCCGGCTTGAGCGCAACGATGACCTTGCGCCGATCGATTGCATCGGCTGAGGTTGCGACCAGATCGCGTGCCTTCAACCGCTCCAGGATGCCGCGCACCGTAGCCTGATCGATGGCCGTGAAGCGGCAGATCTCGCTCATCGAAACCGGCCCATGGTCGCGCAGCGCGCACAGCACGCAGAATTGCGCGCCGGTGAGACGCGAATCCGGTACGACCCGTTGAAATATCGCGACGTGGCGCTGGTAGGCGCGGCGCAGCAGATGTCCCACCTGCTCGGAGAAATCGTACTTGGGGGCGGTAGCCCCCCGTTCGCGCGAACGCGCCATAGGCTTGTTACTGCATCAAAGGCACGGAGAACACATCATAACCGAAGCACCATGACGGATCTTCATCCCGCCTGAGCCACGTGTTCTCGTGAGAAACCTTCTGCACCTTCGCCGCGCGCCCGCTGCGATTGGTTTCATACAGCTTGAAAGCCTGCTCGTAGCGATGCGGCCCGAGTTCGCGCAGGCAGCGCACCAGCATGCCGGCATCTTCGATCGCCATCGCGGCGCCCTGGCCCATGTGGGGCTTCATGGGGTGGCACGCGTCCCCCAACAGCACCATGCGACCGCGGCTCCACAGCGGCAGCGGATCACGCTCCAGCAACGGCCAGAAGGTGATCTCCTGGGCTTCTTCGATCAACGCCTGCACGGTGGGGTGCCAGCCGGCGAAGGTCTCGCGCAACTCCTGCTTCGTGCTGGGCGTGTAACGCACATCGAGATTCCAGTCTTCGCCGCCGGGCACGCCGGTGACGAAATAGATCTCATCCTTCTTGCGCGTAACGTAGTAAACCATCATGTGGCGGTCGTCGGCCCACCACTTGGTGCACATGTCGAATGGCAGGTCGAGCGACTGCATCGGCGTACGGAACACTGCGCGGTGCGCGGCATAGCCGGTATGCTGGGGCAGCTCCGGCCCCAGCAGACGTTCCCGGACCACCGAGTTCACGCCGTCCGCGCCCACGACGATGTCTGCGGTCTCGGTCGTGCCATCTGAAAACACCAAGCGGACGTCGTCCCCGGTGTCTTCGACGCTATCCACCTTCTTGCCGTACTTCAATATGCTGGCCGGCACGGCGTCGGCCAGCAACTGCGCGAAGTCGCCCCGGTGAATCGTGAGATAGGGCGCGCCATAGCGCACTCGCGAATCACTCAAAGGCACCTTGCCCGTGATTTCGCCGGTGCGGCCGTCGCGGCTGTACCAGAAGTCAGGCTCGTTGCCCACCTTCACCAGCTGCTCTTCTATGCCAACGCGCCGCATGACCTGCATCAGGTTGGGCCCGAGATGGATGCCGGCACCAAGCCGCGAGAAGGCAGGCGCCTGCTCGTAAAGGCGCACTTCGTAACCTGCCTGATGCAAGAGGGCGGCGGCGGTGCAGCCGCCAAGACCTGCGCCGATGATTGCAATGCGTGGTGTTCCGGCCAAGGAAGCCTCCTATTTCCGCGTGAGAGCATTTCGGCCGATTATAGTGTGTACACTAGACTTTGCGAAGCCTTGCGCAGACGACCAGCCCAGCCTTGCCCTTGTCCGCGGCATGCTGAATTGCGCCCGGAATACTTTGAACACACCCTATTTGCGTGTGCATCGCCGCTGACGGTCTCCGCGGTACTCGCTGAAAACTTCTCCCGGCTGCTGCACACGCGTTTTCAAGCGCTTGTCCCAAGCTTGGGCACAATTTGCACACGTCTTGTGCAAGGCTTGCTCAGCACTTATCCGCAGACTTGTCCACAGCCTGCGCGCTGCCCGGCCGGCAGCATCATCTTCGGCATCCTGGCGACAAAATGCAGCCGCATTCAGCGAGACAATCGCCGGCGCTGCGGCCGCGATGTGATAGTTTGGCGCCAGATCAAAAATATGCAGTGACCACGCCTATTTCGGCGAATTAGTCAGTACACTAAAGAAAACTCATCGATAGCGGATCCATAAATGGCAGCGACTGGCTCGCAAGCAAACAAGCGCAAGAAAAGACCCAGCTCCGAGCTAGCGTTCGATCCGACCAAACAGGTGCTGTGGTCGCGCCCCGGCTATCTGGTGCGGCGCTTGAACCAGATCCACTATGCGATGTTCTTCGAGGAATGCACCGAGCAAAACGTCACGCCGGTGCAGTACGGCATTCTCACGGCCCTATCGCTGAGCCCCTGGCTCGACCAGACGGCGCTGGCCATGGAGCTCGGGCTCGATCGCACCACCACGGCCGATGTGCTCAAGCGCCTGCAGGAAAAGGGCTTGATCGAGCGGCGTACCAACGCGCTCGATCGCCGCTCGCGGCAGGCTGCAATCACGCCTGAAGGCCTGCGCGTGATGGGCCAGTTGCAAGACGGCATGCTGCGCGCGCAGCGGCGGCTGCTGTCGCCGCTGTCGGTGCGCAATCAGGCGATCTTCATGAAGCTGCTGGCAACGCTGGTCGAAGCCAACAATCAGTACAGCCGCACTTCGCTGAAAGGGCTATAAGGGCCGATCAGCCCTTGTCGCAGCCCCCCACGGCGAATTCGCTTCAAGCCGTGGCGGCCAGTGCCTCGTCGCGCGACATCAGAATCGCGTATTTCTGCTCCATGTCGAACAGATTGGCCTCGTGCGGGCCGATCGCGCGATCGCCGACGCAATCGGTGACCACCAGCGGCCGGAAGCCGCCGCACATTGCATCGACCACGCTGGCGCGCACGCAGCCGCTGGTGGTGCAACCCGCCACCAGCAGCGTGTGCACGCCCTTCTGCGTGAGCCAGGCCGCCAGAGAAGTGCCGGAGAAACCCGAGGGCAGCGTCTTGCGAACCACCAGTTCGCCCACGCGCGGCGTCAGTTGCGGCACCACCTGGCTGGCCGGAGTGTCTTCCTTCAGCGTCAGCAGGCCCGGCACCTTCAGCGTGAAGATGTTGCCGTCGGCATCGTCGTCGGCAAACACGATGCGCGTATGCGCCACCGGCCAGCCGCGCTCGCGCGCTGCGGCCAGCAGGCCCACCGTGCGTTCGATCGCCGACGCGATGTTGCCCCCGCCGAACTGTGCCGGATCGGCAAAGCCGTTGACGAAGTCGACGATCAGCACGCCGTAGGGCGGCCGCGGCGCCATCGCCGTGCCAAAGCCCTGGCGCTGGTAGACGGCGGATTCGTCGTTGCGGGCAGCTTCACTCATCGTGCGTTCTCTCCATCGAGCACCTGGCCATCGCGAACCACGGCTTCGCCGTCCAGGCTCACGGTGCAGGCGCGTAGCGGTATGTCGATATGGCAGGCGGTGGTGCGCGCGCCGCCGGCCTCGTTGTTCGGGCCCAGCGAGAACAGGAAGTTGCCCTCGAAGGCGCGCGCGTCCATCGCGATCGTCTGCTCGCGATCATACAGCGACAGCGTCGACCAGTAGGTGCGCGGTTGCAAGCCCCAGCCGATGTGCGAGATCGCATAAGCCTCGGGGTCTTTGAACGAGGCCATGTATTCGCGCAGCAACTCGGCGTCGATGCCGCCCTCGATACGGGTGACGAAGCCCTTCTCCACCGTCAGCGTGATCGGCTCGGCCACGTAGTTTTTCTGCGGCAGCACGATGTCGCCGCGGTCGATCACGATGCGGCCGTTGGAACCGCCCTCGTTGGCGAAGGTGAACAGAAAGCCGCTGGGCCAGTGATCCCAGCGCCCGGGCTCATCGACGAAGCCGTATTCGCCGACCACCGGAAACTCGCCGAGCGCGAAATTGATCTCGGTGCCGGCGCGCGAAGTGACCGTCATGGTCTTGGCACGGCCCAGCCGCTCGCAGGCGGCGCGCACCCGCGCGCGATCGGCCAACGTGGGCACGGTGCGTACCAGCACCTCGGGCGGCTCCACCGCCAGCAGGATCTTGGTGCCACCGGCCAGGATCTCGTGCTGCTCGGGCGAGAACAGCAAGGTCATCAGGTCGATCACCAGATCGCTGGATTTGAGCGCCGCCAGCGCCGGCCGGTTGCCGGTCAGCGGCGTCTCGCCCAGGTAGGCGAACGGGTCGCGGCTGAGCGCCTTGTCGGCGTTCAGCGGCGGCAGATCGAGCCGGCTGACGACGGCCCCCAGCGATTGCGCCGCCACCGTGGCGGCCGACAGGTTCTGCGGGTGCGTGGCCGCGCTGGTCAGGATGGTGACCGCCTGACCCGGCTTGAGCTGCGACAGCTCGAGCACTTTCTGCCAAGCCTGGATCAGTTGATAGTCGCCGACAGGCATGATGAAACTCCAGGTTGCGGGCTCAGGGCGGAGTCAATACGCGCCCGACAACAATGCGCCGGCGCCAGGCACCACCGGCTCCAGGTCGAGCGCCTTGAGCATCGCGTAGGTGGTGGCCACCGCCGCGGTGATCACCGGCTTGCGCGTCATCGCCTCGACCTTGGCGATCACCGGCAGCGACGGCATCTGAACGCAGGCCGACAGCACGATCGCGTCGGCATTGGCATAGTCGAGCTGGCTGACGATGCCGGGTAGGCGCTGCGCATCGTGGCGGCCCACTTCCAGGTTATCGGGAATCTGCAGCGCGCGCGAATCAACCACCGTGTGGCCTTCGTTGCGGATGTAATCCACCACCAGATCGGTCAGCGGCTGCATGTACGGCGCCACCACCACGATGCGCTCGGCGCCGATCACTTTCAGCGCATCGACCAGCGCGCCGGCGCTGGTGATCACCGGCGCCGGCGCGCCGTTTTCCTGCGTGCGCTGGCCCAGCCGCTGTTGCGAAACGCGGTGATAGCCATGGCCCATCGCCATGATCGCCACCAGGCAGGCATAGCCGAGCACGTCGACGCGCGCATCCGACAGCTCGATCGCGCAGCGGTCGGATTCGGCGTCCATCGCAGCCAGCTCTTCCTTCACCACCTTTTTCATCCGCATGCGGCTGCTGTGGAAGGTGAAGCGCTCGGGCCGGATCTGCTGGCGCGCCAGCAGCATCGCCGGGATCTCGGTTTCCATCGTGGTGTTCGAGCTGGGCACGATCTGCCCGATGCGATAGAGCTTCTGCATGGCGAATTTCCTTCTCTGCTATAGCTTGAACAGCCGCTTGGCATTGTCATAGCACACCAGCCGGCGCGCCTCTTCCGAGATCGGCGCCGACTCGATGAACTCGGCCGCCAGCGCCGTCGATTCATACGGATAGTCGATCGAGAACAGTACCGCCTCGGCCCCCATCTCGGCCACCGCGCCGGCCACCGTCGCGCCCGAGCATACACCCGAGGTGGTGATGACGATGTTGCTGCCGATGTATTCCGAGGGCTTGCGCTGCAGCGTGACGCCGTGCGGATAGACGGCGAAGCGGCTGTCGAAGCGCCAGCGCTGAAACGGCAGACCCTCGCCCATGTGGCCCAGGATCACCTTCACGCGCGGAAAGCGGTCGAACACACCGCCGAACAGCAGCCGCAGCGCGTGCGACGCGGTCTCGACGCCCCAGCCCCAGCAGGCGCCGACTATCTCGGGGTGCCCGCCATACACGTGCGGCACCGTGAACGGATCGATCGGGTGCAGATACAGCGGCACGTCGAGCGCTTGCAGCCGTTCCCAGAACACGTCATAGGCACGGTCGTCGTAATAGACGCCGCGCGTGTGGCCGTTGACCAGCGCACCCTTGAAGCCGAGCTGCTTGACGGTGCGCTCCAGTTCGTCAGCGGCCTTGGCCGGATCCTGCATCGCCAGGTGCGCGAAGCCGCCCAGCCGCGTCGGATGCGCAGCGATGCGCTGGGCCAGGAAATCGTTGTTCTGCGCCGCCAGGCGAAGTGCCTGCTGCAGGTCGGGCTCGGCCTGTACGCCGGGCCCGGTCTGCGACAGGATCACGTATTCGACGCCGGCCGCATCCATTTCCTGGATGCGCAACTCATCGAAATCGTTCAGCCGCTGGCCCAGGTAGGCGGCCAGCTCGGGCGAGATGTGCTGGGTGAATGCCTTCGAATAGTCGGCGAAACCGGGCGCCGTGTAATGCTCTTCGAAAGCGATCTTCGGGATGCGTGCCACGGCGTGGTCTCCAGAAAGCAAATGGGCTACCACGGTCATACCGGGTAGACGAGATCGTTGGCCAGTACGTTGGTGTCGTGAATCACCTGCCGTTCGGCCAGTTTCAGCGCGCCGTCGACGCGCACGAAGCGATCATGGAAAGTGCCGGCCAGATGCAGCGTGGTCGGCCCTTCGACCAGCGTCTGCAACAGCATGAACGCGGTCTGCGAGCGGATGCCCTGCTCGGATTCGTTGATCACGCGCGTCTGCCCGAGCACGTGCAGCGTGTAGCGCGGCGCGAACATCTGCGTGCGTGCGATCGCCACGGCACGGTCGTGCATCATGTCGCGGCCTTCGGCATACACCAGCCCGACGACCAGATCGCGCTCGGCGTTCTCGCGCCCGGTGATCCGGTAGATCGCATCTTCGGTGAAGAAGTCAGGCCAGAGTTCGACCTGGTTGGCATCGAGCGCCGCGCAATAGTCGGCATTGAATTCCTCGATCTCGCAGCGCAGCGCGATGGCGCGCTCCGGCGCCAGGCTGCGCGGCTGATAGACGAGCAGTTCCTTCATTTGGCGGCCTCCGGGACAAAGCCCATCACTTCGCGGTAGTACTTGTACATGGCGCGGATCGCCGCCTCCGAGATCAACGACTCCGATGTGCCGACGCGACCGCTGTCGAGCTTGAGCACGTGCAGATCGCTGTTGGTGCGGCGGATGCCTTCCTGCACGAATTTCATCGCCTCGTTGTCTTCCAGGCCGAGGAAACCCGAGGGCCCCATCAGGTTGCCCTGCCGCAGCCGGTGGCGCTGCATCTCGGGCGAATCATCTTCATAGCCGAACATCGTCCACTGCATGATCTGGCTGTTCGGCCCGTTCGGAATGATGTGGCGCACGCCCAGCGTGTTCATCTCGCGCTGCACGATCAGGTTCGGCCAGATCGTCTGCATCGTCACCGACCACGGCGAATCGAACTCGCGCACGAATTCGAGGAAGCGGTCGTCGCGCAGCCGCAGCCCTTCGTGGAACGAGCGCATCTCCTTTTTGTTTTCTTCGCTGACGGTGGCGTACTTGTCTTCGGTCTTGGCCGAGCCCATCGTGCCGTGGCGGCCGTGCTTGCCGTCGGCCAGCATCATCGACTTGTTGCCGGCCACCAGCAGCCCGAACACCACCAGGAACGAATGCAGCAGCGTGGCGTGGTAGGGATCCTTCAGATTCTCGTGATACATCTTCCAGTTGCACGGCAACTCGTTGCGGTAGTAGCCGAGAATCTTCAGCTTGCGGCCCGCGAACACCACGTCGAAATCGGCGAGGATCTCGGGCGTCAGATATTCTTCGATCGGCTCCACGTCGTCTGAATACGAAGCGAAGATCACGCCGTGCCGGGTCGTCACGCGCAGCCGCAACAGGCCGTGATCGGCATTGCGGAAATCCTTCGGCATGCCGCCGTTGACCTTGCCGTCCTGCTTCACGCCCCGACGGAACGGCACGCCCTGAAGATTGCCCTTGAGGTCGTAATTACACTGGTGATACGGGCCATGGAAATCGGTGCGACTGCCGCGCTTTTCCCGACAGACCTTCATGCCGCGACGCGCACACACG
>JAFKGG010000241.1 GCA_017307915.1 Burkholderiales bacterium | reverse complement strand
CCAGGCCGGCCATCGGCAGCAAGGTACCGGCCTCATCCGGCGCCGCCAGCGGCGGCGGCCGATCGAACACCATCGCCACCGGCGCTGCCTGCCGGTTGGCCAGTACCTGCAGCGAATCGAACAGCTGCTTGTGATCGCTGAGTTCGGCCTGGGCCGCCACCAGCCGCGCCCGGCACAGTTGCAGCAGCGCGCCGGTGGCGCAGCTTTCGACCTGGTGCATGGCATCGATGCGGGCACTGGCGCAATCGAACCAGCGCTCGCTGGCGTCAGGTGCGATGCTTAATGGCGGCGCGGCACAGGCGAGCCGGCGCATGCGCTCGACCTCGCCGGCCTCGGCACCGCCACTGGCATGGCGCCAGATGTCGCGCAGCGCCGGCGAAGCGAACTCCACGAACAGTTGAAAGCAGCGCTCCTGCGCCTCGATCAGATGGGCCAGCCGCTGCTGGCGGGCAAGGTCGAAGGCCCCGGCCGCGAAGCCGATCGCCGCGGTTGCGCGCTCCTGGCCGGCCAGCTCCTTGCCCTGCATCAGATTGAACAGCGCCACCAAGGCGCGTGACACCGCCGGATCCACGGCCGTGTCGGCGGCCTCGAACACCACCGCCAGCAGCCCGGCGACCAGCTCGCTGAACTGCCGCGTCGCTTGCTCGGCGTCGATGCCCTGGCGACGCACGCGTTCGCGCAGTTGCGGCAACGAATCCAGGCTGTGCAGCACGCAGGCGATGCGGCTGAACAACCTTACGCCGCCGGGCATGCGGCCCGACTGCGTGTCGAGCCGCGCAAAAGCCGTAAGCACCGCCTGTTCGGCCGCCCCGCTGGCGGTGCTGTGCCCATCGATCGCATCAGCGAAGCGCGCGCCGCGCGAAGCCAGATAGATGTTCGATGCGCCGCGTTCCTTTTGCAGGCAATGCACCAGGTCGCTGACGCGCTCCACCAGCTCGCTGGTCAGCGCCAACTGCTCAAGACCCTGGATCTCGCAGCGCCGGGCGGCGATCAGAAAACCCATCGCTGACTGCATCGAAATTCCCCGCGATTCGCTTCGTTCTCATTCGGCTTCGGGGCCGGCCCGCGCCCCAGAAAACGAAGAAGCAAGATGCGTGCACGCGCGCTGCGTGGCACCATGCACCGACACGGCGCGTTCACCCAGCCGGGTACGGCGATTGCCGTACTCCCGTCACCCGCACGCCCAGCCGACGAAGGAGCGCAGCATGCCGAGCCGCAAACGCAAAGACGACACCGAAGACGCCGCCAAGCCCGGCGAGCAACGCGAGGCCAAACGACTGGAAGGACGCGCCGAGACGCCAGCCGAGAAATTGCCCACCTACCAGGAAGCGCTGGACGATGCGCTCGAGGACACCTTTCCGGCGAGCGACCCCATTTCGCCGGGCGCGGCCATGCATCCGGCCAAGAAGATCTCGACTCCGCAGGATGAGGTCGATTGGGAATTGCGGCCTGAAAAGAAACCGAAGGCGCGCGGCAAGGGCACGGCTACCAAGGAAAAGGCATAGCGTCAGACTCTCTCACGCACCGCGGATCTGATTGGCGCGAAACGCCTCACTGATCGCGAAGTTCAGCTCGCTGGCCAGCCGTTGACGCGTCCTGTGCTGGCCGGCATACCAGACGGCCAGCTCGAAACCCATCGCGGCACCGCCCAGGTTGTTCAGGATGACCTGCGGCGGCGGGTCTTGCAGGATGTCGTCGCGGCTCGCTGCCACTTCCATCAGCAAGCGCGCCACCAGCCCCGCGTCGGTGCCAGGCGCCACGCCCATCGGCACGCGCAGGCGGATCGGCGCTTCCAGGTAAGCGAGATTGACGACGTTGTCGACGATGAAGCGCTGATTGGGGATCAGGATTGCGACATTGTCGTTGGTGACCACTGTCGTGCGCCGCGCGCGGATCTCGCGCACCGTGCCTTCGAGTGTGCCCAGCTCGATGCGATCGCCGACCTTGATCGGCCGCTCGAGCATGATGATCAGCCCACTGATGAAATTGCTGACGATGTTCTGCAGGCCGAAGCCCACACCAACACCGATGGCGCCGGCGACGACGCTGAGCGCCGTCAGATTGATGCCGGCGTTCTGCAGGATCAGCGCAAAGCCGATGATCAGCACCAGATAACGAACGATCGCGCCGACCGCCTCGCGCGTCCCGGCATCGAAGCCGAAGCGCGCCAGCCCGCTCCTGACGATCCAGCGGCCGATACGCCCGGCCAACCAGAACAGCGCCAGCACCAGCAAGACCACCTTGCCCAGCGAGAACAAAGTGATGTTGGCGTCGCCCAGCGTGAACAGACTCACGTCCTGGCTGCGCAGGCCGTTGAGCATCGATTGCAGCCAGATCAGCGCCTCACTCATCGCCGACCCTCAATCCGTCAGCGGTTTATCGAGTCCTTCGCTGTCTTCGATCTCGTCTTCGGTATCGACCCCCTCGGTACGGTCGACCGACTCGGCCAGATCGTCGACACGGCGCGCATCGGTGAGCTCCGGGTCGGCCGGCTCTTCCACGCCCGGCTGCCGCGCGCGTTGATTGGGCGCCTGCATCGAACCGATGCGATCAGGAGTGATGTCCAGCGCTTCGGTATCGCGCGCCAACTCACCGGCCGCGCCGCGTTCGCCCGTACCTGCTGTATCGGTATCGCTGCCCAGCAGGGTCTCGTTCATGTCGGCGCCGCCCTGGATGTCGCTGCCGCTGTCGGAGCTGTCGCTGGGACCGAGTGCGCCGGTGCGTTTGCTGGTCGGTCGCTGCGGCGAATGCTCGCCGCCGAGCAAGGTGCTGTTGGCCATCGTCGTCTCCCATCAAAGCTTGCATCGCGCAATGACCGTGCCCGGTATTTGGTGGAGCGCGAATCGGCATCCCAAACGAGCCGCTGGTACTTCTTGCTGCAAGCAGCAGTGCGTCCAGCCGATCGGATGAGGCGCAACGGCCGAGCGCACGCTGCGGCCACGGGCGCGGCGGTTGCTCTAAGGCCGGGCGGCGTCGGTTGGCGCCGCCTGAGCAGCACCAGATGTAAAGGAATCGACAATGAATCGGAACCAGTATCCCGGCGGTCGTCAAGACAGGGACTTCGGCGATGAAAGCTACGGCCCCACCTATGGTCCGTCGGGCAACGACGAGGCGCGATACCGCAGCGGCGGTGCCTCGGCAGGAGCACGAGGCGGCACGCAGTGGGGCGCGCAGCGCTACGAGCAGCGCGGCGAAGAACGCGAATCGCGCGGCCGCGATGAATTCGAAGGCGACTATCGCGGCAGCTACGGTGGCCAGGGCGCTTATGGGGCCGGCCAGAATCCGGGTGGCTACGGCAACCAGGAGCGCGGCTACGAACGCGGCGGCTACGGTGGCGGCAACTACGGCGCCTCCCAGGGCTCAGGCTATGGCGGCAGCCAAGGCATGAACAGCCCCTACGGTGGCCCGGGCCAGAGCATGGGCGGCCAAAGCGGCAGCTACAGCCAGAGCTCGGGCAACTACGGCAGTGGTTATGGCGGCCGCGGCCCGGGCCAGAGCATGGCCGGCCAGAGCGGCGGCTATGGCGCCTCGCAGAGCAGCGGCCATTACGGCGGCGGCCAGGCAAGGGGCGGCTACGGCGGCAACTACGGCCAGAGTGCGGCCGGCTATGGCAGTTGGGGGGATGAACGACGCTACGCCGACGAATGGCGCCAGGGCAGCCCTGAGCAGAATACGCAGCAGGCGCAATCGTTCCCCACTTACGGTAACCGCTGGGCCGGCAGCGACGAAGACCGCTTCGACCCCGACTACGAGCAATGGCGCAACGAACAGATGCGCACTCTCGACAACGACTATCGAGAGTTCCGCGCCGAACGCTATCGGAAGTTCTCCGACGAGTTCGGCCAATGGCGCCACCAGCGCGGCGATGGCTCCTCGTCAGGCACCGGCAGCACCGGCTCGGGCGGCATGGGTGCTGGCAGCTCATCAGGCAGCAGAGGCGGCAGCACATCGGGCTCGGGCGCCATGGGCAGCGGCGCGTCGGGTTCAACGGGAACCGGCTCGTCAGCCAGCGGCACATCGAACAGCGCGACGCCGCTCTCGGGTTCGAGCAGCCAGATGGGCGGCAGCGAAGGAACCCATTCGCAGAAATCCGCCAGCGATTCGTCGAGCAGCAGTTCTTCGTCCAGCAAGCACAAATGAAAACGAACGGCGCCTGCGCTCAGCGCAGCGCGCCGGTCGCCGGATGGACGTGGCACTGCGCGGCGCCCATCCGGCGCGGTCGCATCGACCAGAACCGTCACCAGCCAGAGATCGCTCAGCCGCCGCCCCCTGCCGGCCGCCTGATGCCCGGAGAACCCCGATATGTTTCGAGTCGCGCTCATCAGCGAACATGCTTCGCCGCTGACCACGGTGGGCGGCGTCGACGCCGGCGGACAGAACGTCTACGTCGCCAAGATCGCGCAAACACTGGCGGCGGCCGGTTGCGGCGTCGACGTCTATACGCGGCGCGATGACCAGGCGCTGGCCGAGATCGTTCAATGGGCGCCGAGGCTGCGCGTGATCCATCTCGATGCGGGACCGGCCCAGCCGATCCGCAAGGAAGCGATGCTGCTCCATATGCCTGCGTTCGCGCATCAGCTATGCCGCCACATCCAATCGGACCCGTCGCGCTATGCGGTGCTGCACGCCAACTTCTTCATGTCGGGCTGGGCGGCGTTGCAGGCGGCGCGCCGCTTCGAGCTGCCAGTGGTAACCACCTTCCATGCCCTGGGGCGCGTGCGGCGTCTGCATCAAGACGATAGCGACAGCTTTCCCGATACCCGCTTGGAACTCGAAGACGAATTGGTGAGGCACTCGAACGGCATCATCGCCAAATGCCCGCAGGATCACGCCGATCTGCTCGAACACTACGCGGCCGACAGGCGCCGGATCGACATCATCCCTGGCGGCTTCGATCCGCGGGAGCTCGTGCCGATCGATCAGCGCCAGGCGCGGCGCCGGCTCGGCCTGCCGCAATCGGCCTTCATCGTCTTGCAGCTCGGTCGCGTGGCGCCGCGCAAAGGCATCGACAACGTGATTCGGGGCGTAGCGCAACTGGCGGCGATGCTGGCAGCCGATTCGAACGCAAAGGCGAACACAGACGGCGCCGCGCAGCGCGACGCGCTCCGTCTGATCATCGCCGGCGGCGACGTCCCGGCGCATGAAGTGATGCATTGCCCCGAGATCCGGCGCCTGGCCGGCATCGCGCAATCGCTGGGCACCGATGGACAGGTGCAGTTCTTCGGCCAATGCGAACGCACTCGCCTGGCGCTCTTGTACAGCGCGGCCGACGTGTTCGTGACCACGCCGTGGTATGAGCCGTTCGGCATCACGCCGCTGGAAGCGATGGCTTGCGCGCGCCCGGTAATCGGCACGTCGGTGGGCGGCATTCGCAGCACCGTCATCGACGGTGTCACCGGTTTTCTGGTGCCGCCGAACGATCCGCAGGCGCTGGCCGCGCGCCTGGCGCTGCTGCACACCGATCCGGCGCTGGGCCAGCGTCTGGGCGAAGCCGGCCGCGCCCGCGCGTTAGCGCAGTACACCTGGCCCGACGTAGTGCGCCGCCTGTGTCACGTCTATGTGCGTGTGGCTGCAGCCGCACGCCATCAACATCGGCAGCAGGCTGCCATGGCCACGGGCAACGGCGACGGCAGCGGCAGCGGCAGCGGCCGTTGGAACAAGGCCAGCGACCCAAGCCCCGTCCACGCTCTTTGAGTGGCCACGGCCCTTTGCGGGGCCGCGTTCGGCGCGGCCATGCTCAGCCCACGCAGCGCGATTAGATAGCCCATTGCCTCGCAATGAGCCGCATCATCGTCAACGATCGGTCAGTCAGGCGCCGCGCGCGAGCCCGCCCCATTCACGCACGAAATCCTGCCGCGCCGGCCGTTCGGGTTGACGCTGCTCGGCGCGCGGCGTACCCACATACAGAAAACCGAGCAGGCGTTCGTGCTCGCCGAAACCAAGGGCCGACTTCACCTGCTCATCGCGCGCATTCATGCCGCTCGACCAGAAACCGCCATAGCCGAGGATGTGCAGCGCATCGAGCATGTTCATCGCGGCCGCGGCCACCGACATCATCTGCTCGATCTCGGGCACCTTGTGCCCCGGCTCGACATGCGCGCCCAGCGCGATCGCCAGCGGTGCGCCGAACGCCTTCTGCCGGAAGCGTTCGCCGTCGTTGCCCGGTTCGCGGGCCTGCGCGGCCGCTGCGAACACTTCGCCAAGCGCCTCGCGTTGCGCTTCGCGGATCACCACGAAACGCCACGGCATCAGACGCCCATGATCAGGCGCGCGCAGCGCGGTGTCGAACACCAGATCGAGCTCGGCCTGCGACGGCGCGGGCGCCAGCAGCGGCCAGGCCGAATGCCGCGACAGCAGCCAATCGAAAGCGGCACGCTGCGGCGCCGACAGCACGGAATCGACAGACGACATTGAGCTTCCTCGCAGCAGCCCCGCAGCACGCCGAAGCGCCGCCGTGGACCATTGGATGCCAGTAGATCTTTGCAGTATAGTTGAGAATTGATCTCATCCATGTCGACATGGTGGGCATGGCCGCCTCACATGGGCTCGACGCGGCGCATCGCGCTTACCGCTATGCTTGCGGCTTTCGCGGCGCCCTGGCCCGCTCTCCAGCGGCACGGTGCCCTCACCGCTCCTGCCTCTCGCGCCTCGATGACTGAAGCCCCCGGCCGCGCCAGCGCCAGCGACGTCGACAAAACCTCCAACCGCGCTGCCCTGACGCTCGCGCTGACGCTGCCCGGCGACGTCGTGCTGTATCTGTTGCTGCCGATCTACGCAGCCGAATTCGGCGTGAGTCTGGTCGAAGCCGGACTGCTGCTGGCCAGCAACCGATTGGTGCGCATCGTCGGCTACGGCTGGGTCGCCCGCTTCTATGAACGGCACGGCCCGGGCCCTGCCTGCACGCTGGCCGCCGCCGCCGCGGCCGCCGCCACGCTCAGCTATGCGCTGATGTCGGGCGTGGCGCTGCTGCTGATCGGCCGGCTCACCTGGGGGCTGGCATTCGCGGCGCTGAACATCGCCACGCAGGCGCTGGCCACCGCCGAGCCGGTCGGCGCAGCGCGGCGCAATGGCGTGGCGCGCTCGATCATCGCCTGCGGCCCGATGCTCGGGCTGCTGGCCGGCGCCACGCTGGCGCTGTGGGTGGGGCCGAGACCGGTGTTCGTGCTGCTGGCCCTGGTGGCGCTGCTGGCGATTCCACTGGCGCGCCGACTGCCCAGCGGCCCGGCCGGTACGGTGCTGCTGCGCCAGCCGCGCCTGCGCCTGCCG
>JAFKGG010000240.1 GCA_017307915.1 Burkholderiales bacterium | reverse complement strand
CGCACGACGGCTAACCAGGTCAACGCGCTCCAGCAGCAGGCGCAGGCCAATGATGTGTTCAGCGGCACCGTGAACGAGTTCGGCCAGTACGTCAATTCGATGGGCGAATCGGCTCGGCGAATGGAGGCGGCGGCCGATCTGATGGAGCGTATGGCGCAGGCGCAGTACAGCGGTACGGACGTGGCTGCCTGATGCGCGCGCTACCGCCGCTGCTGGAATCGGCGCTCAGGAATGAAGGCGTCGAGGTCGCCCACCTCATCTCGACGACGCTCGATGGCCCCGTCAGGTTCTCAACGCTCGGCGACATCAGCGTCGGCGGCGAGATGTACAAGGGCGGCATGGTGCGCGACCTCACGTCGCAGGACTGGTCGACGTGCAGCTTTCGCGTTGCGAACCCTCGCGGCGTGCTGACGCCGTTCATCTTGAGCGGCGCGTGGCGCGACCAGCCGGTGCAGGTGCATCTCGCGTCAATTCAGCGCGGCGACTACGCGGTGCCCGGCTATGCGGTCGATGGATATTTCGCCCAATACTCGGTGACCACGATGCTGCTGTTCGAGGGTGTGCTATCGGCAGCGCCGAGCGCCACGCCGTGGGTGACGTTCCAGTGCGTGCGCAGCGCGGGGCTGTTCGTGCCGGCGTGGCGCGTTGGCAAGCCTGTCTTCAATCATTTGCCGGTGCCCGGATCGACGATCACGTGGCAGGGTCAGACGATCACGATTGAGTCGCGCTGATGGACCAATACCCTGATCTACCGTTCACACTCGGATCGACCGCGCAGCGCAACGATGGTGGCAGCGTCGACTACACCGAAGACGGCATGCCGCACAAGCGCGCGCGGTTTTCGCCCATCTGGTACGACCTGACCATCCTGCACACCAACCTCAACGCGACTGAGATCGACGCGCTCGAAGCGTTCTACAGCGCGCACGACATGCAGTGGGTGCTGCTCCCTTGGCCGGCGCGAGGGCGGACGTTCGAAGCGCTGCTGCTCGACTACAAAGAGCCCGGCCAGCGCAATGCAGGGCATCTGTTCGATGCCACCGTGATCGCACGTGGGCGCTTGATCTGATGGCTACGCGGCTGAAAGCGACGACGGTCAATGACCTGTCGTCGAAAGGCTCCGTACAGCTCACTGTCGCCGCGAAAGACGAGACAATCCGGATCATCTACGGTCGGCAGCAGGTGTGGGGGAAAATCTATACGCACGGCTTCGACGCAGGCGCCTACGTAGTCGGCGTGAAGTGGTGTATGGGCGGGGTGTGGGGCATCGAAGAAGTCGAAGCGCTCTACATCGACGACGAGCCGCCGGTTGCAGGCGTGACGTACACGCACTACCTCGGCACTACGTCACAGACCGTGTCGCCGGTGATGCAAGCGGCGCTGCCTGGGTACACCGATACGCTCATCTACACGACGCCGATGGGGCATCAATTCGGTATCGCGCACACGGTCATCCGCATCCCGACGTCGGCGATGTCCGCGCCGCCGCAGCAGTACCGCGCAATCATAAAGGGGCGCAAATGCTTCGACCCGCGCACCGGGCTGTGGGCGTACACCGAATCGCCCGCGCTGCAACTCCATGATCTGCTGACCGCGCCAGAGATCGGCGTCGGCATGCAGGTGCTCGGCGCAGACGCTCTGGCGAACTTCAACGACACGATCATGTCGGACGGCCTCCCGCGCAATCGCTGCTCGATCGTGTTCGATTCGCCGGCCGAGGCGATGTCACAAGCGGCGCTGCTGGCCGAGTACGCAGATTGCATCTTCCCGGTATGGGAGGGCGCGGCGATCCGCCTCGTACCCGATGCGCCCGTGGCCGGGCCGCTTCCGATCATAGATGTTGACGAGATCATTCTCGATTCGGCTGAGGTGAGCGTTGCAGGGCTGATGCAGGCGCCGACGACCGTCCATGTGCACTACACCGCGCCAGGGCCGGGCGCTGACGCATGGCCGGTTGCTTCGATCCCTGCGAGCCTGCCGGAGGTTGGCGAGGGGAAGATTTCCGATCGGCCGGGCCGCGTGCAACTGCCCGGGATTCAGAGCGCTGCGCAGGCGTACCGCGTCGCTCAATCGCGCTTGGCCAGGGCCAGGAACGGCGGCCAGATCGGTCTGCGGTTGATCGACCCGGGCGTGCGCTGGCAGCCGGGAGATGTGGTGTTGGCGCGCTCACCGCGACAGGGTCTTGAGGTGCCTGTACGGCTCACGAGTCATGCCATGCCGACGGCCAATCGGTATCAGATCCGCGCGCGTCCGTATCTCGAATCCGAGTACCCCGACCCGACCGATGCGCCCGATATTGAGGGCACCGTCCCGGTGGGCGTGATTGGATTCCTGCTCGGCACGGGGGGCGTGCCCGCAGGCTGGGCGCAGGTCGACGACGCGAATGACCGACTGCTGCGCGGCGCTGCGAACGACGGTGAGATCGGCACGACGGGCGGCTCGAATAGCGTGACGCTGGCCGGCTCGACGACGACTGACGGTGTGCACGACGGCGCCAGTCAGTTCGAGACGTGGATCGGCACCGTAAGCGGTACCGGTGACAGCGTCGCGACGCTCGAAGGGGCGCCCGTCGCCAACGGGTCGCACTCGCACTCATACAGCCGCAGTGTGACGGTCGATCCGAATCGGATGATGGTCCGGCTCGTCGAGAAGACGGGGGCGGAAGCGATCCTGCTGCCGGCGCAGATTGCAACGTTGTGCGCCCATCTCATGCCGTACAGCGATGTATCGATGACCACGATCGACGTCGCTGGCCGCCTGCTCGGCGCCGCTGCTGCGCTCGCACGTGCAGGCACCGCGAATCAATCGGCGTCGCTGACGTTCTCGGTTGCCGGTGCGCACGGGCACAACAGCGTGGTGCCGCTGGTCAGCGCAGGTGAGGGGAACTTCACGGCGCGCGAGCACCTGTTTGCTGGCGAGCACGATCATGCCGGCAGCGCGGGCGTTGCGCTGTCACTCAACCCACGCCGGCGACGAATGCATCTATACGCAGGCGTGCAGGATCGCCCCGTTCACCCGGGTGACGTGTTCGCGTGGCGCGGGTCGCTCGGCTCGCTGCCGAGCGGCTTTTATCTCTGCGACGGCTCAAACGACACGGTTGATCTGCGGGGCTACTACGTCGAGCTGGCAACAAGCAGCGGGGGCCAGGCGCTCGGCGATAACACGCTAGCGTGGTCCGGCACGACGACCGAGGTATCGCACTCGCACAAGGGCGGTTCGCGGAAGCCCGTTTCGCTCGGAACACGCAACGTGATGCACGACGACGAGGTGAAGCACTCGCACAGCATCACCGGTTCCGTCTCGTACACACCGCCGTTCTACCGTCTCGCATTCATTCAATTCAACGGGGCGTAAATGCCAATTCCTACTCGCGCGGAAATCGACGAGCCGATGCCCTGGGATATCCTCGACCAGGCCATCACGCAGATCAACACGAACACAGCCGGCATTGCCACCCTCGGCGGCGATCTGTCCGCGCTCGACACGCGCGTCGGAACGGCAGAGTCGGACATTGATGCGCTCGAACTTTTGATCGCGCAAGCCGGCGGACGCGGCCCGATCGCCGCCGAGGGTGGCAATGCCGGCCGTGTTCGCTCGATTCTCGTAGCTGGAGTCCCGAATGCTCTCAATCCATCAGCGCATCGACGCTGTGCGTCAGTGCGCGTATCTACCGTGGAAACTCGGGCTCTCGGTTGTCAGCGCGATCTTGTCGGCGGTGATGCTTCGCGGCGTCTGCTTCGCGGCCTATGCGTTGCTGCCGACCGAATCGTGGGCCTCCGAGATCGTGCGGATCGTGATGGGGCTCACGATCTGGCATTTTCTTGGAGCGATGGGGGTCGCATCGCTTGGCGGCGCCGTAAGCCTGTTCCGCGAGCTGAGGCTCAACATGCAGGGCTTCACGCTGACGAATGCCCTCGGGCACATGATCACGGCGCAGTTTGCGGGGCTGATCGTCTACCTGGGCGCGGTCGAGTGGACTTGGTCAGTAACGCTGGGCCTGATCGGCTGCGCGCTGGCCGGTTGGGGCGGCAACGAAACGATTACGAAGATCAACGGCTATTTCCTCGCGCGAGCCGGCATGGAGATCGAGCGCGGGGGGCCGCCCGCATGAACGATCTTCCGTCGCTGCCGCTCACGCCAGTGCAGTTCCTGCGGCATGCCGTCGAGCCCGCTCTCGCACTGCTGCCCGCCGCGATGTCAACCGATCGTGCGCGCCTCATGCTCGTTGCGATCGCGCTTCAGGAATCGGGGCTCGCCAGCCGCTGGCAGATCATCGATCCGCAGCGCCCCGAGCTGAAAGGACCAGCCCGTGGGCTGCTGCAATTTGAACGCGGCGGCGGTGTGCGCGGCGTGCTGATGCATGAAGCGTCGCAGGAATACGCGCGATGGGTGTGCTCGATGCGCGTCGTAGCGCCGACGGTCAGCGCGGTCTATGCGGCGCTCGAGCATGACGACGTGCTCGCCGCGGCATTCGGCCGGCTACTGCTGTGGACCGACCCGCGCGCGCTGCCGGCGGTCGGCGATGAGCCCGGTGCCTGGGCGCTGTACCTGCGCTGCTGGCGACCGGGCAAACCACGCCCCGCGAAATGGGCGGACTGCTACCGCGCGGCCGTGGCCACCGTGCGCGAGGCCGACGCATGATCAATCCACTCTATGCCCTGGCCGGCGGGATCACGCTGGCCGCGACGCTGGCCACCGGCGGCCTTTGGCTGCACGCACGCGGATTGCAGGCCGACCTGCGCGAGCGCGACGAGACGATCGCCGCGCTGCGCGTTGACATCGGCAAGTGCAGCGATCGCGTGCGCGAGCAGAACGCCGCGATGGCGCGGCTCGTCGACAACGCCGCTGCGGCGCGCGAGAACGCCCGCCAGGAGCTTGAAAAGGCCCGGTTGATATCCAAGGGCCGGCAGGCGCAGATCGACGCGCTACAGGCCCAAATTCTGCGGCCGCCGCCGGAAGCCGGGTGCGCGGCGGCACTCGATATCGTGCGGGAGCAATTGCAATGAGCAGATGCGTACTGCTGGTGGTGCTGATGCTGGCCGGCTGTGCCGCGCCAGCGCCGCAAACGGAGACGATCACGGTGCACATCCCGGTGCCCGTGCCGTGCATCGAGACCACACCGGAGCGCCCGGCGCTGGTCACCGGCGCTGAGCTGCGCGCGATGAGCGATTACCAGCTCGTGCTCGCGCTGCACCGCGATCGACTGATGCGCGCGCTCTACGAATCCGAACTTGAGGCCACGCTCACCGCGTGCGCCGCCCGTTGACCAACCTGGAAACCCCATGAAATTTACGCGAAAAGGCTACGGCGAGCTGCGCCGCGGCAACGACTTGATCAGCCGGCATACAGTGCCCGAAGAGGCGTACGAGCGCGCCTCGGCCGAGGGCGAGGGCACATATAGCTATCGCCCACCGTCGATCGAGATCGTGGTGCCGAAGGCCGCTGTGCCTGCGCCGGCCCCGAATCCCGCGCCAGCACCAGCACCAGCCCCATCGCCGAGCCCATCACCGGCGCCCGCGCCGAGCCCTGCGCCTGCGGCCCGGCTGCTGCGAGCCAGCGATCTGGTCTACCGCGGCCGCTTCGCCGCTCCGCTGCCGATCGGCGACGATGGCGACGGCCGCACGCTCAACTACGGCGGCACCGCGCTGGGCCTCGGCGCCGGCGGCAATACGCTGTTCGTCACCGGCCACGATCACAAGCAGCTGAGCTGCGAGATCACGATTCCCGAGCCGACGCTCGCGCCGAACGACGCGCCGCGCGCGCAGCACGTGCAGGGATTTTTCGATCCGTTCGTTGGTCGCATCGGCGATGTGCGGCCGGGGAACGACGAGGGCTCGAAAGCCGGCGGCCATCTCGTTGCCGGCGGCGAGTTGTGGATGTCCGCATGGACGTACTACGACGCCAGCGGCACGCAGTCTGCGTCGCATTTCCGCCGGTCGATTGACCTGTCGGTGCGCGAAGTCGTCGGCCCGCTGGTGCTACCTGGCGCGCGTCCGCGTTGGATCGCCGGTGCGATGTGCGAGATCCCGCCCGAGTGGCGCGATCGGTTCGGCGGCACGCATCTGACCGGCATCGCCGGGCTTCCGATCGTCAGCGCCAGCAGCGCCGGACCGTGCGCCGCAGCGTGGAATCCGCAAGACCCGGCCGCATCGGTGCGCCTGCTGGTGGGCTACCCGCTCGATAAGTCGCTGTCGTATCAATACGGCGGCGCGCCGGACCAGCCGGGCGGCCAGAACCCCGCGTGGAATCTCACGTCAACCGTGCGAGGCATCGTCTTTCCGCCGGGCTCGCGATCGGTTGGGTTTATCGGCACGCATGGTACCGGCCCGTATTGCTACGGCGGCGGTGACGAGTGCGGTGATCCGGAAAACATGTACAAAGGCACCCACGCTTATCCGTACGTCTACCGGGTCTACTGGTACGACGCCGAGCAGATGGCGCGCGTCGCCGCTGGCGAGCTGCAGCCGTGGGAGACGAAACCCTACGCCATCGATGAGCTGCCGATCCTGCGTCTCGATGCGCAGGCCGTGGACATCGGCGGCGCGGTGCTCGCGGGCAATCGCATCATCATCGCGCAGCGCTACGGCCAGGGGGCGATGCCGCTCTTCCACGTGTTCGAGATTACGGCCGAATGAAAAAAGCCCGCCGGGAGGCGGGCAAGCCCAGGGGTGGTACCCCGGGCGGGGAACTAGCGCGGCGCGTCTTCGAAGTCGAACGACGCGCCGATTTCACGCATGCGCGCGATGACGCGGCCCATCTCGTCGTCGGACAGGGCGAGATGAGCGGCCAACATGAATAGCGACGGCGCGGCCATCTCGCGGGCCTCGGGGCCGGTGTACTTGCGCCACTGCCGGCCGTCGGACACGCCAGCCATCGCCGCCAGCTCGGCGCTGCTGCGGCCGGTGCGTTCCTTCAGCTCGGCCAGGTCGACGGGCGAGGGCGGGGCGTAGTTTCGAATCGTGCGCATGATCACATCGACTGCATCAGCCGGCGCAGCACCGGCGCGAGGAGATCAATCTTGCCGCGCTCAGATTCGACGATGCCCTCCATCAGCTCAGGGGCATCAGCGCTGTTGCGCCGCGCCTCGTCTTCGATTGTCGGCCGGCCTGCGCGGCAGACGACGATTTGCCACGCCAAGCCCGCGATCTGAGCAAAGACGGGCCCTGATCGCTCGTCGCCGGATAGAGTCCCGCCCGCGCCGCCGCGGAGTAGGCCCCCAGGGGCGCCAGGGTCGACTACCCACTGCATGCCGATGGCTTCAGAATCTTTTC
>JAFKGG010000239.1 GCA_017307915.1 Burkholderiales bacterium | reverse complement strand
GCTAGTCCCCCCAAGCGCAGTAACGAAGGCAAGAGCGGCACCACCACCGATTGCCGCTACGTGCCGATGCACTGTTTCCGAAACAATGCGTTCCGGGAACGCAGCCTGTTCACTACACAGCGCTGCGCCTATATTGGGGACGTGCGGGGTTTGCTCAAGGAGGGAAATCGGTGCTCGACGCTGAAGAGTTTCGCAAGGCAATTCGAACGTTTACTACGGGTATCACCGTCATCACCGTGCCTAGCGACGGCCAAGGCGGCATGCATGGAATGACGGCGGGCTCGTTCGCGTCGGTGTCGCACAATCCTCAGCTCGTCTCGATCAACGTGGCGAAGATCGCCCGTACCCATGCCTTCATCGAGAAAGCCAATCTCTACACCATCAATCTGCTCAAGGCATCGCAAGGTGAGCTTGCGGATTATTTCGCCGGCCGTCTTCTTGGAGTATCGCTGTCTCCAGCGTACTACTGGGACCATGAATGGCCGATTCTGAACGAATCGCTGGGCTATTTTGCATGCCGGAAATGGGCGCAATACGACGGCGGCGACCATTCGATTTTCGTGGGCGAGGTCATGAAGCTCATGCGAACGGACGAGGCGCCACTGGTCAATTCAAGAGGCCGGTTTCATGCTCTTGGCGATCGAATTCAGCACCGTTTCTTCGCTGAGCGACAGCTTTACGACGAGCAACTGCGCAAAGCGTCGAAGGCCGCCTCGTGAAACGAATGTTGAAAAAACCTCTCACATTGGAAGACGACACGATGCTTTCCCTGCTTGCTAGCTGGAGTGCCGCGCTGCTGGTCGCCGCGACCGCTGCGTCTGCGGCACTGGCGCAGTCCGCTTTCCCTTCCAGGCCGGTCACGATCGTCGTGCCGTTCCCGGCCGGCGGCTCCTTGGATGCGGTGGGCCGCGTCAGCGCCGAGAAGCTCTCCGCGATGTGGGGGCAGCCCGTGCTGGTCGACAATCGCGCAGGCGCGGGCGGCCTCGTGGGCGCGCTGCGCGTGAAGATCGCGTCGCCGGATGGCTACACGCTGCTGCTCACCAACTCCGCGCTTGTGCAGAACGTGGTAGGTGCCGCCGCTGCCAATGCGCCCTACGACCCAAGCAAGGACTTCAAGCCGGTGATGCAGATGACGGATGCGGTCGGGGTCTTCATCGTGAACCCGAAGCTGCCCGTGAAGAACCTTCAGGAGTTCATTGCGCTCGTGAAGCGCGAGCCGGGCAAGCACGCTTACGGCTCCGCCGGCGTAAACCAGACGCTGCACCTGCTGGGTGCAAGCTTCAACGAGGCCGCCGGGCTGGACATGGCGCACGTGCCGCAGAAGGGCGACGGCCCGCTGCTGAACGACATCGTGGCCGGTCACGTCTCGGGCGGCTTCGCTACCATCGCCGCTGCCGCGCCGCACATCGCCGGCGGCACCGTGCGTGTGCTGGGTGTCGCGGGCCCGCGCTCGCCGCTGCTGCCTGACGTGCCGAGTTTCAAGGAAATGGGCTTTCCGCAGCTGGACGTGGTGGGCTGGTTCGGCATGTTCGCACCGGCCGACACGCCGAAGCCCGTGGTAGACAAGCTCGCCGCCGACATCGAGAAGCTGCTGAAAATGCCCGACGTCGTCGCCAGGCTTCGCAGCATGTCGCTTACACCCACAGGCCTGCCTTCCGCGGAATTCAGTGCAGTGGTGAAGCGCGATCTCGGTTACTGGGATACCGTCGTTCGCAAGTTCGGCGAGAAGTGAGTCTGCGGGCTGACGGCGGGCCGGGTGCCATGCCATCCGATTCCAGCTGCCGCTAGGTGCCCAAGGACGAGAGACGATCCCGCAACAGAGCGAACGATTGTGGAGGCTCAGCCTCTTCGAACAAAGCGGCTATCAGCAGCCTTGCCTTTGTTCCGATCCTTTTTGCAACAGTCTTGATGTCCTTCTTCGCCTTCGTTGAAAGGATGGGTATCTTTCGCAGTTCGTCGAGGATCAGCGCTGCGAAGCGGATGGAGTAGAACAGCGCCTCGGATCGAAGTTCGTTGGAAAGCGCGTTGAGCTCGCCATGTTCTCCGAAAACCAGCTCGAAGCCGGTAGTCGACGGATGGGTGAATTCCGAAAGGAAGCTGTACAAGTAGTCAAACAGCTCCAAATCTTCCTTGTATGGGCTGCTCTTGGCCATTTCGTGGCGCGTGACGTGCCCCAAATACTCTGCGCCATCTTCTTTCCTCAAGATTTTCCGTGAATTGATACGTCCGTTGGCGGTTCTCTCGAAATCATGGGTTCCTCGTTTCAGGCCGATGGGCGCATCGACGAGATGTTTCAGCATGTCGGGCCGGGCGATGGCAAAGACGATGTGAAAGTAGTTTTCCAGAAGATGCCGCGCCAACGAGAGCCCGTCTGCTCCAATGTGCGCTTCGAGGAGAGCTTTGATGCTGCGAAGCGTCTTCATGCTCTTCGTGACACAGACCAGTACGTAGTCGTCTACTGTGAAGTATTCGCTTGACGACGCTATTCGCTGTGCGCGTGGATTCCGACCATGCTCCAGGACGTAGCCCAGGCAGATGAGGCAGGAATCCAGTTCATCCTCAAGCGAATGAAAGAGCACGTCGACCGGGTGAGGTTCGGGCGGGTTTTCCTGCAAGCGGAAGTACTCATCGATCGCGGAATTCCAGTCCTCCAGATCCTTGGTCGGAATGAGTCTTTCATTCTCGCTTGTAACCAATAAGCCCCCAGTCTTTCGATAGGCGTAGATGATGTGGGGCGGAGCGTTGCTGTGCTCCAGTATTTCGACGGTTTGCCGTTCTTGTTCTTCTTCCGAGACCAGATACTTCAATAGGAAAAGCGGCTCACCTTTCTTGTGGGGATTTCGCTCAAATACACGCCGAAAATCTTCTGCGGCTGTCTCGATCAAATCAATGGCTTCTTGCGCCAAGGGAATTTTCTTGTGATAGCCGCCTTCATCGTCAACCAACCACTTGAGAGCTCTGCCTTTGCAGCATGAGCCATATCGGCGGCCACTTCCGCATGGGCATCTTGCATTTGCTCGCACTTCGCGCATCGTTTGCGGTCTGACGTGGTTGGATTTGCCAAGAGCTTAACGATAATGCAAGCACGGCCGAATGCGCTCGCCGACGTGATGCCATTCAAGGCGATGCGTGGCCGGGCCTGTCGGAGCGATTCCGCCAGCGCACAGGCCAGCGCTGTCAGACCCAGCACGACGTGCAGCGCCACGAATGCCGCCGGGCCGTGGCGGGCGTAGGCCCAGCCTAGCGCAGCCACGCAAGCGGCGGGCGCGAACCGCATGGCAACGGGGTCATGTCGGCCCTGCGGCGCGCGCCAGGATGATGCGAATCCCCAAGCCACTGCATGGCACAGCGCCAGCGCCAACCAGCCCGACACCCCAGGCAATGCCGCATATAGCGCCACCCCGCCGCCCATCGGTAGTGCCAGCCACGCTGAGCTGCTGATTTCTCGACTCAGCAGACGCAGTACGAGCGGCGGCAGCAGCATGGCAGCGAAATGCGCGCCGACGGCAAGCGACTGGCTGGCTGCGCCCGCCGTGCTGCACATCTCGGCCATCGCCGCGAGCGAACTCATCATGGGCAGCATGGTCCATCGTGCGATCGCGACTATCCAGTCCTGGCCTCGGACTTGGCCCGCAAGAGACAGGCCGCTGCGCGGAGCCACTGCTTGTGCAGGCACCAAGACGCCAAGGCCCAGGCTCGCCGCGGCCAGGGCGCCTGCCCACAAGGCCGGGCGCGGTTCCAGATCGCCGGTCAGCGCCAGAGCCAGGAGCGCGCCGAGTACTGCGGACAGGGTGCGCAACGCTCGGCGCTCGTTCGAGGGCTGAGTGCTTCTCAGGGCGCGCAGGCTGCCTATCGCAGCGCCGAGCAGCAGGCCCCAGGCTGCTGCGGCGACCAGAACGGCAATCTGACCGCCGCTGCCTGCCGCCGCTATCCAGGCGAGGGCAGCGGCAGCGACCGAGCCGCCTGCGATGAGTACTCCGGCGCCAAGTACAGGCCTGGCTCGGCGCGTATCCGCCAGTGCCAGGCAAGCCAGCCACAAGGCCAGCGGTGCCAGTCCGCCGAGCCATAGCGGCGTGAGTTGACGCCCAAGCGTACCCAGCGCCAGCCAGCCGCCCAGCCATAGAGCCCAGACCAGCGTGCGGGCGATCTGGACGCGGATCCCCCCCGCCGCCATCGTCATGCAATGGATCGCCATACGCTGCATGGATTGCCGGCCGGGCCGCAGTGCCATGGCTCAGGTCATCGCCTACTGCGCCCATCGCAAGGCATGGCCGGTTTCGCGCTGAAAACGTTCGATATCCTCCGGGGTATCGATATCCACCTTGTAGCGGCGATTGTCGGTGATGAAGGGCATCACGCGTTCCGCGTGCCGGGCCTGCCATTGCCGGCAGCCGACCTTGACCGAGCCGGCAAGGATGTCGTCACGCACCGAGATATCGAAGATCACCGGGTTGCCGCGTTCGCCGTTCACCTCGGGGTAGACCACCGATGCGCCTTCACGCCGCTTCTTCCAGGCACTGATCAGCGCACCGATATCCTGCGCATTGATCAGCGGCTGATCGGCCAGCGCAACGATCACCGCATCGAGCTTGCCGCCGAGCGCTGCCAGGCCCAGGCGCTGCGACGATACCTGGCCCTCATCGGGATGCGGGTTACGCACGACCGTGACGGGGAAGGCCTCGATCACCGGCAGCACTCGTTCGGCATGGTGGCCGACGACCACGACCAGTTCGTCCACGCCGGCACCCGACAGGGCGATGATCTGGCGCCGGATCAGCGGCACGCCGCCGAGTTCGAGCAGGCATTTGGGTCGGTGGCCGAGCCGTTCGCCGGCACCGGCGGCCAGCAGCACGGCGCCGATCACCAGGCGTTGATACAAACCGCCGCCGCCCTTGAGTATGCAGCCCATGGTTTCAGTGCTCCCCGCAGCAGGATCCGTGATGGATGGCGGGCTGGGTTGTCGAAGCAGGCTTGGCAGCGGCATGCGTGGAGCAGCACCTGCTTTCCTCGCTGCCGGGTGTATCGCCGACAGGAGAAGGCGCTGAGCCGTCGGCCACAGGTGAAGGCGAGGGTGCCGACTCAGCCCCGGCCGTAGCTGCCTGAGGCGCCTGCGCCACCTGCGCCACACCGCTGCGACGATTCGACACCACGGCTGCAAGCACCGACAGCGCGATTTCCTCCGGCGTGCTCGCTGCCATCGGATGACCTGCGGGCGCAATGATGGCGGCGACGGCTTGCGCGTCGGCACCGGCCGTGAGCAGCGATTCCTTCAACACCTGGGCCTTGCGCGCGCTGGCCACGAACGAGATCTGGCGCGCCTGCAACTGCAGTGCCAGGCGCAGCGCCTGCAGGTCGCGCCGGCCCTGCGTCGCCACGACGACCCAGGCGCCGGGCGCTACCTGTGGCGCCGCGACCGCAGGGTCGTCGGAGGCGATGACGCGCTCCACGCCAGGGCTGCATGCGGCCTGCATGCCATCCGCGATCTGCGTCACCGAGAATCCCACGTGCGGCGCGAGCTCCAGCAGGCTGTGCGCCACCGGCGAGGCGCCGATCACCACCAGCTCGGCGCGCGGCAGCAGCGGGTCGATGAACAATTCCAGCGTGCCGCCTGAATGGCAGCTCATGCCGAATTCGAGTACCTCACCCAGATCCTTCGTCTGTGAAGTGTCGGCAGGCGTGATGCGAATGAGGCGCGCGCGGCCATCGTTCAAGGCCTGGCGCACGGTGCGCAGCACGGCGGGTTGGGCGCAGCCGCCGCCGATCCAGCCGTGGAACTCGCCCTCGGCGGTGACGACGGCTTTATCGCCGGGGCGGGCCGACGTCGGTGCGAGCGCCGACACCACGCTGACCAGTGCGCAGGGTTTGCCGTTCCGTTGCAGCTGCTGCATGGCGGCGAAGACGGTTTCAGCGGTAGTCATCATGGACTCCTCGGTATCAATCGAGTTGCTGCGCCACCTCGGCCAGGTCGCGCAGGCTGTTCAATCGAACGAAGCGCTCGACCAGGCCGGCCCGCTCGCGCACGGCTTGCATGGCGCGCGACGCGGGGGGGTGCTCGCCGGGGTGGAACCAGTGGATGCGGGTGCCCTGGCGACGCAGGCTGAGCAGCTCCTGGGCCAGCAGGTTCGGCTCATCGGCATCGAATCCATCAGACAGCACCCAGACGCGGGCGCGGCTGCCCAGTTGGGCTCGTGCATGCACCACGCGAAAATCCGCCAGGCTGGTGGCGATGCGCGTGCCGCCGCCGAAGCCGGCCGTGACGGCGTTCACTTTTTCCTGAATTACGGCCGAGTCGCCGCGCAGCAAAGGTGTAACTTCGCTCAATCGAGTGTGGAAAACGAAGACGCGTGCATGCAGGGCCGTGACGAAGGCACGTGCGATGCGCAGGAACAGCTGTGCATGCGTTTCCATCGAACGGCTGACGTCGACCAGGATGAACAGGCGCGGCTGCTCGCGGCGCGGCGCGCGCCAAGCCGGATGCAGGGGCAGCCCGCCGGTGGCAAGGCTGGCGCGCAAAGTGCGGCGCAGGTCCAGCCGGCGCCCGGCCGTGTCGACATGCCAGCGGCGAGTGAGGCGTCGGCGCAGTTGCCGGGCGATGCGCTCGGCCAGACGTTCCAACTCGGCCAGATCCTGCGGCAGCCACTGCGACAAGCTGCGATCGTGCAGCGCCTCGGTGCGGCTAGCGCCGCCCTGGGCACGCGGCAAGGCGGCATCGTCATCGCCAATGGCCGGTGATTGCAGCGCGGTGTCGGCCAGGCCGCGCCGCGGCGGATCGGCAGAAAGACTCTCCTGCAGGCTTTGCACCACCTGTTGCAGGCTGCGGGCAGGGCGGGTTCGGCCGCTTACGCGGGTGCTGCCCTTGGTGCGCTGGGGAAACCAGTATCGGTCGAACAACTCAGGCCAGCGCCGCCAGTCCCTCGGATCATGGCAGGCGATGGCGCGCCAGGCGGCCTCGATCTGGCGGCTTCGTGTGAGCGGCAGGCGCATTGCGGCCTGGACCATGGCCTGCTGCTCGGCGATACCGACCGACAGGCCGTGCTCACGCAGCATCGAGGCAAAACCGGCGATGCGTTCCAGCGGTTGGGCATGGGTTGAGGTTTCCATTGCGTATTCGTCAACCCGCCCGCGATTCTTTCTCGGCAACGCCCACGCTGCGCCGGCCCTCGATCAGCCGGCGTAGATTGTTCTCGTCGAACTGGAAGCGATCCTCGCGCGTCTTGAGCAGGCAGGCCAGCGTGCCGGCCAGCGCATGAGGATCATCGGGCAATGCCTTGAATT
>JAFKGG010000238.1 GCA_017307915.1 Burkholderiales bacterium | reverse complement strand
AACAAGGTCGAGATCGGCAAGCGGCCTTGCCTGATGGTGATCGACGCGCAGTACGCGACCACCGGCGAGCAGCCGATGCCGCTGCCCGATGCGCTCGCCTATCACCCGATGAACTGCGGCGAGCATGCCTGGCGGGCCATTCCCAACATGCAGCGGCTGCTGGCGATGTTCCGCGAGCGCGGCTATCCGGTGGTGTACACGAAGGTCATCGCGCGCAAGTCGCGCGCACCCAACCGGCGCATGCCGATGGCGGCGAACTTCGATCCGCGGCACTGGGAGATCGTCGAGGCCTTGCTGCCTCGGGAAGGCGAGGGTGTGTTCGAGAAGGATGGGCCGAGCGCCTTCAGTCGTGCCGACGTGGGCGACTGGGTGCGCCAATCGGGCGCCGACACGCTGGTGGTCACCGGCAACACGACTAGCGGCTGCGTGCGCGCCACGGTCATCGATGCGTACTCCGAGCACTACCAGATCCTGGTGCCCCACGATGCGGTCTACGATCGCTCGCCCGTCTCGCATGCCGTGAATCTATTCGATATCAACGCGAAATACGGCCAGGTCTTGAGCACCGACGACGCACTGCGGCAGCTCGAGCGTATTGGCTGATACGGAACGGCTCGTGAACAGATCATCCTTCATCGAGAGCTTCGAGCTCGACGGCAAGCGGCTCGATTACGTCAGTCTGGAGCGGATCGCGGAACGGGTCCCGGCGTTGCGCAGGGCGCCACTCAGCATCCGGCTGGTGTTCGAGAACATCGGGCGCCAGATCCACGATGGCCTGGCCGACGAGAGCGCATTGCGCAGCGCTGCGCGCTGGTTCGAAAGCCGCGGCGCTGAGCCGCTGGAAATCAGCTTCAGACCGAACCGCTTGCTGCTGCAGGAGGCCTCCGGGATTCCGATGCTCGGCGACATGGCGTCGATGCGGGATGCCGCCGTGGAGCTCGGCTTGGAGCTGAGCGCAGTGAATCCCGAGATTCCGATCGACTTCGTGGTCGACCACACGCTCGCGGTCGACAATGCAGGGTGCCCGAGTGCCGCTGCGGACAACCTGCGGAACGACCTGGCCCGTAACGCGGAGCGCTATCGCTTCCTGCGCTGGGCGGAGTCGGCATTCTCCAAGATCCGGCTGTTTCCGCCGGGCTCCGGCATCTGTCATCAGATCAACCTGGAATTCCTGTCGAGCGTGGTCGACGTCCGGCACCAAGCCGACGGCTCGGCCTTGCTGGTTGCTGATTCGGTGGTCGGCATGGACAGCCATACGCCGATGGTCAATTCCCTCGGTGTGCTCGGCTGGGGAATCGGCGGGCTGGAGGGCTGCGCCGTTGCACTGGGCGAACCGATCTCGCTGCTTCTGCCCAAGGTGTATGCCATCGAACTCACGGGCGCCCGGCGCCCGGAGGTCACGGCCACCGACATCGTCCTGACGATCACCGAACGCCTGCGCCGGTATGCGCTGCAAGGCCAGTTCGTCGAGTACATCGGCGAGGGGCTGTCCGGATTGGCGCTGGCCGATCGTGCCACGATCGCCAACATGACGCCTGAGAACGGCGCCACGCTCGGCCTGTTTCCGATCGATGAAGCGACGCTCGCCTATCTGCGCGATACCAACCGCAGCAAGGCCGCGCTGGCGTGCATCGAGGAATACTGGAAGCGGCAGGGCCTGTGGGCCTCGAAGTCGCAGAGCCGCGACTATTACACCGAAGTCATCACGGTCGATCTGTCGGAGATCGAGCCGAGCGTCGCGGGCCCAAGCCGTCCTCATCAGCGGATCGCCTTGCACCGGGCGGCGCAGACCTTCCTGCCGGAGCCGCCGGAGCAGGCGCCTTCCAAGGCGGCGGATGATGCCGGGGCGTCGGCACTGCAGGATGGTGACATTGTCATCGCGGCAATCACGAGCTGTACCAATACGGCCAACCCTTCGCTGATCATCGGCGCGGCCTTGCTTGCGCGCAAGGCCCGCGAGCTCGGCATTGCGCCGCCGCGTCGGGTGAAGACCTCGCTGTCGCTCGGCTCGCGGGCCGTCGAGAACTATCTGCGCGCTGCGGGTTTGATTGAGGATCTCGAGGCCCTGGGGTTCCACAATACCGGTTTCGGATGCATGACCTGCATGGGGAATTCCGGTTCGCTGTCGGCCGAGATCCTCGAGGCGCTGCCCGACGTCAAGGCGGTGGCCGTGCTGTCCGGCAACCGCAATTTCGAAGGCCGCATCTTTCCCCAGATCAAGCACAACCTGTTGTGCTCTCCGCCGCTGGTCGTCGCCTATGCGATCGCGGGCAACGTGCGCAAAGACCTGAGCCGGGAGCCGATCGCCCATACCGCGGCAGGGCGAGCAGTCCATCTGCACGATCTGTGGCCCGCCAAGCAGACGGTCGAGGAGTTCGTCGCACGTTTCGTCCGGCCTGCCGAGTTCGCGCGCGCGTATCAGGGCGGCGCGGCCGCGGTCGAATATTGGAAGGCCATCGACTACCCGCCCGGCGAACAATGGGCCTGGGATCCCGCCAGCACGTTCATTCGGCGGCCGCCGTTCCTCGATGGCCTGAATGCGGCCATGCCGGCGCTTCGCGACGGGCAGCCAGCACGCATTCTGGCCATCTTCGGCGACATGTTGACGACCGATCACATCTCGCCGATCGGGGCCATTTCCGAGAACACGCCGGCGGACCGCTATCTGCAGTCGCTGAACATCCGCCGCAGCGACTACGTGAACTACGCGGCGCGGCGCCTCAACCACGATGTCATGGTGCGCGGCACCTTTGCGAACGTGCAGATCGTCAACGAGATGCTCGGCGGGGAGAAGGGCGGGCTGTCGATCGTGTATCCGGAGGGGAGCCGGATGTCGATCTTCGATGCGGCTGAGACTTACAAGGCGCGCGGGGTGCCGTTGGTGATCTTTGCCGGGCGCGAATATGGCGCCGGGTCCTCGCGCGATTGGGCGGCGAAAGGGACGCTGCTGCTCGGCGTCAAGGCCGTGATCGCCGAATCGTTCGAGCGCATTCACCGCTCCAATCTGGTGTGCATGGGGGTGCTGCCGCTTCAGCTTGCCGAAGGTGTGACCAAGAATTCGCTCGGACTGAAGGGCGACGAGACGGTCGAATTGGAAGGGCTGGACGCGCTCGATGCCCCGCGCGGCATGATCGGCTGCACGATACGGTATCGCGACGGTTCCGCGAAGCGCCTTCGTCTGCAGGCCAGGCTCGACACGCTCAGCGAACTGGCCTATCAGCAGGCCGGCGGCATTCTCAAGTATGCGCTGAAGCGCAAGCTCGTCGCGGCCCAAGGGGCGGGGTGAGCGAGCCGCCGGGTCCTCAGATCCGGTTGCAGAGGCTCTTCGCCGTCGATATCACCGCGGGGATGTGATTCGGGTTGTACCGCTCGCTGGGCATCCTGCAGGTCAGGGCGCCCAGCAGGCGACCGTCGCTGCGGAACACCGGCGCCGAGATGCCGGCCACGCCCTTGGCGCGGTCATCGACGCAGGCGTAATAGCCCATGCGGCGGATCTCGGCCAGGCGCTGGCGCTCCTGCGGATCCTTGGTTTCGGCTTGCTGCATGCCGAAGGCTTTCAGCACGTGGGCGCCGGCGCCGTGATCCGGGTCGAGCAGATAGCCCAGGATCGGATGCGTATCGTTGACCAGCGGGAATTCTTCGCGATACAGGCAGAGGCGGGCTCTTCCCTGTCTGACATGAAAACATGCGGTCTCAGCCGTCTTGGCGACCAATTCGCGCAAGGCTGGGCGCAGGAACTCTTCCACCGAAAAGGAAGCCAGGTAGATGGCGTTGAGGTGGCTGATGCGGGGGCCCAGTTGCCACATTCCCTGCGTCAACGAGTCGGTGGCGCGCTGCGCGAAGCCGGCGTGTTCGAGCGAAGCCAGCAGCCGCGACACGGTGCTCTTATACAGACCCGTCCGATTGGCGAGCTCGGTCAGCGTGAGCCGGGTTTCGCCTGCCTGGAAGGCAAGCAGGATGCTGAGCGCCTTGTCGACGGCACCGACGCCGCCTGGCGCGGCGGCCGTGTCAGCGATCGAAGGTTGACGGGGTTTGCGAGGCATGAGCAGTACGAGACGGCAAAGCAAGTCCAGCAGCTGAAATCACTCTATACAACAAAGATTCCCTTTCGACCAGTCGTTTCCGGAGGAAAGGAAGGGTGCAAAGGGGTCTCGCGGCGGGAGATCATGCTTGACGCTCGCGAAGCGGCGCCCCTATGATTGATCGAATCAACGACAACGCACCCACGACAGGAGAGCTGCATGACGTTCCTTCGTAATCTGTTCATTGTGCTGTTCGGCCACTATGCGGCAGCTCGCCACGTCAAGGGCGGCAGCGGGCACTATAACGAACAGTGCCATCCGGGCACCTACAACTGATTGCCCGGGCCCGGTGACCGCCGGGGAATCCTGGTGCCTCGTGCCGGTCGATGACGAGCCGTCCCAGGAGCTCATCGACGGCCCCCGCAGTGGCCTGCATCTGATCTACGGTCCTCGCCTGGGCCGTCTCTATTTATTGCCCGGCGAACGGGCGCGCGATCGCGCGCTGCAACGGATGCTCGGCCTGCGCGCAGCGTGTCAGCGCGATGCGCTGGCCGATCCGGTCGAGCGGATCGTCTGCGATGAAGCCGCCTTGAGCGAGTACCCGCTCGCCGATTCGAGCGGGGCCTTGCGCCTTGCCTATCGCGCCTTGCATCGTTCGCGTCGATATCTGCCTTTTCGTGCGGCGTCGGCGCTCGTTCAGCAAGCAGCTCGGCGAGCGAGGCCGCGCGGCGCGCCAGCGTTAGATGCGATCGACGCAAGCCATGGGGCCGGCACGGCGAATGCGTCGGACGCGTCGGATACGGCCGATCTGTGCCGGATCGGCCGCCGCGTGCGCGATCTCGAACATCAGCTCGGCCTGGCCGATTGCTATCCGCGCGCGCTCGTCACGGCTTATCTGTGCCTGCTGGCCGGGCGCCGCTGCACGCTGACGATAGGCGTGCTGGCGCCCACCCGCAAGATGCATGCATGGTGCAGCGTGCAGGCATCGCTGCCGTACGAACCATTGCCTGAACACTATCTGTATCGACCGCTCTGGTCGAACACGCTGGCGCCGTGAGCGCGCGGCCGCCAGCGGCGCTTGCCGATCGCTCGCTGCAGACGCGCGCTGCACGATTCGAACTCAGGCCCTCGGTGGCGGTGCGCGAACAGCCGATCGGCGGTGGCCTCGGCCTGTACCTGTCGCTGTATGACGACGAGATCGACGAGCGCGCGGCGAGCTTCTGGTCCGCGTACAGCAGCGATTTCGAGGCAGCGGCGGCCCGCCTCGAGCTCACCGATGCCGTCTTCGTTATCCGCGGCGACGAACTCATGGCAGCGCGCGGTGGCGCCTGCACCTTTGCGCTGTTCTGGCATGCGCAAGGAGAAGCGCTGCGAATCGCGACGCGGCTGCCGCTGGCAGCGCAGCTTCCGTTCTCGCGCACCGGACTGGTGGCGGCCTCGGCGGCGGCGGCGCTGCATTCGTCGTATGAGCCCAATGCCTTTGCCGAAACGCCGCTGTCGGGCTGGTTCCGCCTGCGCCGCGGCGCGCTCACGCGGTTCCGTGCGGCGCGCCGGGTCGCCGAGAAAGCGATCATCGACCCGGACGCACAAGCGCCGGTGCCGACGCGCGAGGCCCTTGCGACCCAGGTGTCCGAGGCATTCGAGGCCTACGGCCGATCGCAGCGCGCCGTGCGCCGTTCCGTGCTCGAAGTGTCGGGCGGTTTCGACAGTACGCTGGCGGCGGCCCTGACGTCGCGGCAGGGCATGCAGGGCGTGTCGGTGGCCTTTCCGTATTATGAGTTCCGCTTCGAGGAGGCGATTCAGGCCGCCACCGCGTCGGCACTGGGCATTGCGCGCATCGAGTTCGACGGCACCGATCTCTTTCCGTATGCGCCTGCGCAGCAGCCGGCGGCCTTCGAGGAGCCGTCGGTATTCATCACGGCGATTCGCCATTCGGAACGCGTTGCCGCCTTCACCGCCGGAGTGGGCGCCGACCGCATCTATATGGGGCACGGCGGCGATCAGTGCTTCAGCACCGACCTGTGCCGGCGCGAGACGCTGGTTGCCAATCCGCCGGGCCGAGGGCCGTTCTCGCGCGAGGCCTGGCGCGTGGTGTCCGCCGCGATCGAGACGATCCGTCATTCTCCGTGGCAGGACCGAAGCCTGGGCACCTTCGTGTACGACGCACGGCAGGACGTGTGGGTCAAGGAGACCTTCGGCCCGACCATCCGCACGCCGTTCTCGGATCTGGCGGTGTTTCGCGCGGCGCAGGCCTGGTCGCGCTGGTGCGCCGCCCGTGGCGTGCGGCCCGACAAGCGCATTCTGGCCGAGGCCTTGCCGGGGCGGCTGCCGCCGGCGATTCTTCAGCGCAAGGGCAAGGTCGCCTATGACGGCGTATGGATGCGCGCCTACCGCAAGCACGGCGATCACATAGCGGCGTCGTTCGAACGTTCGGCGTCGGTCTTCGAGGCGCTTGGCATCTCGACGCACTGGCTGCTGCGGCGCACGCGGCAACTGCAATCCTGGCAGCCGGTATCGGATCGCGAGGTGCTCGCGCTGTATGCGCTGGCCGTCTGGCTGCAGGTGAGGGGCATCGAGCGGGCGGCCGACCTGCGCCTGGCTTGAGGGGGCGGCCGAAGCGGGCCGACCCGTTCAGTCGACGTTGAAGAAGAAATTCTGGAACAGCCGCGCGTTCTCGATCCGGTCGCCGAAATAGGCGCTCGCGCCGTGTGCCAGATGCGCATCGAACAGTACCAGCCGATTGTAGAAGTTGGCGACGCGATCGAGCTCTTCCCAGCGGCTGCGGTCGAATTCGGCGCCGCCGCCGAAGGTCAGCATCATCCGCTCGGCATCGGGCGAACGGCGCCGTAGTCCGCCGAGGCGGCCGCGGAAGAATGACAGCCCCGCCTCGGCCGGGGCGTCGGGCGTCAGGAACAGCACGCCGGCATAGGACTGGCTGTCGGAATGATAGGGAATCGCATCGCTGGCGAAACAGCACTGGAAGCGGCCGTTCGCGGCGTTGTCGTCCCAGTTCGAGAGCGGGCGATTCAGCAGGCGTTCGAACGAGGTCTTGTACGGCGCCAGGTGCAGAAAGCTGGCCTCGGTCCGTACACCTGCCGAGTGCATCTTCACGAAGCGCTGCTGCAGGGCGATCGCGCGCACCGCATCGGGATTGTCGAGGAAGTCGTCGACGACGAGGATCTGCGGCTTACGCATGGGCAGTGACGGGGTCGCGAACGGGGACATTGCCGCAGCGTCGCCGTCATCCGCGGCGCTGCGGCTGCGCTTTTCAGGACTCGCTGTCGCGCCGCAGCGCCTCGTCCGACCGGCGTTCCTGCAAGGTTGCTTCGCCGAAGTAGCGG
>JAFKGG010000237.1 GCA_017307915.1 Burkholderiales bacterium | reverse complement strand
CAGGCAGAGCAGGGCGGTGATCAGCGGCAAGGCGGCGACTTCGCTCCATGACATGGGCACCGTTTTCCTGCCGATGAGTTTCGGCAGCCCGATGACCAAGAAAACCTCCTCCGCCACCACGTCGCGCAGCACGGGGCCGTGATTGGGTGTTTCATAGAACAGCGCGCAATCGGCGTCGCCGCTCAATAGGCGTTCAGTAATTTCATCGTTGGCCCGCTCCAGCACCCGCAGCGAAACGCCCGGGTGGGTCGCTGCCAGCTTCTGGATGATGAACGGCTCCAGCAATCGGCCGACGTTCAGCGGCAGCAGCACTCGCACCTCGCCACGACCTCCGTTGCGGTACAAGGCATCGAGATCGGTCTCCAGATCCGCCAGCCCGGCCAGTATTCGTTGGCTGTGCTTGAGCACGATCTCGCCGGCATCGGTGGTGGCCACGCCGCGTCCGGTGCGGCGAAACAGCGTGACGCGCAGCTTGCCTTCCAGGCCGCGGATCGTTCTGCTGAGGGCTGGTTGCGAAACCCCCAGCTTCGCCGCAGCGATGGTCAGGCTTCCCATCTGGCACACAGTAACGAAACTACGAATCTCCTCGATCCTCATCGGTGCCTCCGAGATATACCGAAACTTTTATATCAGATTGAGCAGTCGAGTGTCTATGTCCTGGTGATTCCGATCCCTAGAATCGTTTTCGACTCGCCGCCTGGCGGCGCAGCGCAAAACGAAAACACGGAGACCGGATCATCCCGATGCGCCAAGACAGCTATGCATTGACGAAGGCGTATGGCGCGTTTGCGTCGGGTCTTTGCTACGGCGACCTGCCGGCGCAGGCGTTACGGATAGCGTGCACCGGCTTCGTGGATTGCCTGGGCGTCATGCTCGCCGGCAGTACCGAAGATGCTGTGACGATTCTGCATGACACGCTCGATCCATCACCAGGATCTGCCGCGCTGGTAACCGGCAAGGGCAGCGCAAGCTCGATGGAGGCCGCGCTCATCAACGCTACCGCGGCTCATGCGCTGGACTATGACGATGTGGCATTAGGCAGCCATCCCAGCGCGGTGCTGGTGCCGGCGATTCTGGCCGAGGCGCAATCGCTCGATCTGTCCGGCAAAGACATGCTGACTGCGTATCTGGCCGGCTACGAAGTGTGGGCCGATCTGGTGGCACGGGAGCCCGAATCGCTGCACACGAAGGGCTGGCATCCGACCGGGATCTATGGCGCCGTGGCCGCCGCTGCCGCGTGCGCTTCGTTGCACCGGCTCGATGCGGGGCGTGCCACGCATGCGATCGGCATTGGCGCTTCGCAGGGTGCAGGCCTGATGGCCAACTTCGGCTCGATGACCAAGCCCTTGCACTGCGGGCGCGCGGCACAGGCCGGCATTCTGGCCGCTCGGCTGGCGGGTGCGGGCTTTACCTCGGCGCCTGATGCCTTGGAACATGCGCACGGTCTGCTGCGTGTCGTGTCACCCAGTGGGCGAGCGCGTCTCGATGGGGCGGATGCAATAGGACAAGTCTGGCGCATTCTGAGCGTGGGCTTGAGCATCAAACGCTACCCGACGTGCTACAGCACGCACCGGCCGATCGACGCAATGCTGGACTTGGTCGAGGCGCACGCCATTGCCGCGCCGGACGTGCAAGGCATCGAAGTCTCGTTGAGCGAAACCTTCCACCAGATCTTGCGCAATCACCGGCCGGAAAGCGCGTTGGCCGCCAAGTTCAGCGTCGAGTTCGCACTCGCCGGCACTGTCATCGCGCAGCGGATGAGCTTGAAAGAGCTGACGGATGACTTCGTCCGACGCCCCGACGTGCAGCGATTGATGACGCTGGTTTCGATCCACACCAATACCGACTACGACGCGGAGTTTCCAGGCGCATCCCGCTTCGATCAGGTTCGGGTCGCGCTGAAGGACGGCCGTGTTCTCGAAAGCGAGCCGGTGGCCAGGCCGCTCGGCCATGCGCAGCGACCGATGAGCGAAGTCGAGTTGTTCGACAAGT
This sequence comes from Burkholderiales bacterium, assembly GCA_017307915.1. GTDB lineage: Bacteria > Pseudomonadota > Gammaproteobacteria > Burkholderiales > Burkholderiaceae_E > Zeimonas. The sequence continues at coordinate 5,378 of JAFKGG010000237.1, read as the reverse complement.
TCAGCGACTGCGCCGCGGCCGCGATGGCGGCAAGCGACGCACAGGCACTGCTCGATCGGCTCCGGCAGCTCGACCAAATCCGCGCCCGAGAGCTTTCGCTCGTGAACGCATTTTCGTCAACCCTATGATAGCCATGAGCATGAAGAGCACGACACAGCAAGACGCGGCGGATGCGCCGGCGGCGGAATATTTTCCCACCGATCGCCCCTGGGAGGAGCAGAGCGGGGTTCATCACCTCATTGGCATGCGTTGCTCCGCCTGCGGCACTCTGGCCTTTCCGAAACGCGAGGTCTGCTCCGGTTGCGGGGCGGACAGTGGCCTGGAGCCGGCGCGGCTGAGTGCGCGCGGCAAGCTTTATACCTATACCGAGGTGCATGCCGCACCGGCCGGGTTCAACACGCCTTACGTCATCGGCTACGTCGATCTCGACGACGGCGTGCGCGTCTTCGGCCAGATCGATGCGGCCATGAGTGATCTGGCGCTGGATCAGACCGTCGAGACGACGATCGGCGTCGTGCGCAGGCGAACCAATGGAACGCCGGTCATCGGCTACAAGTTCAGGAGTGTGCAGCCATGACAGTGCAGCCCTTCGTGGTGGGCGTCGGCATGACGCCGTTCGGCAGAATGCGCGAGCGTTCGTTCGAGAGCATCGGCCAGGAGGCGGTGCTGAAGGCGCTCAAGGACGCCGGGGTGGAGCGCGCCCAGGTGGACGAGATCTTCTGCGGCAGTGCGCTGACCGGCCGCAGCATGGGGCAGCGCGTCGTGCGCGATCTGGGCATGACCGGGGTGCCGATCACGAACGTCGAGAACGCCTGCTCCAGTGGCTCGACGGCCTTGCGTGAAGCGTGCACCGCGATCGCTGCCGGGCGGGCGCAGACCGTGCTGGTACTGGGTATCGATCAGCTCACTCGTCTGGGCGGCGGCACCATTCCGCAGGTGGAAACCGATCTCGATCCCAACTTGGGCATGGTCATGCCCGCGGTCTATGCGATGCGAGCTCGCCGCTATCTCAGTGAACGCGGCGCGACCAGTGAGCATCTCGCGCGCGTGGCGGTCAAGGCGCACGAAGCGGGTCGGCTCAACCCTTATGCGCAATACCGCAATGAAATCACGGTCGAAGAGGTGCTCGCTTCGCGCATGGTTGCCGATCCATTGACCTTGCTGATGTGCTGCCCGACCGGTGACGGCGCGGCGGCGGCGGTCGTTACCACGCAGGCGCGGGCGCGCGAACTGGGCCGGCAGCCGATTCGCGTGGCGGCGACCGCCTTGCAGTCCGGCGTCTACAAGACGGGCTATCGCGACATGGTGCAGAGCGAGCTGACCATGCGCACTGCGAAGATCGCCTACGAGAGTGCCGGCATCGGCCCGGAAGACGTCGATCTGGCCGAGATCCACGATGCGTTCGCGATCGCGGAGCTGGTGTACTACGAAGCCTTGGGGCTGTGCGAGTCGGGCGGCGGACCCGCGCTGCTGGACAGCGGTGCGACGCGTATCGGCGGTTCAAAATGCGTGAACCCGAGTGGCGGTCTGCTGTGCCGGGGACACCCGGTCGGCGCCACCGGCATTGCGCAAGTCTGCGAGGCGGTTTGGCAGTTGCGCGGCGAAGCCGGCGCCCGACAAGTGCGGGGCGCCAGAGTGGCGCTTACGCATTGCACCGGTGGCGGCGTGGCGGGGCTTGACCACGGTTCTTGCGCAGTCAACCTGCTGGTGGCGTGATGAGTGCCGCGACGAGTGCCGCGAGAACCGGGCTGCTGTCGCACCTGACGGTGCTCGACATCACCAACTTTCTGGCCGGCCCGTATGGATCGCAGATCCTGGGTGATCTGGGTGCCCGGGTCGTGAAGATCGAGCCGCCGGACGGCGACATCACGCGAACGACGCCGCCCCATTTCCTGAAGGGCGAGAGCGCCTACTACCTCAGCGTGAACCGGAACAAGGAAAGCGTCGTCCTCAATCTCAAGGTGAAGGAAGGGCAGGCGCTGTTCCTGGAGATGGTCAAGCGGGCCGACATCGTGTTCGAGAACTATCGGCCGGGTGTTCTGGAGCGGCTTGGCATCGGCTTCGAAGCGCTGCGCAAGGTGAATCCGCGCATCGTCATGTGCTCGGTCAGCGGTTTCGGCCAGGATGGGCCGTATCGCGACCGTCCGGCCTACGACATCATCGTTCAGGCGATGTCCGGCGGCATGAGCATGACCGGCGAGGAGGGCGGCCGGGCCGTACGCGCGGGCGTTCCTCTGGGCGATCTGGCCGCGGGCATGTTCGGCGTCATCGGCGCGCTGGCGGGCGTGGCGCACGTCAACGCCACCGGGGAGGGCAAGCACATCGACGTCGCGATGCTCGACTGCCAGATCTCCATGCTGACCTACCAGGCGGCCTACTACCTGATGTCCGGCGAAGTGCCGGGGCTGCAGGGGCGAGGGCATCGTTCGCTGACGACCTATCGCGCCTACCTGTGCGGCGACGGCATCGAGATCGTCGTGGCGGCCAACAGCGAAAAGATGTGGGAGGGTCTGTGCGAGGTACTCGGCCATGCCGAGCTGCCGAAAGATCCGCGTTTCCAGGAGCGCAAGGCACGTCTGAAGAACCGCGCGCAACTCGACGCGATTCTGGAGGCTGCTTTCCTGCTGCAGCGATCGGACGAGGTGCTGTCGGCCCTGGAACAGGCCGGCGTGCCCTCAGCGCCGATCAACAGCGTCGATCGGGCCTTGTCCGATCCGCAGGTGAAGCATCGCGGCATGGTCGTCGATCTGCGCAGCGACGAAGGAGACACGCTACGGGTCGTCGGCAATCCGGTGAAGGTGCGGGGCTGCGACGAGGAGAACCTCGGGTTTCCGCCTCGATTGGGGGCTGACACCACGCACGTGCTGGAGGATCTGCTCGGCGCGACGCGCGAGGCGATAGAGCAATGGCGCGAGCGCGGCATCGTCGGCGGCGCGTGAGCGTGAACCGGCCCGGAATTTCGATGGAGGAGTGATCGATGAAGGATTCTTCCGCATCAGGATACGTCTTCGCCGGCGTGACGCGCTGGCAGAGAGGCACGCAGAACGGGCTGTTCCGAATGACCGTCGGCGACGGCCGATGGGAGCGGATGAGCCAGGGTCTTCCGGAAGATGCATATGTGATGTGCATCACGGTCGATCCGGTGGATCGAGCCCGCATCTTCATCGGCACCCAGCACGGGGTGTATCGCAGCACCGACCACGGCACCCGTTGGACGAAGCTTGCGCTGCCGGAGCCCGACGCGCACATCTGGTCGATCGCGTTGCACCCCACGCGCCGCGGCACGGTGCTGGCGGGCGCGTCGCCGGTCGGCGTGTTCAGAAGCGATGACGGCGGCGAGCGCTGGCGCCGGATGCCGGGCTCCGCGGTGCCGGACCGTCTGCGCATGGGGGCGTTCGTCAATCGCGTCATGCGCATGGCAGTCAACCCTGTCGAGCCCGACGAGATGTTTGCGGTTCTCGAGGTGAACGGCGTCATGCGCAGCCGCGACGGCGGCGAAACCTGGCGGGATTGCAATGACGATCTGCTGCGGCTTGCCGAACAGCCGCATCTGAAAAGCAAGGTTCTCACCGACTACGAGCAGGAAGGCATTCTCGATCTGCATGCGGTCTGCATGACGGCGGCGGCACCCGGCGCGCTGTTCATCGCCGGCCGCTTGGGAATCTTCCTGAGCGAGGACGGTGCCGAAACCTGGCGCGATCTGGAAGTCGGGCGCTTTTCGCCGCTCACCTATGCGCGCGACATTCGCGTCTCGCCGCATGACCCGCGCACGCTCTACGCCACGCTCAGTGTGGCGGCGAGCGGGGCGACCGGCACGCTCTATCGCAGCGCCGATCTTGGAGCGAGCTGGGCGCGGCTCGATCACTCGATCGAGGCCGACAGCACCATGATGGCCATTGCGCTCGATCCGCGCGATGCCTCGGTGATTCATTGCGCGACGCGCAGCGGCCAGGTATTCGGAACGCATGACGGCGGCGTCACCTGGAAAGAATGTCCGCTACCGGAAGGCAGCCTGGGAACTTACGCCCTGGCCGCAGCCTGAAACCGTTTGGCCAAAACGATATTGCTGAAGGAGACAATCATGAAACGCGGTGCCCCGATCCCGGCTCGCCGGAAGGTTCTCAGGCGTGTTCTTCAAGGCGCAGTGATTGCTTCGAGCGGGCTTTCGCTGGTTTCGGCGCAATCCGAGTGGCCCGACAAGCCGATCAAGATCATCGTGCCGTTTCCGCCCGGAGGTGGCGTGGATCTGACGGCGCGGATCGTCGCCGAGCGTCTGGCACAGCAGTTCGGCCAGCCGGTGGTGGTCGAGAATCGCGCCGGCGGAAGCGGCACCATCGGCTCTTATTCGGTGGCGCGCTCGCCATCCGACGGGTATACGCTGATTCTTCATTCGTCCTCTACCGCAGTGGTGAACGCGGTGACCTTGAAGAATCTCAGATATGACCCGATCAACGATTTCGTGCCGGTGACCCAGGTGTCCAAGTTTCCCTTGGTGATGATCATCAACAAGGATCTTCCGGCGAAGAGCATCGGCGAGTTCATCGCCCTGGTGCGCAGCAGTCCTGGGAAGTACAGCTATGGTTCGTCGGGCGTCGGCACCACGCCGCACATCGCGGGTGAACTGTTCGAATCCTTGGCGAAGGTCGACATGATGCACGTGCCCTACAAAGGTACGGCACCGGTCCTCACCGATCTCATCGGCGGCCGGGTCCATATGCTGATCGATGGCGTGCCGCCTCAGATGCCGAACATCACCACGGGGCGGGTACGTGCCATGGCAGTCACCACGGCCGCGCGCTCCGACATGCTGCCGGAAATCCCCGCCCTGGCCGAATCCTTGCCCGGCTACGAGATCGATTTCTGGACGGGTTTGTTCGCACCGGCCAAAACGCCGCGAGCGATCGTCGACCGGATCGCGACTGAAGTGCAGAAGGCGCTGCGCCACCGGGAAACTCTGGAGGCACTCAAGAAACAGGGCATCGACGCAGTGGGATCAGGGCCGCAGGAGTTCGATGTCTATTGGAAGAGGCAATTGGCGGTCTATGAGAAGGTCGTCAACGATGCCAATATAAGGGTCGAGTGACAGCAGAATCGCAGGCGCCGCGACCCCACCTCATTCCAACTGGTAACCGGCCTCGCGTTGGTGCCGAATGGCAAGGATGAGAACGGCGTCCTGTGCGTGTTCGTGGCTGTACAGAGCCAGGTAACCAGTCTTGCCGCGCGAAATGACCAGTTCCCGCAAGTCATGCTCGACTGGCCGACCGACCAAGGGGTGGTTTTCGAGCACCTGTACCACCTCCGAAATGAGGTCGATGGTTTCAAGAGCCGATGCGGGGTCTACCTCTAGAAGAAAGTCTGCGAGCCGTTCCAGGTCCATG
>JAFKGG010000236.1 GCA_017307915.1 Burkholderiales bacterium | reverse complement strand
GATCGGCGGCATGCTCGATCTGCTGCGCACCACGCTGGGCTCGAAGATCAGCATCGAATACCGCGACCTGGCACGCAATGCGCTGGTCAAGGTCGACCCGGCCGAGTTCGAGCTGGCGCTGCTGAACCTGGCGATCAACGCGCGCGACGCGATGCCCAACGGCGGCCGGCTCACGATCACTACGCGCGAGGCGCTGCCCGGTGAACTGAGCCGGCTGGTGCCGGGCGCTTATCTGGTCCTGGCCGTGGAAGACACCGGCATCGGCGTGCGGCAGGATTTGCTCGAGCGCGTCTTCGAACCCTTCTTCACCACCAAGCAGGTCGGCCATGGCACCGGCCTGGGGCTGAGCCAGGTATACGGTTTCTGCGTGCAGTCGGGCGGCACGGCGCGCATGGAAAGCACGCCCGGCGTGGGCACCACGGTGCAGATGCTGCTGCCGGCCGCATCGCCCGATAGCGTGCCGGTGTCGCCGGTGACGGCTGCCCCCGAAACGGTGCAGGCCTTGAGCGGTCGGCTGATGCTGGTCGAGGACCATGCCGAAGTGGCCTCGGCGATTCTGCCGCTGCTCGAATCGCTGGGCATGAGCGTCGAGCATTTCGACCGCGCCGACGCAGCATTCGAGGCGCTGGCCGCCAACCCGCGGCGCTTCGATGTCGTGCTTTCCGACATCATGATGCCGGGCGTGCTCAATGGACTCGACCTGGCGCTGGCGCTGCGCCGCGAGTATCCGGAACTGCCGGTGGTGCTGATGACCGGCTATGCGAGCCATACGCCGCGCGCGGTGGCTTCGGGCTTCGAGGTGCTGACCAAGCCGTGCACCGCGCAGACCTTGTCGAACGCGCTGGCCAAAGCGCTGCGCAAGCGGGCAGCGGGCTGAGCGGCTATCGGGCCGGCCTGATTGCCGCTATGCCTCGGTGTCGGGCTTGGCGACCAAGCGGCTGCGCCGGCGCGTGATCACTACCGTTTCGGTGCTGGGCCGTGGCCGGGTCACGCCGAGCCGCGGGCGTTCGGGCAGCTCGCCGCCGCCATCGCCATCGAAGCTGCGCGGCTCGCGCTTGCGTTCCAGGCTGCGCTCGAGCGGGCGCGGATCGTGCAGGTCGGCGGCGATGGCACGTGCTGCCTGCCCCTTGGCGCGGGTCTTGGAGCGCTGCACCGAACTGACCGCATGATGGTACAGCGCGACGTCGCCGTGTTCGGTCTGCAGCAGCATCATCCTTGAATCGAACGAGCGGATGCGGCCCTGCAGGCGCGTGCCGGCAATCAGATAGACATCGACCCAGGTGCGTTCGCGCCGCAAGCGGTTCAGACCGGTGAACTGCGAGTTCTCCGGCATCGGCTCGCCGCTGCCAAGCGGCTCATGCTTTTTCGATTGGGACATCATGCTGCAGTCCTTTCCGTCCTGGCTCGCTGGCCATGCCGCCATTCTATAGTGCGGTGCAACATCTGCCCAACGGCAGGAGGAAAGCGGGAATGGGCAGGCGGGGCCTGCCCCAATCTTCCAATGCTAACGCCAGGGCAGCGTCAGGCATGGGTTCGCAGCTTGCTGGGATGCAGGACGCGCATCACCCGAGGCAAGTCATGTCCGGTTCAGCGATTGCGTTCCAGCGACAGCAGCTCGGTGCGCATGCCCAGGTTGGTCAGCAGCTCGCCCAGCATCGCCGAGGTGACGGTTTCCTCGCCGATGGCGCGGATGCCGCGGCTTTCCATGCACAGGTGCCGGCAGCGCACGACCACGCCAACGGCGATCGGTTGCAGATGCGTCATCAGCGCATCGGCCACCTGGCGCGTCAGCCGTTCCTGCACCTGCAGGCGTTTGGCGAAGCAATCGACCAGGCGCGTCAATTTGGACAAGCCGACGATGCGGCCGTTGGGCACGTAGCCGACCGTGGCGGTGCCGAAGAACGGCGCCAGATGGTGCTCGCAATGGCTGTAGACGGGAATGCCGCGCACCACGATCAGCTCGTTGTATTGCTCGGCGCCGTCTTCGAACACCTTCAGGATCTCGGCCGGGTTCTGCTGATAGCCCGAGGTCCAGTGTTCCCAGGCGCGCTCGACCCGTGCCGGCGTTTCGCGCAGGCCGGGTCGGTCGGGGTCTTCATGCAGGCTGCGCAGCAGGCGGCGCCAGTCGGTCTGCGTGAAGGGTTTGTCCTCGGAAGTGTCGCTCATCGTCGTTCTGCCTCGCTCCCGCCTGCTGGGCGGCGATCTCATCTCGTTTTCCGGCCGCAGTCTACTCGACTGGCTGCGCGCGTCGGCAAAGCCACGCTGGCGCCGCGGTCGAAGGCGGCCACTGGCGTTCCCCTGTTGCAAGGAGAAGACTCATGAAGATAGCGGGCCTCTTCGCGATCGCGCCGGCAGTGCTGCTGGCGGCGGCTGCCCAGGCGCAGGTGGTAGTGACGATGAACCAGGTCGATGCCAAGGGCGTCGGCAAGGCGCTGGGCCGCGTCACGATTACCGAAACGCAATACGGTGCGGTGTTCACGCCCGAGCTGTCGGGCGTGGCGCCGGGCCTGCACGGCTTTCACGTGCACGAGAACCCCGATTGCGGGCCCAAGGAGCGCGACGGCCGCATGCAGCCGGCGCTGGCCGCCGGCGAACACTATGACCCGAACGGCAGCGGCAAGCACGGCACGCCGTGGGGCGACGGCCACCTGGGCGACCTGCCTGCCTTGTACGTCGATGCCAAAGGCAATGCGACGCAGCCGGTGTTGGCGCCGCGCTTGAAGCTGGCGCAGCTGTCGGGGCGTTCGCTGATGGTGCATGCCGGTGGCGACAATCATGCCGATCATCCGCAGCCGCTGGGGGGCGGCGGGGCGCGCATCGTGTGCGGGGTGATTCGCTGAGGCATTGGCGGCCTCATGGCCACAGGCACCGGGCTTGCTCTTTTCCAGGCGTGTGAGAACCCGAAAGGAGCACCATGATGATCGAATTCCGACGAACGTTGCCGCGCGCGCTGCTGGTCATGGCCGGTATCGGCCTGTCGACGGCCGCGCTGGCTGCCACCACCGAGGCCGAATACCGCGCTGCCAAGGATCGCGCCGACGCCGAATACAAGGTGGCGCGCGACCGCTGCGACACCCTGGCCGGTAACGACAAGGACGTCTGCGTATTGCAGGCGCGCGCCGAGCGCGTGCGCACCCGCGCGCAGGCCGAAGCCGCCTACAAAGACACGCCGAAGGCACGTGCCGCGGCCGAGAAGGACATCGCCGGGGCCAACTACAAGCTGTCACGCGAGCGCTGCGACGCGCTGGCCGGCAACGCCAAGGACGTCTGCGTGGCGCAGGCCAAGGCCGCGCGCGACAAATCGCTGGCTGACGCCTCGGCCGGGCGCAAGGCCGCCGAGGCGCGCAGCGAAGCCGCGCAGACGCGGCGCGATGCCGATTACAAAGTGGCGCGTGAGCGCTGCGATTCGCTGGCCGGCGCGGCCAAGGACCAATGCGTGGCCGAGGCTGAGGCGCGCTTCAAGCAATGACGGCGCCCTCTTGAGAAGGTGCGCGAGCGATAGAATCGCCGGTGTCCTGTCCCGTCAATCGACGGCAGCCCGCCGGCCCTTCGCTTTCGCGCCTTTTCATGACCAGTTTCTCGCTACTGGATGGGATTGCCCTGGCCGCGTGGCTGGCCGCCTGGCTCGGCTACTCGCTGTATGCCGATCACGGCACGCGCCGCATCAGCATGATGGCCGCGCTGGCCAGCTTTCGGCGCGCCTGGATGCGCGAAGCGTATCGGCGCGATCCGCGCATCACCGACAGCGCGCTGATCGGCAACCTGATGCACAGCGCCACTTTCTTCTCATCGACCACGCTGCTGATCCTGGGCGCCACCTTTGCGTTGCTGGGCACCATCGAGCGCGGCACCGAAATGATCGAGGTGATGAAGAACCTGCCGTTCGCCTCGCGCGTGTCGCAAGATCTGCTCGAAGTGAAGGTGGTGGTGCTGGCGCTGGTGTTCGTCTATGCCTTTCTGCGTTTCACCTGGTCGCTGCGCCAGTTCAATCTGCTCAACATCATGGTCGGCGCGTTCCCGGTGCAGCGCGAACGACTGATCCCGAATGACCGGCTGATCGACACCGCCGGCCGCCTGAACGAGCTGGCCGGGCTGAACTTCGCACAAGGCTTGCGCGCGTATTACTACGCGGTGCCGCCGCTGCTGTGGCTGGTCAACCCGTGGCTGATGATCGCCGGCGCTCTGGTCATCACGCTGATCCTGTACTACATGGAGTTTCGCTCGGCCACCGTGCGCGCGCTGGCGGCTGAGCAAGAGGGCAGTCGCGGGGGCAGCGGCGGCGGGTAGAATCGCGGGGTGAATACCCTCGCCAACGATACCTTCCTGCGCGCGCTGCGCCGCCAGCCCACCGATTACACGCCGGTCTGGCTGATGCGCCAAGCCGGCCGCTATCTGCCGGAATACAACGCCACGCGGCAACGCGCGGGCAGTTTCCTGGCGCTGTGCAAGACGCCCGAGCTGGCCTGCGAAGTCACGCTGCAGCCGCTGGCACGCTTTCCGCTCGATGCGGCGATCCTGTTCTCCGACATCCTGACCATTCCCGATGCGATGGGGCTGGGCCTGTATTTCGCCGACGGCGAGGGGCCCAGGTTCGAGCGCCCGGTGCGCGACGAGGCGGCGGTGCGGCAGCTTGCCGTGCCCGATCCGACGCGCGAGCTGCGCTACGTGCTCGATGCGGTGAAAACCATCCGCGGCGCGCTGGCCGGCCGCGTGCCGCTGATCGGCTTCTCGGGCAGCCCGTGGACGCTGGCCTGCTATATGGTCGAAGGCGGCGGCAGCAGCGATTTCCGGCAGATCAAGACGATGCTGTACAAGCGGCCCGATCTGCTCGAGCACATGCTCGACGTCACCGCGCAGGCGGTGGCGGTCTATCTGAACGCGCAGATCGAAGCCGGCGCGCAGGCCGTGATGCTGTTCGATTCCTGGGGCGGCGTGCTGTCGCACGAAGCCTATGAGCGCTTTTCGCTGGCACCGATGCGGCGGGTGCTGGGTGCGCTGCAGCGCTTTCGCAACGAACCGGCCGGGCCGGCGGGTGCGGAGCGGCGCGAATCGGTGCCGGTCATCGTCTTCACCAAGGGCGGCGGGCTGTGGCTGGAGCGCATCGCTGCCACCGGCTGCGACGCGGTCGGCGTGGACTGGACCGTCGATCTGGCCAGCGCCCGGGCGCGCATCGGCGATCGCTGCGCGATCCAGGGCAACCTCGATCCGATGGCGTTGATGGCCGAGCCGGCGCAAGTGCGCGCCGAAACCCTGAAGGTGCTGGACAACTTCGGCGCCCCGGCGCCGGGCGTCGGCCATGTGTTCAATCTGGGTCACGGCATCTCGCAGTTCACGCCGCCCGACTCGGTGGCCGCGCTGGTCGAGGCCGTGCACGAGCACAGCCGCAAGCTGCGCGCTGGCAACGCGAGCGCGTCCTCACTCTAGTTTCCGCTCAAGCGCCATGCGGCTTGCGCGGCCGCAAAAAATATGATCCGAAATGCGCGTGACCACTGACTTATGCACAGTCGGCGTGACGCTGCGCGTCACATCACGGCTTTGCCTGCGTGTCTTGAAGGGGTTTCGCAAGTCATTGATTCAAAAGGGATTCATCTTGTCTAAAAAACGGGCAACCCACTGAAACCCTTGATGGGGCAATCATTTGCCGGCGATTCCCCTGGGTTGCTCACAGATTTATCCACAGCTTTTGTGAACGACTTGGAAAAGCGCTTTGGGGCTAGGCTGTTAACCCTCGAAGTTAAAGTAACCTCTCATCTGTCGATTGCCGCCGCCCACCCGTGAGCGCTACCGTTTTCGAACTTTTTGCCCGCGTGGCGCTCGACGTGCCGATGGCGCAGCTCGGCGTTTCGCTGTTCGATTACGCGGTGCCGGCCGATCAGGTTGGCGCGGTGCAGCCGGGTAGCTGGGTGGTGGTGCCCTGGGGCCAGGCGCGCCGGGTAGGCGTGGTGGTGGCGCTGACGCCGCACAGCGAGATCGATGCGCAGCGCGTCAAGCCGCTGCACGGGCCGGTGGCCGATGCGCCGGCGCTGCCGGCGCCATGGCTGTCGTTGATCGGCTTTGCGGCCGACTACTACCACCGCGGCTTTGGCGAAGTGGCCTTGCCGGCGATTCCGAAACTGCTGCGCACGCCGCCGGCGGCACGGGCGCGCGGCTCGGTGTTTGCGCGGGCGCGGCAGCGCTTTGGCGATGCGGAGGGCGGCGTCGCCCGCCCCGCGCCATCGCTGAACGAGGCTCAGAAGCAAGTACTCGCTGCGCTGCTGGAGGGCACCGGATTTGGCGTCTTTCTATTGCACGGCATCACTGGCAGCGGCAAGACCGAGGTCTATCTGCACTGGCTGGCCGAAGTGCTGGCGCGTGCGGCGAGTTCGCAGGTGCTGCTGCTGGTGCCTGAAATCGCGCTGACGCCGCAATTGGCCGCGCAGGTCGCGGCGCGCTTTCCCGGCGAACGCATGGCCGTGTTGCACAGCGACCTGGCCGACGGCGATCGCGCCGCGCACTGGCTGGCGGCGGTGGAAGGGCGCGCGCGCGTGGTCATCGGCACGCGATTGGCGGTGCTGGCGCCGCTGCCGGCCTTGGCGGCGATCGTGGTCGACGAAGAGCACGATCCCTCCTACAAGCAGCAGGAGGGCGTGCGTTATTCGGCGCGCGACCTGGCGATCGCGGCGGCCTCGCAGCGGCGCATTCCGGTGCTGTTGGGTTCGGCCACGCCGTCGCTGGAAAGCTGGCATGCGGCGCGGCGCCGGCGCTACCGGCTGTTGGAGCTGCCGCAGCGCATCGGCGGCGCCCGGCTGCCGGCGATCGACATCATCGATCTGCGCCGCAAGACGCTCAAGCACGAGCTGGCGCCCGAGTCGATCGCGGCGATCGAGGCGACCGTGGCGCGCGGCGAGCAGGCGCTGGTGTTCATCAACCGGCGCGGTTATGCACCGGTGCTCAGTTGCGAAAGCTGCGGCTGGTTGAGCCGGTGCGAACACTGCTCGGCGTATCGCGTGCTGCACCGGATGAGCCCGGCGGCGCGCCGCGGCGGGGCGGCGGGTGCGCCGCGCTACCAGATGGTCTGCCACCACTGTAGCGCTGAGCAGCCGGTGCCGCGCGCCTGCCCGGATTGCGGCAACGTCGATCTGAAGCCGCTGGGCCGCGGCACGCAGCGGCTCGAGGAAGTGCTCGCCGCGTGGCGGGCACTGCCATTGCGGTTGTCCGTGGTCGCCGCGCCATCGGGTGTGGTCGCGGCAGGCGCTGCGATGGTGTCGTCGACCATAGTGTGCATCCGTTCTCCTCCCTAGAGCCGGCGTTCGATTATGAAGACTTCGATCAGTGCGCATTCATGACGACCGCTGGCGTGGCGGCTTCTCCCCACGCCAGTGCCCACGGCACTACGCTC
>JAFKGG010000235.1 GCA_017307915.1 Burkholderiales bacterium | reverse complement strand
GGAGCGCCGGCCGCCGGAGCGCCGACGCTGAGACGCTGTGCCGCACAGCGCAAATCCCCCTGAACCGCTCTGGCTGGAACTGCCGCCGATCTCGCCGTCGGCACCCGGCCGCTTGCTGGTCTTCCTGCACGGCGCCGGCTCCACGCCCGAGGTGTTCGCGCCGGTGGCGATCGCCTGGCAGTTGAAATTCCCCGGCGCCACCGCCGTGATCCTGAACGCGCCGCACGAAAGCAGCACGGCGCAGGGCCGCGACTGGTTCGACCCCAGCGGCATCAGCACCGATCGCGCGCCGCGCGTACAGCAGGCCAGCGACGAGGTGGCGCAGCAACTGGCGACGCTGCGCCGCGATACCGGCCTGACGGCGCAACAGACGGTGGTGATCGGCTTCTCGCAAGGCGCCACCGTGGCGCTGGAACTGGCACGCCGCCATCCGCAGGCCGCCGCCTGCGTGGTGTCGTATGCCGGCCAGCTCGCCACGCCGGTCAGCGACGGCGAGCGCATCAGCACCACCATCCATCTGCTGCACGGCGAATTCGACAGCGTGGTGCCGCTGGTGCATGCCGAGCGCGCCTATCGCGGGCTGACCGCGGCCGGCGCCGACGTCACGCTCGACATCGTCGAAGGCGAGGCGCACACGATCGGCCAGACGATGATCGTGATCGGCACCGGGCGGCTGATGCAGACGATCTTTCGCGACCGGGTCGGGCGCACCGCGGCGGGCCGGCGCAGAACGCTGCATTGATACGAAAGCCGCGGCCGCGGCGCACGGGAATTCAGACTGGCCCGTCGCGCCAACGCCCGCGGCACCGGCCGGCCGGTCCGCTGCCCGGCGCTAAAATGACGCGTCGTCTCCTCTTTCCTCGTCTTAGCCCAGGGAGTTCATCATGAATCGTGAAGTCGTCGTAGTCAGCGGCGTGCGCACCGCTGTCGGCACCTTCGGTGGCAGCCTGAAGGATCTCACGCCCACCCAGCTCGGCGCACTGGTGGTGCGCGAGGCAGCGGCCCGCGCCGGCGTCGGCGGCGATGAAGTGCAGCACGTGGTGTTCGGCCACGTCGTGAACACCGAGGCCCGCGACATGTACCTGGCGCGCGTGGCCGCGCTCGACGGCGGCCTGTCGAAAGGCGTGCCGGCGATGACGCTGAACCGGCTGTGCGGCTCGGGCCTGCAAGCGGTGGTATCGGCGGCGCAGTCGATCCTGCTCGGCGACGCCGACATCGCGCTGGCCGGCGGCGCCGAGGTGATGAGCCGCGGCCCCTACCTGACACCCGCCTTGCGCTGGGGCGCGCGCATGGGCGACACCAAGGTGATCGACATGATGGTCGGCGCCCTGCACGACCCGTTCCAGACCATCCACATGGGCGTGACCGCCGAGAACGTCGCCAAGAAATGGGGCATCACGCGTGAAGACCAGGACGCGCTCGCGCTGGAAAGCCATCGCCGCGCCTCGAAAGCCAGCCGCGACGGCTTGTTCAAATCGCAGATCGTCGGCGTGGAACTGAAGTCGCGCAAGGGCACCACCGTGTTCGACACCGACGAGCACATCCGCCACGACGCCACCATCGATGACATGCGCAAGCTCAAGCCGGTGTTCGTGAAGGAGGAAGGCACGGTCACCGCCGGCAACGCCTCGGGCATCAATGACGGCGCGGGAGCGGTGGTGCTGATGGAACGGCGCACCGCCGAAGCGCGCGGCCTGAAACCGCTGGCGCGGCTGGTGTCGTACGGGCATGCCGGCGTCGATCCGGCCTACATGGGCATCGGTCCGGTGCCCGCCTCACGCAAGGCGCTGGAAAAGGCCGGGCTGAAAGCGCATCAGATGGACGTGATCGAAGCCAACGAAGCCTTCGCCGCGCAGGCGCTGGCCGTGTCGCGCGATCTGGAACTCGATCCCGCCAAGGTCAACCCGAACGGCTCGGGCATCTCGATCGGCCACCCAATCGGCGCCACCGGCGCGGTCATCACCGTCAAGGCGCTGTATGAACTGCAGCGCACCGGCGGGCGTTATGCGCTGGTGACGATGTGCATCGGCGGTGGGCAGGGCATTGCGGCGGTGTTCGAGCGGATCTAACTCGACCTGGGGCCCGCTCCCTGCTGAGCGGGCCTGGCTGAACGCCCTCGCCGGCCGGCGTCAGCCGTTCAATCAACCCGCGGCCGGAACACCCCGCTGGCCGCTGGGCCGCTGGTCGATCGGTGCATGCATCACCGCGGCGAACAGGCCGAAGGCGATGATCATCGCCCAGGCATAGTCGTAGTTGCCGAACGTATCGAAGAAACGCCCGCCCAGCCAAGCGCCCAGGAAGCTGCCGATCTGGTGACCGAAGAACACCACGCCGCCGAGCAGGCCCAGGTACTGCACGCCCCAACGCTGGCCGATCAGCGCATTGGTCAACGGCACCGTCGATAGCCACAGCAGACCCATTGCGGCGCTGAACACATACACCGACAGCGCCCCGAGCGGCGCGAGCAGGAACAAGCCGATCACGATCGAGCGCACGATGTAGATCGCCGCCAGCAACCACTTGCGCGACAGCTTCTGGCCGAGCACGCCGGCGGCGAACGAGCCGATCACGTTGAACAGGCCGATCAGCGCAACCGCGGTGGCGCCGATGTTGGCGGGCATGCCTTTGTCGATCAGATAAGCCGGCAGGTGCAACTGGATGAACACGACCTGCAAGCCGCAGACGAAATAGCCCCAGAACAGCAGATGGAAGTTGCGATCGGCCATCGTGCTGCGCAGCGTCTGGCCAAAACGCAGTTGCGCGGCCTGCGTCACGTTGCCGTCGGCGCCGCGCACGCCCGGCGCCAGCACCAGGATCAGGCCGACGATCGCCGCATGGATCAGCAACGTCACCTGCCAGCCCAGCGATGCGATCAACGCGCCGGCCAACGGCAGGAACAGGAACTGCCCGAACGAGCCGGCGGCCACGCCGATGCCGAACGCGAAGCTGCGCTGCTCGGCCGGCACGATGCGGCCCAGCGTGGCCAGGATGATGCCGAACGAGGTGCCGCCGATCGCGATGCCCATGACCAGGCCGGCCGACAGCGACAGCATGGTGCCGGTCTCGGCCCAGGCCATGCCCAGGAAACCCAGCACGTACAGCACGCCGCCCAGCAGCAGCGTGCGCATCGATCCGTAGCGGTCGGCCATTGCGCCGAGGAACGAGCCGCCCAGCCCCCACATCAGGTTCTGCAAGGCGATCGCGAACGAGAAGCTCTCGCGCGACCAGCCGCGTGCCAGCGTCATCTCGGGCATGAACAGCCCGAACGATGAACGCACACCGGTGGAAATGATCAGGATGGCGCAGCCGAACAGCAGCACCGGCAGATACGACCGGTGGCCGGCGCTTGCGCGAGGCCCCTGCGCCGGTTCGCCGCCCACGTTGGCACCCGCCGCCGTAGCGCCCGCTGCGCTATCCGCGGCGGCGCTGCCCGTCGCAGTACCGCCCCTACCCTCGCCCATCAGGCCACCGCGCGCAGCGCCGCGCGTGCGGCATCGAGCGTGGCATCGACGTCGGCCTCGCTGTGCGCACTGGAAAAGAAGAATGCCTCGACCGGCGACGGCGGCAGGTAGATGCCGGCATCGAGCATCAGATGATAGAAGCGCTTGAAGCGCTCCACGTCTTGCCCCTGCACTTGCGTGAAGCTATTGGGCGGCGTGGCCAGCGCATACATGCCGGCCAGGCCGCCGACGTGCTGCGCGCAAAAGGCCAGGCCCGCCTCGCGCGCCGCCGCGTTCAGCCCATCGATCAAGCGACCGCAGCGCGCGCCCAGCCGATCGAAGAAACCGGGTGCGCCGATCAGGTCGAGCGTGGCCAGGCCGGCCGCCATCGCGATCGGGTTGCCCGACAAGGTGCCCGCCTGATACACCGGCCCCAGCGGCGCCATCGATTCCATGATGCGGGCAGGACCAGCCAACGCACCGACCGGCATGCCGCCGCCGATCACCTTGCCGAAGGTGGACAGGTCGGGCACGACGCCGACCTTTTCTTGCGCGCCGCCCAAGGCGACGCGAAAGCCCGACATCACTTCGTCGAAGATCAGCAAGGCGCCGTGCCGGCTGCACAGCTCGCGCAGGCCGGCCAGAAAACCGGGCGCCGGCAGGATCAGGTTCATATTGCCCGGCATCGGCTCGACGATGACGCAGGCAATCTCGTCGCCATACTGCGCGAACAGCGCCTGCACGCTGGCCAGGTCATTGAATTGCGCAACCAGCGTATGGCGCACGACGTCGGCGGGTACGCCAGCCGAGGTCGGCGAGCCGAAGGCGAGCGCGCCCGAGCCGGCTTTCACCAGCAGACTGTCGGCCGTGCCGTGATAGCAGCCTTCGAACTTGACGATGCGGTCGCGCTTGGTGAAGCCGCGCGCCAGCCGCAGCGCCGACATCGTCGCTTCGGTGCCCGAGCTGGTGAAGCGCACGCGCTCGACCTGCGGGAACATCGCGCACAGCCGCTCGGCCAATTCGCTTTCGCGCAGGTTCGGCGCGCCGAACGACAGGCCGTCGCGCGCCGCGCGCGTGACGGCCTCGACCACCTGCGGATGCGAGTGGCCGGCGATCATCGGCCCCCATGAGCCGAGATAGTCGATGTAGCGACGCCCTTCGACGTCCCACATGTAGGCGCCCTCGGCGCGGGCGATGAAACGCGGCGTGCCGCCGACAGCGCGAAAAGCGCGCACGGCGGAGTTGACGCCGCCGACCAGAACCTTGGCGGCGCGTTCGAATTCGGATGCGTTGGTGCTCATGCTTGCAGTAATGGTCGAATTTGATGCGTCAGTCTAACCCGGCCGAGATGACGATGCGCGCGCGTGCACCTGGGCGACCGCCGCAATACCATCCCGGTTCTGCCTTTGGTTGAAACCAGCGTTGCGGCCATTGGCCTCGCCGATCCGGCTGCCGTCGCCCAGCGTCAGCCGAGCCGCCGCCGCATCCGGCGCAATGGCCACAGCAAGGCGCGCCGCGCCGCGGCACCGAGCCGCGGCGAATGTTCGAGCTTGCCGATCGTGTAATCGATGAATTCGCGCACGGCATCGCCGAAGCGGGCGTTCGGGTCGATGCGCAGCACCCGATGTGCCTGCGCCGACGACGGTGCGGTATCGAGCAGCGCCGGCGCGGTGCCGGGCCGGCCCGCGAGCGGCAGCAGCCGGTGATAGTCGGCCACCATCTGTGCACGGCTGCGCGCCGGCTCCGCGCAGACGGCGGCACGCGCTGCCACGAGGCGCGCACGCTCGTGGCCCAGCGTCTCGATCATGGCGAGCAGCGCTTGCGCATCGGGCTCGAACAGAAAGCCGTCGACGCCATCGCTGATGCGATCCGCGAAGCCGCCCAGCCGCGTAGCCACCGGCACGATGCCGGCCTGCCACAGTTCGCTCAGCGTATAGCTGAAGGTCTCGGGAACGGTAGACAGCAACAGGCCCAGGTCGGGTTCGACTTCAGCCAGCAGCGCGGGCAGCTCGTCTGGCGCATAACGCGGCACCAGGCGTGCCGCATGCGCGCGAAACGGCTCGGCATCGTCGCCGCAGCCGATCAGATACAGGTCGGCGATCCGCGCCAGCGCTTCGATCGCTTGACTCAATAGCGCCCGGCCCTTTTGCGGTGCCAGGCTGCCGAGCACGACGATGCGCAGGCGGCGCGAGGGGGGCAGCGAAGCATCGGCCGGTTGCACCTCAGCCGGCCGCGCCTGAGCCGGCCGCGCCTGAGCCGGCCGCGCCTGTTCACAAGCGCGGGCTCGCAGCGTCTGCCATGGCGGGGTCGGATCGGTGCCGTGGCCGATCACGGTCAGCGGCTTGTCGCGCAGAGTTGGCACCAGCTCGCGATAATGCCGCCCGACCGATGCGCTGGGCGCCACCCATGACACGTGATCGCGCATCACCTGCGCGATGAACCGTTGCCGCAGCGTCAGCCAATGGTCGGGGCTGGTGTCCTTGAAGAAACGGTTCAATGGATTCTCGCGCTCGCAACGCTGCAGCTCGGCACGACCGCACTGGTGGCACACGCTTTCATGATGAATGACCAGCGCCGGGCAGAACGGGACATAGTCGTGCGCGACCCACAGCGTGGGCAGCGTCGTATCGAATACATCCAGCGAATGACCGACCAGCGACGACACGATGATGGCGTCGACCTGGAAGTCGTCGATGATCTCGTGCAACAGGTGCCGGTATTGCAGATGCGTGGCAGCGATCGACGCGATCGGCGATTGCATGATCCATTCACGCAATGGCTCGGGCGACCAGGGATTACGATAGAGCGCCAACTTCTGACCAAATGCGCCCCAGGTGCCGATCGGGCGCAGCACCAGATTCCAGCGCTGCTCATCGGTTTCGCAATAGTCGCGCAGCCAGCGTTCCAGGCCGCCGCCCCAGTTATGGGTGATGTGCAGTTGCACCGGTTTGCGCATTGGCCGTGCCGGCAGCATGCCCGCGGGACCGCGCGCGCCTGCTTCACCGAATCCATGGCGCAGCCGGCCCAGCGGATGCGCGCCGGTGAAGGCTTTCAGGCGGGCTGGTTCCAATAACGCGGGTGCAGCCGGCGAAGCCGTTCCGGGCGGACGCGCGGCAAACAGCCAATCGCAAGCCACGATCGACCAGCCGGCTGCTTGCAGGGCCGGCGCGGAATCGGCCAGCGGCTGGTCGAAGCCGGCGATCGCGGGCAGTGCTTCGGCGCGTACCAGCACACAGCCGGGCCACAAGGCGGGAATATCGAAACACTCATCGCGCGATAGCGTCTGCAGCCAGTGCATGACTTCATCGACGCCCATCCAGGCCGGGCGTTCTTGATCGAACGGCGACAACCAGGGCAGTGCATCGGTCAGCGGGCACACGGCGCCGATGCGATCATCGGAACGATAGGCGCAGGCGAGCAGTTGATGCCAATCCGCAGGAACGTCGACGCCGGCTTCGATCAGCAGCAGATCGCAACCGGGATGGCGCTGGACGAGCAGCTTGGCCAGTTCGCGCCAATCGGCCAAGGTGCTGCGCTTCGTTTGTTCTCGCCAATCGTAGCTTGCAATGAATGTCTGCGATGGCGGATGCGCAGCGTGTTCGCCATCGGGATTTAAGCTTCCCTGCGCGGCCTCGGGGCGCGCGTGGTCGAGCATCCGGCGCACGGTGTTGGAGGTTTCGGCGGCGCCCCATACGCATAGAACTTGCCCGCGGGGAGGGGTCATCGCTGGGGCTCCGGTTCGAGCAGGCTGAGAGCGGGGATTGGCAGCGAGCGGTGCGTTGTCGTCGGTCGATGGTTTTGGGGCGTGTGATCGTGCGTGTGGTAGTCGTGCGTGCGGCGGTTGTGCGTGCGACGGTTGTGCGTGCGACGGTTGTGCGTGCGACGGGTGGGGCGGGCAAAGGCATGGGCGCGGTGCGATGGCGGGGTAACCGCTTGCCCCCTGCTGCGCAGGGGGTGCCCTG